>JBAYZB010000195.1:0-5563 GCA_041672765.1 Gammaproteobacteria bacterium | reverse complement strand
GCCTTCACCCGAGCAAGCCGTGGATGGCGGCCATGGCCAGCGCCGCGTAGACGCCCGCCAGCAGGTCGTCCAGCATGATGCCGACCCCGCCGCCGACGTGCCGGTCGGCCCAGCTCACGGGCCAGGGCTTCAGGATATCGAAGGCGCGGAACAGGAAGAAGCCGGACACCACCCACATCCAGCCGGATGGCGCGACGCTCATGGCGACGAGGTAGCCGACGATCTCATCCCAGACGACGCCCGGATGATCGTGAATGGACAGATCCCGCGCCGTGATGTGGCAGAGCCAGACCCCGAAGGCGAACAGCCCTGCCGTCACCGCGAGATAAGCGAACAGCGGCAAGTTCTGCAGCAACAGATACAGCGGCACGGCCGCCAGGGTGCCCGCGGTGCCCGGCGCACGGCGCACCGCGCCGGTCCCGAAGCCGAACGCCAGGAAGTGCCAGGGATTGGTCCAGACGCTGCGCGGGACCCGGCGCCGCCCCGCAACGCTCACCGCATCGGCACCTTCAACGCTGTTTCCTGTTTCCTCCGGCTGCTGCCCCATCGGCGTTGCCCATCATCGCTCGCGCTGAGATCTATCCACGGAAATGGTCGTAGCCCTGTGCGGCGAGGTCGAAGGCAGAGCCGTCGTTGCGCAGCAGGCGCAATCCGGGCCGTTGCTCGATCACCCCGATGCAGGTACAGCATTCGCCGCGTTCGGCACAGCTCTTTTCCAGTTCGGCCCGGCGCTCCGGCGGCAGCGTGAAACATAGTTCATAGTCGTCGCCGGAACCGAGCGCCGTGTTCCAGTCGTCCGCCACCAGTTCCCGAAACGCGGCGGAAACCGGGATGCGCTCCACCTGCACCGTTGCCCCAACGCCACTGCTGTCCAGGATATGGCCGAGATCGGCCACGAGGCCGTCCGATACATCGATGGCGGCGTGTGCCAGCCCGCGCAGCGCCAAGCCCGTCTCGACGCGCGGCCCCGGCCGTTCGAGCCGCCCCAGCAGATACTCCGCATACGGGGCCGGCGCCGCAAGCTTCCCTTGGGCAATCCGCAGCCCGAGCCCGGCATCGCCCAACGTCCCCGTCACGCAGATCAGGTCGCCCGGTTGGGCGGCATCCCGCCGCAGCGCCTTGCCTTGCGGGACGAAACCAAACACCTGCAGGGTGACGCTGAGCGGCCCGCGCGTCGTATCGCCGCCGACCAACTGCACCCCGTAGCGCGCCGCCAAGCCCAGCAGGCCGCGCGCGAATGCCTCCAGCCAGGCCTCGTCCGCCTGCGGCAGCGTCAGGGCGAGCATCGCCCAGGCGGGCTCCGCGCCCATGGCGGCAAGATCGCTCAGATTGACCGCCAGCGCCTTGTGGCCCAAGGCCTCGGGATGGGTGTTCTCGGGAAAGTGCACGCCGGCCACCAGGGTGTCCGTGGTGACGGCGAGATCCATGCCCGCCGGCGCGCGCAGGAGCGCGCAGTCGTCGCCGACACCCAGTGGAACATCCGGACGCCGGACGTCCTGTCGGGCGAAATAACGGGCAATGAGATCGAATTCGGAGATGGGCATGGGGAAAAGTTACAAGTTACAAGCAGCAAACTGCAAGGCAACCTCGATACATCCTTGCACCTTGTAACTTGTCACTTGTTATTTGCCGCGCATCTCGACGGCGCGCAACTCCTTCGCCACCTTGTCCAGCACGCCGTTGACGTACTTGTGGCCCTGCTCGGCGCCGAAGGTCTTGGCAAGCTCCACCGCTTCGTTGATCACCACCCGGTATGGCACGTCGGGGCGGAATCCGAACTCATACGCCCCGATACGCAGGATGGCGCGTTCCACCGGATCGACCTCCTCGACGGGACGGTCGAGAAAGGGACGCAGGCGGGCATCGACCTCGTCCAGATGCGCAGGGACTTGATGCAGCAATTCGCTGAAATACTCCACGTCGCATTTGCCGATCTCGTGCCCGTCCAGAAACTGCTGCTCGATCTCGTGGAGGTTCTGGCCGGAAAGCTGCCACTGATAAAGCGCCTGCACGGCGAACCACCGCGCCCGGCTGCGCATTTGACTGAGGGTCCGGCCTTGGCCGCCTTTCGCCATATGCTTAGTCCAGCCGGCGCAGCAGGCTGACCATCTCGATGGCCGACAGGGCCGCTTCCGCGCCCTTGTTGCCGGCCTTGGTACCGGCACGCTCGATGGCCTGCTCGATGGTGTCGGTGGTAAGCACGCCGAAGGCGATCGGGACGCCGTACTGCAGCGACACCTGCGCGAGCCCCTTGGTGCATTCGCCGGCCACGTAGTCGAAATGGGGCGTGCCGCCGCGAATCACCGCACCGAGCGCAATGATCGCATCGAAATTCTTGCCGGCCGCCAGGCGTTGCGCGGCGAGCGGCATCTCGAACGCGCCCGGCACGCGCACCACATGGATCATCTCGTCCTTGGCGCCGTGGCGCTTCAGGGTGTCGAGCGCGCCCGCCAACAGGCTTTCCACGACGAAGCTGTTGAAACGGGACACGACGATGGCGAAGCGCGCATCGCTGCGGATGGAAAAATCACCTTCGATAGTCTTGATGTTGTTCATGGCCCTTACCTTGTTGCGAATACTGAATTCGTCCCCTGCCCGTCACTCGTTGCCCACGTAGCCCACCACTTCCAGATCGAAGCCCGACAGGCCGTGCATGCGCTTCGGCGAACTCATCACGAGCATGCGGCGCACGCCCAAGTCCGTGAGAATCTGCGCGCCCAACCCATGAGTGCGCAGATCGACGGGCGACTCCGGCCGCAGGGAGCCACGCTGATCCCCCTGTATTTGGCAAAGCCGGATGCGCCGCACCAGATCCCGCGTGTCCTCCTGCTTGCGCAGGAGCACCACGACGCCGCTCCCCTCCTCGGCCACCCGCCGCAAGGCGGCGCGCAGCGGCCAGCCGCTGTCTTCGTGCAGGGCGCCCAGCATGTCGCACAGGGTATTTTGGACATGCACCCGTACCAGCGTCGGGACATCGGGCCGTACCGTGCCCATCACCAGCGCGAAGTGCAGCTCGCGGTCGATGCTGTCGTGATAGGCCACCAGGCGGAACTTGCCGAATTCGGTGTTGAGATCGCACTCCGCCACCCGCTCGATGGTCTTTTCGTTCTGGATGCGGTAATGGATCAGATCGGCGATGGTGCCGATCTTGAGGCCGTGCTGTTGAGCGAAGATTTCGAGATCCGGGCGGCGCGCCATGGTGCCGTCCTCGTTGAGGATTTCCACGATCACCGCCGCGGGCTCCAGCCCCGCCAGACGCGTCAGATCGCAGCCCGCCTCGGTATGCCCGGCGCGGGTCAGCACGCCGCCCGGCTGGGCCATGAGCGGGAAGATATGGCCCGGCTGGACCAGATCCTCGGGCTTGGCGTCCGGCGCCACCGCCACGCGCACGGTATGGGCGCGGTCGTAGGCGGAAATACCGGTGGTCACGCCCTCCGCCGCCTCGATGGAAACCGTGAAGTTGGTCGCGTGCTTGTCGTTGGTGTCGCTCACCATGAGCGGCAGGCGCAACTGCCTGCAGCGCTCCCGCGTCAGCGTCAGGCAGATCAGGCCGCGGCCGTAGCGGGCCATGAAGTTGATGTCCTCCGGGCGCACCAACGAGGCCGCCATGAGGAGATCCCCCTCGTTCTCCCGATCCTCGTCATCCATCAGGATCACCATCTTGCCCTGACGGATGTCTTCGATCAGCTCTTCGGTCGTATTCAGCGGCATATCTTCTCGATTCAGATGCAAGTAGCGAGTTGCAAGCATCAAGACTCGATGCTTGTCACTTGTAACTTGTCACTTCCCCTTGATGAAACCGTGTTCGGCCAGAAACGCCTCGGTAATCCCTGCCCCGCCAGGATTGGCCGCCTTCTCGCCCAGCAACAGCCGCTCCAGATAGCGGGCGATGATGTCCACTTCCAGGTTCACCCGGGTACCCGCGGCGAAACCGCCCATGGTCGTCTCCTGCAGCGTGTGGGGCACGATGTTGAGCTCGAACTCGGCGCCCTCCACGGCATTGATCGTGAGGCTGATGCCGTCCACGCAGATGGAGCCTTTCTGCGCGATGTACTTGGCCAGCCCGTCCGGGGCGCGGATTCGAAAGCGCACCGAGCGCCCGTCCTCCCAGCGCCTCACCACCGTCCCGATGCCGTCCACGTGACCGCTCACCAGATGGCCGCCGAGCCGCGTGGTGGGGGTCAACGCCTTCTCCAGGTTGACGGCCTGGCCCACACGCAGCTCGCCCAGCGTGGTCCGCGCCAGGCTCTCGCCCGAGACATCGGCCCAGAAGCCGTCGCCCGGCAGCTCCACCGCGGTCAGGCACACGCCGTTGACCGCGATGCTGTCGCCCAGGCGCACGTCCTCCAGGTCCAGCTTGCCCGTGGCGATGCGCACGCGCAGGTCGGCGCCCTTCGGTTTGAGCGCCGCAATCTTTCCGACGGCTTGTATGATTCCGGTGAACATAGCTGTTAATTCCAAGTTCCAAGTTTCAAGTTGCAAGTGGAGATCGGGTTGACGCAGCCCGACGAATAGCCCTATTACTTGAGACTTGCCACTTTTGCCGTGATTCTCCAATCCCGCCCCACCGCGCGGATATCCAGGATATCCAATTCGATACGATCCTCCATACGCTCCAGGCCCGGCAGGCGGAACAGGCCGCGCGCGCCACTGCCCATGATATGCGGCGCCACGTAGAGTACAAGTTCGTCGATCAGGCCGGCCGCCAGCATCGCCCCGGCCAGGGTGGCGCCCGTCTCCAGCAGCACCTCGTTGACCTGCCGCTCCGCCAGATGCCCCATGACCGCATGCAGGTCGAGCCCGTCCCCGTGCGCCGGCAGGCGTGCCACCTCGCCCCCCGCCGCGGCAAGGCGCGCGGCGGCGTCCGGATCATCGGCGCAGGTCAGCACCAGCGTCTGACCCGGCAAGGCCAGCATGCGCGCGTGCTCCGGCATGCGCAGCCGCGGGTCCAGCACCACGCGCAGCGGCTGCCGCGCACCTTGTCCGAAATCCAGGCGCACGTTCAGCGACGGATCGTCCGCCAGCACCGTGCCGATGCCCGTCATGATGGCGGAACTGCGCGCCCGCAGGCGCTGCACGTCGCGCCGCGCCGCCTCGCCCGTGATCCACTTGCTCTCCCCCGAGGCCATGGCGGTGCGCCCGTCCAGGCTCATGGCGAGCTTGCAGCGTACATAGGGCCGGCCGTGGCGCATGCGCTTGACGAAGCCGGGATTGAGGTCCTCCGCCTGGGCCTGCAACAGCCCGCTCTCCACGGCGATGCCGGCCTGTTGAAGCTGAGCGAGTCCGCTGCCCGCCACCTTCGGATTCGGGTCCTCCATGGCCGCCACCACCCGCGCGACCCCGGCCCGGATGAGCGCTTCGCTGCAGGGCGGCGTGCGTCCGTGATGACAGCAGGGCTCCAGAGTCACGTAAGCGGTCGCGCCCTGCGCCCGCTCGCCGGCCTCCCGCAGCGCATAGACTTCGGCGTGCGGCTCGCCCGCGCGGCGGTGCCACCCGGTGCCCACCACTTCGCCGTCACGCACGATCACGCAGCCGACCCGCGGGTTGGGGTCCGTAGTGTACA
>JBAYZB010000194.1:0-5607 GCA_041672765.1 Gammaproteobacteria bacterium | reverse complement strand
AACCCGCGCTACCGTTTCGAGCGGGTGGACATATGCGACGCCAAGGAAATTGCCCGCGTCTTTCGCGACCACCAGCCCGATGCCATCATGCATCTGGCGGCCGAATCCCATGTGGATCGCTCCATTTTCGGGCCGGCCCTGTTCATCGACACCAATATCATCGGTACATTCACTCTTCTGGAAGTCGCCCGCGAGTATTGGAGCGGCTTGCAGGGCGAAGCGAAAGAGCGGTTTCGCTTCCATCACGTCTCGACGGACGAAGTCTACGGCAGCCTGGGCGAGACCGGGCTCTTCATCGAGACGACCCCGTATCAGCCCAACTCCCCCTATTCCGCGAGCAAGGCGGCATCCGACCATCTTGTGCGCGCCTGGTTCCACACCTACGGCCTGCCGGTCATAACCACCAACTGCTCCAACAACTATGGACCTTACCAGTTTCCGGAAAAGCTGATTCCGCTGATGATCCTCAACGCCCGTGCCGGCAAGCCGCTGCCGATCTACGGCAGTGGTGATAATGTCCGCGACTGGCTGTACGTGGACGATCATGCTCAGGCCCTGCGGCTGGTGTTGGATAAAGGCGTGCCGGGCGAGGTGTACAACATCGGCGGCCGCAATGAAAAGACCAACCTGGAAGTGGTCAATGCGATCTGCGCTATTCTGGACGAAATCTTTCCCGCCTCCGCTCCGCACGCCTCGCTGATTACCTACGTGGCCGACAGGCCTGGTCACGACAAGCGCTATGCCATCGACGCAAGCAAGATCGATCGTGAACTGGGGTGGCGGCCTGCGGAAACCTTCGAAACCGGCTTGAGAAAGACCGTGCAGTGGTATCTGGACAATGACGACTGGGTGCAGAACGTCATCAGCGGCGAATACCAGCGCTGGGTCGAGCGCAACTACAACAACAGGTGAGTACTATGAAAGGTATCATCCTGGCGGGCGGCAGCGGCACGCGGCTGTACCCGGTGACGCACACCATCTCCAAGCAGCTACTGCCGATCTACGACAAGCCGATGATCTACTATCCCCTGAGCACCCTCATGCTGGCGGGGATACGAGACATTCTGGTTATCTCGACGCCCAGCGACACGCCGCGCTTCGAGCAACTGTTGAACGACGGATCGCAGTGGGGACTGCGCCTCCAGTACGCCGTGCAGCCCGCACCCGAGGGCATCGCCCAGGCATTCATCATCGGAGAGAAATTCATCGCCGGCTCGCCCTGCGCGCTGGTGCTGGGCGACAACATTTTCTACGGCCATGACTTTGGCAATTCGCTGCTGCGGGCGGCGCGGAAAGCCCACGGCGCCACGGTATTCGCATATCCCGTACAGGATCCGGAACGCTATGGCGTGGTGGAGTTCAACGAACAAGGCCAGGCGGTCAGTCTGGAAGAAAAGCCGGCAAAACCGAAATCGCGCTATGCCGTAACGGGCCTGTATTTCTACGACGATCAAGTAGTCGATATCGCAAAATCCATCAAGCCCTCGGCGCGTGGCGAGCTGGAAATCACGGATGTGAACAAGTGCTATCTCGAAATGGGACAGCTTGAGGTCGAGGTGATGGGGCGCGGCCATGCGTGGCTCGATACGGGAACGCACGAATCACTGCTGGAGGCATCCCTGTTCATCCAGACCATCGAGAAAAGACAGGGATTGAAGATCGCCTGCCCGGAAGAGATCGCCTACCGCATGGGCTACATCTCGGCAGAACAGTTGGAGGCGCTGGCGGCCCCGCTGGCCAAGGCCGGGTACGGTCAATACTTGTTAGGACTGACCAAGGAGAGGTTGTTTTGATGAAGGCCGTTCCTACCGCCATTCCCGATGTGCTGATCATCGAGCCCCAGGTGTTTGGGGATGAACGGGGGTTCTTCTTCGAAAGCTTCAACCAGAAGCGGTTTGACGAACTTGTGGGCAGACCGGTCCGGTTCGTTCAGGACAACCATTCCCGCTCCAAGAAGAACGTGCTGCGCGGGCTGCATTACCAGATTCAGCAGCCCCAGGGGAAACTCGTGCGCGTGTGCGTAGGCGAGGTCTTCGACGTGGCCGTGGATCTGCGTCGCAGTTCTCCCACCTTCGGCAATTGGATCGGTGTGAGGCTCTCGGCAGAGAACAAGCGCCAGCTCTGGATTCCGGAAGGCTTTGCGCATGGCTTCGTCGTGCTGTCGGACCATGCCGAATTTCTCTACAAGACCACTGACTACTGGGCGCCTCAGCACGAGCGCACCATCGCGTGGAACGACCCCGATCTCGCCATCGAGTGGCCGATCGACGAGGAGCCGATCCTGGCCGCCAAGGACGCGGCGGGGCTGCCCTTCAGCCGTGCGGAGTGCTATTCGTGAGCGCTGCCCTTGGCTCAACAACCACTCCGCGCATTCTCCTCACGGGCGTAACCGGCCAGGTGGGATGGGAGCTGCAGCGCACGCTCGCGCCTCTGGGCCAGGTCATTCCCGCCGACCGCAACACGCTGGATCTGACGCAACCCGATTCCATCCGCGCAATCCTGCGCGAGGTGAACCCCCACATCATCGTCAATCCGGCGGCCTACACGGCGGTGGACCAAGCGGAGAAGGAGCCCGACCGCGCGTTCGCCATCAACGCCGAGGCGCCTGCGGTGCTGGCGGAAGAGGCATTACGGCTGGGCGCGCTACTGGTCCACTACTCCACCGATTACGTTTTCGACGGCACGAAACCGGAGCCCTACGCGGAGGATGATACGCCGAACCCGCTGGGCGTTTACGGAAAGAGCAAACTTGCGGGCGAACAAGCGGTCCGCGCTTCTGACTGCAGGCATCTGGTCTTCCGCACGAGCTGGGTATACGGCATGCGCGGAAATAACTTCCTGCTCACCATGCTGCGGCTTGCCAAGGAGCGTGAGAGCCTGCGCATCGTGGACGATCAGATCGGAGCGCCGACCTGGAGCCGCCTGATCGCCGAAGCCACCGCCTTAGCTCTGGGGCAACTGATTTCAGACCCGCAACGGGTCGAGGCTGCCTCGGGCGTTTTCCATCTCACCGCGGCCGGGGCGACGAGCTGGTACGGGTTCGCACAGGAGATCTTCCGTCTAGCTCACATGCAAGGGCTCTGCCGCACCCCGATGCTCGAACCCATCCCGAGCGAGCAGTATCCCGTCCCCGCCGCGCGCCCCAAAAACTCCCGACTCGACAACAAAAAACTGTTTCGGACATTCGGGCTCATGCTGCCGGCCTGGCATGAAGGGCTGGCCATGTGCGTCGACGAGGCAAAATGAATCCGCATCAGCAGCACCCCTCATCTCCACTGGAGATCTTCCGCAGTTTCCGACGTAATCGCGGCCTCATCTGGCAAATGACCAAGCGCGAGGTGATCGGCCGCTACCGAGGCTCCGTTATGGGCTTGGCGTGGTCTTTCTTCAATCCCCTGCTCATGCTCACCGTCTACACCTTCGTCTTCTCCGTGGTGTTCAAGGCGCGCTGGGGTGTGGGTGGCGAGGAGAGCCGGGTAGACTTCGCCGTCATCCTGTTCACCGGAATGATCGTCCACGGCCTGTTCGCCGAGTGCATCAATCGTTCCCCGGGCCTCATCCTTTCCAACGTCAACTACGTCAAGAAGGTGGTATTCCCCCTGGAAGTACTACCCTGGACCGCCATGGGGTCCGCCCTGTTTCATACCCTGGTGAGCCTGTTCGTGCTGTTGGCCGCCATTTTCGTTATCAAACTCCACATCCCCTGGACGGCGATATTCTTCCCGCTCGTCATCCTGCCGCTGGTTCTCACTACGATGGGGCTGGCCTGGTTCCTGGCTGCCACCGGCGTATTCGTGCGCGACATCGCGCAGATCACGGGCATCCTCACGACGGTGATGCTGTTTTTGTCGCCGGTGTTCTATCCCATCTCCGCCCTGCCGGAGAAGTACCAGACCGTGCTCATGCTAAACCCGCTCACCTTCATCATCGAAGAAGCACGGCGAGCCCTGATCTGGGGGCATTTGCCGAACTGGACCGGCTGGGCGGTCTACGCTGCGACCAGTGTGATCATCGCGTGGGCCGGGTTCTGGTGGTTCCAGAAGACGCGGAGAGGGTTTGCCGATGTCCTCTGAAATCAATATGCCTGCCTCTTCAACTCCACTGATGACTCAGAATGAGACACAAGCGGCCACTTCCCTGGTGATTGAAGGGGCAAAGCCCACTATTGATGACATCGCTATCCGCGTGTCGAACCTGAGCAAGTGCTACCACATCTACGACCGCCCCGAAGACCGGCTGAAACAATCGATTGTTCCGCGTCTCCAACGGTTGGCAGGGCGACAGTCCAAGAACTACTTTCGGGAGTTCTGGGCGCTCAAGGACGTCTCGTTCGAAGTTAAGAAGGGCGAAACCGTTGGGATCATCGGCCGCAACGGCAGTGGGAAAAGCACCCTGCTGCAAATCATCTGCGGCACTCTCGCACCTACCAGCGGTTCCGTGGAGACCAACGGCCGTATTGCAGCTTTGTTGGAACTTGGCTCGGGTTTCAACCCCGAATTCACGGGCCGCGAAAACGTCTACATGAACGGCGCGGTGCTGGGTTTAAGCAAAGAAGAGATCGATGCTCGCTATGACGATATCGTGGCGTTTGCCGACATAGGAAATTTCATCGAGCAACCGGTCAAGACCTACTCCAGCGGCATGGTCGTGCGTCTTGCCTTTGCGGTGGCGATCAATGTAGATCCACAGATACTGGTTGTCGATGAAGCCCTTTCGGTAGGGGATGAGCTATTTCAAAGAAAGTGTTTTTCACGCATAGAGGCCATTAAGAGTAGCGGCGCGACAATTCTATTTGTATCCCACTCCGGCGCCACCGTGGTGGAACTGTGCGATCGAACTATCCTGGTGGACAGTGGAGAGTTGCTTACTTTTGGCGCGCCCAAGACCGTCGTCGGACAATATCAGAAATTACTCTATGCTCCGGAAGACAAGCGCGAGGCGATTCGGAACGAAATCAAGACAACACGCGCTCTCAATCGGCCGATGGTAGTGCGGGAGCAGAAGGAAGTGAGTAAAGCGCAACGTGCAACGCGCCTGAGTGCTGACGAACCTGAAGAATTCTTCGATCCACACCTAAAACCGAAAAGCACCATTGCATACGAATCGAATGGTGCCACGATTGAATCACCCGGAATCATCAATATTTCGGGACAGCCCGTCAACTGTCTCAAGCGCGGACAGATCTATCGTTATACCTACACAGTGTACTTCTCGGCGGGTGCATCCAGCGTGCGTTTTGGCATGCTTTTAAAGACCGTATCCGGTCTTGAGTTGGGAGGGGCGGTTTCGGCTCCAACGCCACAAGAGGCATTCGCCTATGTTCCTGGCGGTTCCGTAATTCGGGTGGAATTTCGCTTTCAGTGCAACCTTAATCCCGGTGCTTACTTCCTGAATGCTGGAGTCGTAGGCATGCGAAATATGGAAGAAGTATATCTCCATCGTCTTCTGGATGCCTGCATGTTTCGCGTGTTGCCATGCGCCGGGAGTCTTTCCACCGGAATTGTCGATTTCAATTGTGCGCCCGACGTTATTTTCCTATCTGACAATGAATCCTCTGTTACTGCATAAACATGAATAACACACAGCAAAAGCACATCATTGTCGTCC
>JBAYZB010000193.1:0-5617 GCA_041672765.1 Gammaproteobacteria bacterium | reverse complement strand
CCTGTCTGATCATCGCGCCGCTCGCGTTGTTGCTGACGGGCGGCCCGGGGCTGGTCAACGCGACGCCCGCAGCCGAGCGCCAGGCCAAGGCCCAGGAGTTGCAGAGGCTGCGGGAACAGATCCGCAGCCTGCGCGCCGCGCTGGATGCGGACCAGGCGCAGCGCAAGGATTTGCGCGCGGAACTGCACACCGCCGAGCAGGGCATCGCCAAGGTGTCCCGGATCATCGCAGAGCTGGAGCAGCAAGCGGGGGCGCACGCCGCTGAGCTGCAGCGGCTGGTGCAGCGGGAAGAGACACTGCGGACAGAGCTGAGCCAGGAGCGTACGGCGCTTGTCGCTCAGGTGCGCAGCGCCTTCATCGCGGGCCGCCAGGAACAGATCAAACTTCTGCTCAATCAGCAGGATCCCATCGCCGCCGGGCGCACCCTCGTCTACTATGAGTACCTCAACCGTGCACGGACGGAACGCATCGCGACGGTCACCGGGCGTTTGCACGAACTCGAACAAGTCCGCGCCGACATCCTCCAGCGGCAGGAAGAGCTGGATGGGCTGCGGGCACAACACCTGCAGCAGCGGCAGGCCCTGGAGGAGTTCCGGCAGGTGCGCACCGCGCTGTTGGAGCGGGTGAACAGCGAGATTCGCGACCGACAGGTCGAGCTGAAACGCCTGCTGGAGGACGAAACCCGCTTGCGGCAGGTCCTGCGCGAACTGGATCGGCCCCGTCCTGCAACGCCCCCGTCCGCCCCTGCGCCTGCCGACCCGAAAGGCCCGTTCGCGGGCCTGAAAGGCACGCTGTCGTGGCCCGTCTCTGGCGCCCTGCTCGCGACCTATGGCGCCACGCGCAGCGTCGGGGACCTGCGCTGGCGCGGAGTGCTCATCGGCGCCCCGGAAGGCCAGGCGGTACGCGCCATCGCCCGCGGCCAAGTCGTGTTCGCCGACTGGCTGCGCGGATTCGGGCAGTTGCTGATCATCGACCACGGAGGCGGCTACATGAGCCTTTACGGTCACAACAAGAGCCTGCAGAAGCGCGTCAGCGAATGGGTGGAGCCCGGCGAGGTGATCGCGGTGGTGGGCAGCAACGACGGCCAGGCCGAGCCGGGCCTTTATTTCGAGATCCGCCACAACGGCGAGCCGGTCGATCCGGGGCTTTGGTGCCGCTCCTCCCCCGCTGGGGGCTCGCGCGGCTGAGAGGGGCGGAAGGAGCCCATTCGATTCAGGCACCGTATAATATGGTCAGGTATCTCAAATCCGGCAGATACGGGATGGAACGGTTGCAGAAGCGGGGAAGCGTCGATCTCGTGCAGATTTACCCGTCGCACGCCGCGGATCTGTGCCAAACTGTGCACGATTTCCCACTTTTCGGCTGCGATCCCCCCTGAATCCGGCAGGCTTGTGGTCCGGTTGTAACGTATCATTAGGGGTTTCTGCGACCCCACGGAGCTATAGATGAAATCCACGATGCGCAATTTCCTGATCCTCATGCTGGGGGCCGTGCTCGGCATTTCACTGGTGACGGGCCAAAGCGTATTCGCGCAGCGGGATGCTGCGTCTGTCACTGCCGCCACTGCGACCCTGCCCTTGGAAGAATTGCGGGCCTTCACCGAGGTTTTCGCCCGGATCAAGAACGATTACGTGGAGCCCGTGGATGACAAGGTGCTGCTGGAGAACGCCATCCGCGGAATGCTGTCCGGCCTGGATCCCCATTCGTCGTATCTGGATACCGACGAGTTCAAGGACCTGCAGGTGGGCACCACCGGCGAGTTCGGCGGCCTCGGCATCGAGGTCGGCATGGAGGACGGTTTCGTCAAGGTCATCGCGCCCATCGACGACACGCCGGCCCAGCGCGCCGGCATCCAGGCGGGCGACCTGATCATCCGGCTGGACGAGAAGCCCGTGAAGGGCATGTCCCTCAACGACGCGGTCAAGCTCATGCGCGGCCCGGCGGGTACCGACATCGTGCTGACCGTGGTGCGCGAGGGTGAGGAAAAGCCGCTCAAGTTCACCCTGACGCGCGCCATCATCAAGGTGCGGAGCGTCAAGGCCCGCACCCTGGAGCCGGGTTTCGGCTATGTGCGCATCACTCAGTTCCAGTCCCAGACCGTGGAGAACCTGGCCGAGGCGTTGAGCAAGCTCAAGAAGGAGAATGGCGGCAAGCTCAAGGGCCTGGTCCTGGATCTGCGCAACAATCCGGGCGGCATCCTCAATGCGGCGGTGGGCGTGAGCGATGCCTTCCTCGAAAAAGGCCTCATCGTGTACACCGAAGGCCGCGTCAGCGATTCCAAGCTGCGGTTCAACGCGACACCGGGCGATCTGCTCAATGGGGCGCCGGTGGTGGTGCTGGTGAACGGCGGTTCGGCCTCGGCATCCGAGATCGTGGCCGGCGCGCTGCAGGATCACGAGCGGGCCGTCATCATGGGCACCAAGACCTTCGGCAAGGGCTCGGTGCAGACCATCCTGCCCATGAACAACGACACCGCGGTCAAACTCACCACCGCGCTGTATTTCACGCCGAAGGGGCGTTCCATCCAGGCGGAGGGCATCGAGCCCGACATAGTCCTGGACAACGTGAAGGTCACCGCGATGGAAGAGACCGAGGTGGAGATGCTCAAGGAGGCGGATCTGTCGCGCCACCTGGGCAATGGCAACGGCAGGAAAGTCCCGGCGCAGCCGATACCGGACTCGAAGGCCGGCCCGTCGCCGACCCCGGGCGGCAGCAAGGGCAACGCCGCCGGGGAGCCGCTGGTGAGCAGCGACTACCCGCTTTATCAGGCGCTGAATCTGCTCAAGGGTCTCAGCATCATGCAGGCGCGCCGCTGAGACGGCGGCGTCCTGGCGTGGCCCGCACGTCGAGCGTGCGGGCCCGTTTTTGTGCATGGCTTGAATCCAGAATGACGAGAATATTGCCGGCGCCGCGCGCCGGATTCGACCGCGAAGGAGAGAGCGAGCATGGCAAACGTACTTGTCCCCCTGGCCCAGGGCTGTGAAGAACTGGAGGCGGTGACGATCATCGACCTCCTGCGCCGCGCCGGTATCCGCGTGGTGACCGCCGGGCTCGATGCCGGTCCGGTCACTGCGTCGCGCGGCGTGGTGCTCGTCCCCGACACCACGCTGGATGCCGCGCTGCAGGAAGACTTCGACATGGTGGTGTTGCCGGGCGGCGGCCCCGGCACGGAAAACCTCGACCAGGACCCGCGCGTGCGCGAACTCCTCAAGAAGATGGCCAACAGCGGCAAGTTCACCGCCGCCATCTGCGCCGCGCCGAAGGTGCTGGCCAACGCCGGTCTGCTCGCGGGCAAGCGCGCCACCAGCTACCCTGGCGTGCTGGACAAGATGAGTCTGCCGAACGTGGAGCTCGACAGTGCGCCCGTGGTCAAGGACGGCAAGGTCATCACCTCCCGCGGCCCTGGCACCGCCATGGACTTTGCGCTGGAGCTCATCGAAACGCTCGTCGGCCGCGAGAAGCGCGACGAGGTGGAAGCGGGGCTGGTGCGGCGGTAAGCGCCGCGCCGGCCGCCATTCGGCGCTCTTCCGGCTCCGCTCAATATAGCTGCAGCACCGGCTCCTCCAGCCGCGCCGCCTGCTCCCGCAGGAACACCACCTGTTCCTCCCAGTACTTCTCGGTGTTGAACCAGGGGAAGTTCAGCGGAAAGGCCGGGTCGTGCCAGCGCCGGGCGAGCCAGGCGGAGTAGTGGATCATGCGCAGGGTGCGCAGCGGTTCGATCAGGCGTAGCTCGCGGCGGTCGAACTCGTGGAACTCCTCGTAGCCCTCCAGGAGGTCGGAAAGCTGGATCGTCATCTGGGTCCGGTCGCCCGAGAGGAGCATCCACAGGTCCTGAATGGCGGGCGCCGTGCGGCAGTCGTCCAGGTCCACGAAATGGGGGCCGTGGTCGGTCCACAGAATGTTGCCGGGGTGGCAGTCGCCATGCACGCGGATGCGGCGCACATCGCCGGCCTCGTCGAACGCCGCGCGGATGCGGCCGAGCAGGTCCTCCACCAGGTCGTGGTACACCCGTTCCAGGGTCTTCGGGACAAAGCCGTGCTCCATCAGGTAGTGCAGCGACTCGGTGCCGAAGGACTCGACGGTGAGGGCGGGACGGTGCCGGAACGGCCGGGCGGCGCCCACGGCATGGATGCGGCCGATGAAGCGCCCGAGCCACAGGAGATTGTCGGGATTGTCCAGCTCCGGCCAGCGGCCCCCGCGGCGGGGAAAGAGCGCGAAGCGGTAGCCGCGGTACTCCAGCAGGGTGCGGCCCTGCGCATCCTGTAGCGGCGCCACCACCGGGATTTCGTGCCCGGCCAGCTCCAGCGCGAAGGCGTGCTCCTCCAGGATGGCCGCGTCGGACCAGCGGCCCGGCCGGTAGAACTTGGCCACCAGCGGCGCGCCCTCCTCCAGGCCCACCTGGTATACGCGGTTTTCATAGCTGTTGAGGGCCAATATACTGCCGCTCACGCGCACGCCGAAGCTCTCCACCGCGTCCAGGATCAGATCGGGTGTGAGGTCCTGGTAGGGCTGAGCCTCTTTGCTGAGATTGTGCACGCCCGCGCTCCTTAAGCTTGTTGTGCCATGCTAGATTGCCAAGGGCACTGAACGATAAATACGCAACCGCCGCGTCGCCGCGGCCCTCATTCAGTAAAGGTATCACGGACCATGGACAACCCGCTGCTCGAGATGACGGGCCTGCCCCCGTTCTCCCGCATCCGCCCCGAACATGTGGAACCGGCCATCGATCAGGTGCTGGCCGAAAACCGCGCGCGCATCCAGGAACTCCTGGAGGCCAGCGCCGCGTACACCTGGGACAATCTGATCCAGCCGCTGGAGGACATGGCGGAACGGCTGAACCGCCTGTGGTCGCCGGTGAGCCACATGAACTCCGTGGTCAATACGCCGGAGCTGCGCGCCGCTTACAACGCCTGCCTGCCGAAACTCAGCGAGTACAACACGGAACTCGGTCAGAACGAGCGCCTGTTCCAGGCTTACAAGGCCATCGCGGAGGGCGCCGAGTACGCACGGCTCGACACGGCGCAGAAAAAGATCATCGATAACACCCTGCGCGATTTCCGCCTGTCGGGCGTGGACCTGCCGCCGGAGCAGAAGGCGCGCTTCAAGGCGATCATGCAGGAGCTCTCCAACCTCCACGCCAGGTTCGAGGAGAATCTGCTGGACGCCACCCACGCCTGGACCAAACAGGTTACGGACGAGGCGCAGCTTGCCGGTCTGCCGGAATCCGCCCGCGGGCTCGCCCGGCAGAAGGCGGAGCAGGCGGACAAGGATGGCTGGCTGTTCACTTTGGAGATGCCATCCTATCTGGCCGTCATCACCTACGCCGACGATCGCGACCTGCGGCGCGAGATGTATGAGGCCTACGTGACCCGCGCCTCCGACGAGGGGCCGAACGCCGGCAAATGGGACAACACGCCGGTGATGGAACGCATCCTCGCCCTGCGCCACGAGGCGGCGCAACTGTTGGGCTATCCCAACTACGCGGCACGCTCCCTGGCCACCAAGATGGCCAGCTCCACCGAACACGTGATGGAGTTTCTGAACGATCTCGCCCGCCGCTCCCTGGCCCTCGCCAAGAGCGAGCTGGAGGAGGTGCGCGCCCTCGCCGGGGCCGGCT
>JBAYZB010000192.1:0-5632 GCA_041672765.1 Gammaproteobacteria bacterium | reverse complement strand
CTGCTGCTCGTGTTCCGTACGAACCGGTTGCATGACTCACCTCCGGCAAAGCGTCAGGTGCGGCACTGTAGCAGCAAAATGGCCGCCGTGCCGCAACGCCCTTCGCCGGGGTGAACAGGCCGCTGCCGTGCAGTTTGCGTAGGATGGGCACGCCCACCGCAAATGCCTTGGCAACCGCAGTTAAACGCAAAGGAAGAAAGAGCGGGATCTGTGCCATGCGCGCCATGGGGACGGTTGGCGCGCCGGGGAGCGGCGCATGGGCAGCGTCAACACGGATGCCTGATTTTTCTCTTTGCGCCCTTCGCAGCTTTGCGTTGTAACTTTTCAGGCGGCGCGGCGGCGGAGATTCACGACGCCGTCTATTCGCGCGAAGTCTCGCGCTGGCCGCTCAGCCGCCGCACGATCGTCTCCAGCGCGCGGTCTATCAGGGGCGCGTCCTGGATCACCGTGGCGCGGCCGCAGCGCAGATCGTCCGCCAGTTCCGCCACCGTCTTGTCCACCGCCTGGCCTCTCCAGTTGATGAACGTGTACTCGCCGAGCAGGTCGCTCTTCCACGCCAGCCGCAGGCGCTGGCGGCGGTCGTCCCCGTGGTGGAACTCGACCCAGGTGCCGCAGCTCACGTTCCGCGCCTGGCGCACAAACTCGTCTTCGACGACAACGGGTTCCGGGAACCCGAAGCCGTCCTCGAGGACCACCTCCTCGATGTAGCCGGCCTGCGGCGGTGACGCGGTGGATCCTGACTGTCCCTCCATTCCCTCGTTGAGGATGGCGTCCAGATCAGCACAGCAGGCCGCCACCTGCTCCTGCAGGGCGGCGATCTCATCAGTCAGGCTGTTGTTCGTAGTACGCTCCGGAGCCGCTGCCGTCGCAGCGGGAGGCTTGTCGTTGGCCGGACATGCCTCGCCCCGGAAGCTCGCCAGATGCAGTGTTTCCAGCTCGCTCAGCAGCACCTCCCAGTCGGCTGCAGGGAAGTCGATCACGCCGAGTCCCTCGCGGATCGTGCCCACCAGCCGCGGAATGGCCTGGGCCAGGGCGCGCTTGTCGGCCGCCTGAGATTTCGGCTGAACCGACCAGATCAGATCCGGGATCAACTCCACACGCTGCCTCCAGACACCATCGTCGGCATTCGCCAGCCGGGTCGCCACCAGCACCTCCCGCCACGGTCCCTTGAAGAATGCGCCCAGCACCGCGGGCACCGCCGCGTCCTTCACGTGCGCGTCGACGATCTCGGCGACCTCCTCCTCCACCTGTTTGCGGAATTCGCGCTGCCGATATTCCTCGGCCTTGGCGGCCGTCAGCGCCGCCTCTTCCGCCGCCAGATCCGTCAGGAACGCGGTGAACTCCTCCAGCAGGCGCGGGAACAGATCCAGGTTGTCCGTGAACTCCGTCAGGACGCGCTCGACGATCTCCTGGATCTTGGCCAGCCGCCGGTTTTCCTCGGGCGTGCTGTCCTTGTCGATGCCGAGACCGGCGCGCGCCAACTCGTTGACCAGCCGCCGCGCCGGATGCCCCTTCTTGGCAAAGAACTCCTTGTCCAGCAGGGCGACCTTGATCAGCGGGATCTGCAGGCGCGCCAGCAAGGCCTTCACCGCGACCGGGAGCTCGGCATCGTCGAGGATGAATTCGAACAGCAGCGAGACGACGTCGATGACGTCCGTATCCCGCGGACTCAGAACGGCCGGCTGGCCGCTGGCGTCCTGAAGCGTCCCGACGAGGACCGCCCGCAGGTCCGGCCCGCCGGGAAGCGCCACACCCGCCGCCGGCGCGCCGACGCCCTGCGCGGACGGGACTTGCAGGGCGGACAGTGTCTGGAGCAGCAGCCCCCGTTCCACGTAGCCACCCGCGCCCGCCGCGCCGCCGGCAGGGGCGGCGCCGTAGTCCCCTCCGCCTGTCGCCGGGACAAACCCGCCGCGGCTTTCCGCGAGCAGGCCGCGCAGCAGGTCGAGCAGGCTGCCATCCTCTCCCTGGGACAGCTCCTGGGTGCCGTGGCGGCTGCCCGTCTCTTCAGGCTGGTGCGCTGCCCGCCGGGCAACGCCCACGGTGCCGGGACGGATATAAGGCTTCAAGTCGGGAAGGATGCCGGCGCGCCGGAAGAGCTCATTGGCCTCCCGGTAGAACGGCCCGAGCTCCGCCGCGACGTGCATGTCGAACAGCTTGAGGAAGATGAGCCGGATCTTGAGATCGGCTCCCATGACCTGGACCGCCACACGGAAGGCGTTGCAGATCGCCTCGGGACCGGCGGGATTTTCAGCGCTCTCGATGCGGCGCCCGCGCAGGCAATGGCCGAGACGCTCCTCCAGCCCGTAGAGGTCTTCCCGGCACAGGCCTGTAATCTTCTCGATCATGCCGGTGATGGCCAGGGATTCCTCCAGTTCCGCCACATCCACCAGTTGCAGCGAATCGGCGTCGGACAACCCGCCGGCCGATTTCGCGCTTTCCAGCGACGAACTGCCCAGCCGCGTAAAGGCGTCCCGGAGCTGGTCCTTGAAGATGGTCTCGATCTGCTGCCGCTTGAGGCGCACCTCCCGCATGGCGTCGAAATAGACCGACTGGATGGCGTCCGTTTCCGCCTTGTCGGCAAGCTCGAACAAGGTGTCGTCCACCTGCTCGAAAAAGCCCGGGAGCAATCCGTCCAGGTGACGCCGCGCCAGCGCGCGATAATCGCGCAGCAACGCGGCCAGGTCGGCGGAGGAGGCAGTGGCGCCAGTGACGGCCCGCTGCGGAAGTTGTACGACTTTTGCCTTGAGTTCCATAGGCTGCCCAACCACATCTTTGTTCTTCTGGCCTTAACGTTAGTACCGTTACCGGTCGCCTTATGTGATGCGTTTCACAAATAGGCGCCTGCGACGGGGGCAGCGGCCTTTGGCTGTCGCACGCCCCGCCCAGTTCTGCGTCTTACAGGCTGTGGCGGGCAGAACCTGACTGCGGGTCTACCATTAAAGTTGACAGGGCATGGGCGGCAAGGAATGGTCGCGGACCAACAGCGCGGACGAGCCCTGCGGGAAGGTAAATTTCTTTTGTCGCTGCGCCCCTTCATGTGGTATCGCCAACCGATCCCGTGCGAAACCCGCGCAGACGAGGCGGCGACGCACGGCGGGCTGGCGACCTCCCATGGGCGCGGTCAGGCAGCGAGATGGAGGATTCGCGATGAGCAGGGTGCTGGAGGAAGTGCTGGCCGCGAACGCCAAGTACGCGGCCGAGTTCGGCGATAAAGGCAATCTCCCCATGCCGCCTGGGCGGCGGTTTGCGATCCTGACCTGCATGGACGCCAGGCTCGATCCCGCCAAATATGCCGGGCTGGCGGAAGGGGACGCCCACGTCATCCGGAATGCGGGCGGACGGGCGAGCGACGACGCCATCCGATCGCTCGTCATCTCCTACAAACTGCTGGGCACGCGTGAATGGTTCGTCGTTCACCATACCGATTGCGGCATGGAGACGTTCACCGACGACATCATGCGCGGGCTTCTGGCGAGCAGCCTGAAGACCGCCACACTCGACGCATCCGGCTGGATCGACTCCGGCGAGGGGCCCGGCTCCACCGAGGGCAATTACATCGACTGGCTGACCATCTCCGACAACCCCAGGAGCGTGGTGGAGGACGTGCAGCGCATCCGCAACCATCCGCTGGTGCCCGGAGATATCGCAATCTACGGCTACATTTATGACGTCAGGACCGGAAGACTGATGGAAGTGCCCGAGGCCATGGAGGCGGGAAAGGCCCGACAAAGTTCCCCCTGACCGAGTCCTCCGGCCACCTTCCCTCGATCAGGAGGTCAAGGAGTGGCCGGTGTTGAAGGCGGGATGCCTGGGGTGCGCCTCATCAGACGGCCCGTTTTGCCGGACGCAACACGACCGCGTGAACCAAATGATCGCGCTTTTCATCCTGGCCGTGCTCACGCTGGCTGCCGCCGCCTACGCGCAGTGGCGCCTGCCCTTCCACACCACGACCGCCACAAGCCGCTGGAGCACCGGGCTGTTGCTGCTTGGCACCGGCCTGGCCTTCGGTTTCGTGCTGGCCCAGTACTACCTGGAGACCGAAGGCCTTGCCTGGCTACTGGTCTTTCTGTCCGGCTTCGGCCTGGTGCACGTGCCGGCCGCCTTCATCCTGTTCCTGAAGCGGCGGCGCGCCGCGGCCGGCTGACGGACTCCCGGCGACGATCAGCGCAAGTTGATGAAATTGCGATGATCGAACCCGTGGCCGCGAAAGCGATGCCCGAAAGAGTCACGGCGAAAGTCATGCCGGTTGAGCAGCCGATGCTGCCTGATGTCGCCCCGGAACAGGTCGGGACCGGTTCCAGGGTGGAAGCGATCATGGAAGCGCCTGGAGTCCCGGAACTCCAGCACGGTACCGCCAAACCACGGTCGAATGATGACCGTTCCGTGATCGTGCCGGAAAAAGCCGTGGGACTTCGAGTGGAAATGGTCGTGGCCAAAGCCCGGACGCGAGGGCGCGAAGCGATGGCGGCCAAAATCACGATGTAGCCCGAAACCGTGCCGGGCGCTCGGGTGCCCGAAGGCGGGACCATGCTTGATCCCCGGATGTCCGAACACGGGACCGCGTTTGGCGGAAAACGAACCGTGCGCCTGGGCCGCTGCCGGAATGCCAAGCCCCAGAGCCGCGAGCAGCATGAGCACGGTTGCGAGCCGCGAGGTTACAAAGGACATATCACAGCCTCCTCCCCCCTTATTGGAAATTATAAGCGTGCGGTTTACCGGGGGCGTCGTTGCGGTCTCGCCTGCCGCAATCCGCCGGCAGGCGCGAAGCATGCGCCTGCGCAGGAAACGCTCTAAGATGTCCCAAAAGAACACCAAAGAGGAGGAGGATAACGGCATGAAGAAGTTCATCGCCTGGTGCGCCGCCGGCTGGCTGCTGGCGTTCGGCGCGCAGGCCCAGGAAGCGGTGTTGCAGGGCGGGGTCAATCCGGGTTATCACGAACCGCCGGCATGGTTCAAGCAGTCGTTTCTCGACCTGCGCGACGACGTGGCCGAGGCGGCAGCCGCCAACAAGCGCGTCCTGCTCTACTTCTACCAGGACGGCTGTCCCTACTGCCAAAAACTGCTGGAACACAATTTCGGCATATCGGCCATCGCCGAAAAGACCCAGCGCAACTACGACGTGGTGGCCATCAACATCTGGGGCGACCGCGAGGTGACCGACATGGACGGCACGGCGCTGACAGAAAAGGGCTTTGCCGAGCGCCACAAGGTGATGTTCACGCCGACCCTGCTGTTCCTCGACGAGCGCGGCGGCACGGTGTTGCGGGTAAACGGCTATTACGCGCCGGCCAAGTTCGACTTGGCGTTGGACTACGGCATGCGGCGCGATGCGGACAAGCTGAGCTTCCGCGACTACCTGGCCCGGCAGCGGCCGGCCGCGGCGCGCGCCACGCTGCAGACGGAGCCCTTCTTCCTCAAGCCGCCCTACGCGCTCGCCCGCCACCGCGCCCCGGCCCAGCGGCCGTTGCTGGTGCTGTTCGAACAGCGCGACTGCGACGCCTGCGACGAGTTCCACCGCGACGTGCTGGCGCGGCCGCAAACCCGCGAACTGCTGGCGCGGTTCGATGTGGCGCAGCTCGATATGTGGGACGATACGGCCGTGATGGCGCCCGACGGGGCCGAGACCACGGCC
>JBAYZB010000191.1:0-5643 GCA_041672765.1 Gammaproteobacteria bacterium | reverse complement strand
AAAACGTGGCCAAGAAGTGGACCCGTCCCATTCGGGATTGGACAGCGGCACTCAACCAGTTCGTCATTCTGTTCGGCGAGCGGGTGCCGGTTTGAAATCAGTTACACAGATTACTTGACACCCTCGGTTCTAATGGAAGCTCGTGTCCTCATCACCGCTCAAGATACTTGAGCTTGTCCTTTACGTCCTTCCATTCCTCCGCGTCGGGGAGCGGCTCCTTCTTACGGTTGATGACCGGCCACTGTTTGGCCAACTCTGCGTTCAGCGCGATGAAATGCTCTTGTCCCTCGGGGACATCGTCTTCCGAATAGATGGCTTGCACCGGGCATTCAGGTTCGCACAGCGTGCAGTCGATACATTCGTCCGGATCTATTACCAGAAAGTTCGGACCTTCATGGAAGCAGTCCACCGGACATACTTCCACGCAATCGGTGTACTTGCACCTGACGCAGCTTTCTGTGACAACGAACGTCATGAAGGAACTCCACTGCCTTTGGTTCCTGAGGAGGCAACGACCGAATAGAAGGTTAACGCTCAGCCCGCATAGTTTGTCGCCATCGTACACTGCGAGCGGTTATGCCTATCTTTAATTTAAGCATAGGTCATGAGCGCCATTTTTTCCGGCCGTGGCGTTTTCCCCGGGATGGGCTTACTATTGAAAAAACATATAAAAAAACTCCATGAGAACGCTTCTCACCCTTTTCTTGACGATCGAGCCCGACCGGCAGCGCTTGGCGCGGCTCGTGCTCGCTGCGGTCGAGACATTGGGTGGAAACGTCTTCCCTGCCACTGTGAAGATGGCGTCCCTGCTACGCAGGCTGCGCGGAGAAAGGGCGTCGACGGAGGCGTACCAGGAGGTCCAGTTGCGGCTGGACGGAAACAGGCTTCTCCTCGTTTGGGAGGATCAGTGCGAGCCGGTGGCGCTGTTGCGGGAAATCCCCGAGCCCTCGGTGGTCAAAGGGCTGGTGCGGCGTCTTAAAGACGCCAGTGAATCGACGGATCCGGAGCTCCTGAAACGCCGCAACAGGCAGATCGCTGCCGATCTGGAGAAGGCCAAGCGGCGTGCCACGATCGAATTGAGTCGTTTGCAGGCGCAACTCGACAAGAAAAAGAACGAGCTGCAAGAGTCAATCAGGCTGGCCGAAACCGACAGCCTTACGGGGCTGCTCAACCGGGGCGCTTACGACAGCTACCTCAGCCGAGCGGTCATGCGCAGTCAGCGCCAAATGGAACCCCTCTGCCTGGTGCTGCTCGATCTCGACAAGTTCAAAGAGATCAACGATACCTACGGTCATCAGTATGGTGACGAGTATTTGAAGCGCATGGCCCGCGCGATGCGCTCGGCGGTGCGTGAGAATGTGGATCATGTCTGCCGTATCGGCGGCGACGAGTTTGCCATCATCACCTTTGCGGATGAAACGATTGCCTGGCGGGTGGCGGAAAAGGTGCTGAACGCCATGGAAGGGCGGGTCAGCATCGGCATTGCGCAGTTGTTGCCGGAGGATACGGTGACCACGCTGCTGCAACGTGCGGATACGGTACTATATCAGGCCAAACGCGCGGGACGCGGCAGGGTAGTGGTGGCCAAGACGAGGGAAACCGCGCCTACGCATACGGCAGCGACGCTGAAAATAGAGGCGCGGTAGTTTTTGATAAAGCTTTTGTTGGAAGAACCGACGGTCGGCGACAGCAGCCAGATCCTCATTCGGTCCAAGCTGCGGGCGGTCTCTCAGCGCATGGGATTTTCCCATGTGGTGCGCGAACAGATGGAGCTGGTCTGCGCGGAGATGATCACCAACCAGAACAAATACGCCGGCGGGAGCGGACTCTTTCAGCTCTGGGAAACCGTGGAACCCGAGCCGGCGCTCGAACTGTTTGCCATGGACTTCGGGCCCGGGGTCGTCGATCTGGAGCAGGTGTTGGAAGACGGCTTTACCACGGCAGGCACGATGGGCAAGGGGCTTGGCGCCATCCGTCGCCTGGCGCATCGGTACGGGTTCTACTCCATTCCGCATGGCAGCAGGATAAACGGGGCATGGCACGGTTTCGCCGTCTGGGCCCGGTTTTACCGGGATGCCGTGCCGAGAGCCGGAGCGTATGAGATCGGTGTCTATGAGCGCGCCTACCAGGACGTGCCCAACAGCGGCGATTGCCTGTGCCTGCGTACGGATACCGCCAAAGTCCGGTGGCTGCATATGGATGCGCTGGGGCATGGGCAGCACGCCGCCCGTGTCATCGAGCGGGCAGAGCGTTTTCTGGACGACGCGCCGGTCAAGCAGGTACTGGAGCGCATCAGCCTGCGGTTGCAGGGCACGCGCGGCGCGGTCGGGGTGGTCGCGGAATTGGATCTGCTCGCCGGAACGATCGACCTTTGCGGGGTCGGTGACATGCGCGCCGTCCTGTTGGCCGCCGGGGAAAAGAAGGTCGTGAACTTCGCTCCGGGTGTACTCGGGCATGCACATCGCAGTTTTGACGTGTTGAACTTGCCGGTATCCGGCGGAGCGCTGCTGTTGACCGCCTCGGACGGTATTCGGCAGACCTGGGATATCGGCAGTTTTCCGGGGCTGTGGAGGCTGCATCCACAAATGGTCGCGCTATTGCTTGGCAATATTGTCGGTCGCACGAGCGATGACAAATCCATCTTCGCGATTCGGGCGGCTGGAGAAAAGGTAGGGGAGAGCCATGAATACTAGTACAACCGCAATGTCGGCAGATCGAATCCTCATCGCTCAGCTCAGCGAGAACATGGAGCGTATCTCGCGCCTGTTGGAAGAGCAGGGAAAGGCGCTGTTCGTCGATAAGGGAATTCTGTCGCAGGACGACGTCCACGACGCCAGCCTCGAATTTCTGGAATTGTTCATTCTGCTGTTGCAGGCGGGCGAAAGGTCGGGCCGACGCGGTTCCGAATTCCGCGCCCTGCAACAATTTTTCACTAACTTTTCCAAGCGCATCCTGGCCCGCGGCGCGAGCTTGGAACTGTTCGTGCGTTATGTGCAGGCCTTGCAACGGGTGCTCATCGAGGAGTTGGAGGAGGATAGCCATTACTCCTTCGATGACATGCGCGATGTGCTGCTGCTTCTGGCGCGCACGTTCAACCAGTTCGTGCTGGAGGTGTTCTTCATCTACCTCAAGGAAAAGGAACTCACCATCCAGGCCCAGCAGGAGGAACTGCGGCAAACCTCCACTCCGATTACCGAGATTTGGGACGGCGTGCTTACTCTGCCCATCATCGGTAGCCTGGACTCCTCTCGCACCATGATGGTGATGGAGAACCTTCTCAACCGCATCGCCAAGGATCGTGCCCGCATGGTGGTGATGGACGTGACGGGCGTGCAGGCCATCGACTCGCAGGTCTCGCACTACCTGATCCAGATGGTGCGGGCGATCGGGCTGATGGGGGCCGAGGCGATCCTCACCGGCATCCGGCCGGAAATCGCACGCGCGTTGACCAGCCTCAATATCGATCTCGGCGGTGTCACCACGCGCGCCACGCTTTCGGATGGGCTGAAGGAGGCCTTCCGGCGCATGGGCATCGAGGTCAGGCATGCAGGCGTCTGAGCCGCGTCGTTATTCAGGAACAACGCTCCGCCGGCCGGTGAGCCATGGTTAACGGAATGCACCTGACCGACATCGGCGGCGGTGACATGCTGCTCGAGCCCGGAGAAGGGCTCGATCCCACCGATCCGGACGCCTATCTGGCGCCGTTGCTTCACTGTTTGCAGGAACGGCGCGCACAGCGCCTGTTCTACGACCTGAAGGAGTTGCCCCTCATCGACGAGCCATACTACGACTGGCTGCTTACGCTGCACGCGAACTGCCGGCTGATTGGGGTGGAGCTGATTGCGGTGAACATGCAGGCGCCCGCCGCATTCGCGCTCGCGCTGCAGCTCAAGGCGCTGCCGCCCTTCGTCTGCGCGCAGGACGTGGAACGCGCACGGCGAAGGGCAGAGGTGTCCTGATGTGCACGGTGCATGGCTGAAAGCAGGCCGGGTTGGCGCAGCGTCACCTGGCCAATGCGTCATCAAGTCTTTTCCATCTGACGCAGCGAGTCCACGATGTTGTGATAGCTGGCCAGGCGCCGCGGGTGGATCTTGCCTTCCCTCACCGCCTCCTGCAGGGCGCAACCCGGCTCGACCCGGTGGCGGCAGTCGCTGAAGCGGCAGGCGCCCAGATAGGGACGGAATTCAACGAAGCCCCGTTCAACGTCGGCGGGAGTGACATTCCACAGGCCGAAGCTGCGCACGCCCGGCGAGTCGATCAGGTCGCCGCCTCCCGGAAGGTGATAGAGCGTGGTCCGCGTGGTGGTGTGCGTACCCAGCCCCGTGGTCCTGGACAGTTCGCCGACGCGGATATCCTGGTCGGGCAGCAGGGCCTTGATCAGAGACGACTTGCCCACCCCGGACTGCCCCACGAGGATGCTGGTCCTGCCGTTCAGTTGTTCGATGAGCGCATCCAACCCGTGTTCCAGACGCACGCTTGCCAACAGGGTCCGGTAGCCGATGTCGCGGTAAGGCCTGAGGCGTTCCTCCAGTTCGGCCCTGCCGGCCGCGTCCAGAAGATCGATCTTGTTGACCAGGATGACGGGAGTGATGCCGATGGTCTCGGACGCCACCAGGTAACGGTCGATGAGGCCTTCGCTGAGTTCCGGCTCAGGGGCGGCGAGGATCACGATCTCGTCGATATTGGCGGCGAGCGGCTTCATGCGGCCGCTGTAATCCGGGCGCGCCAGCAGGGAACGGCGGGGCATGCAGGCGACGATTACGCCTTCGCGTTCTCCGGAGCGTTGCCAGACCACCCTGTCGCCGCACACGACGATGCCGAGATTCGGGCGCACCACGCAGTGATAAAGCGCCCCCTGCGCCTCCTCCACTGCCGCGCTGGCGCCGTAGCGGGTGATGACGAGCCCTTCCTGCTCGGGGCCGAGGGCCGTCCCGGCGGCCTCCGCGGACTGCTGAGCGGCGCGCACGCGGGACAGGCGCTTTGCCTGGCGGGTCCGTATCTGCCTCAGTTGCCGTTGGGTCAGTCTGCGTTTACTCATGGAGCGACACAGGCATGGGGCAAGGCTGCGGGCGCCGGGAGCGAGGCCTGGGGCCGTGCAGGAGGATCTGTCCGGGGAGATCGGGACCGTAGCAAACGGTCTTGAAGGATGGAATCCGCGCCTGAAACGTGATCGTCACGGTCCGCTTATTCGAACTTGTAATAGTGCTTGTTCAGATAATGGACCACATCTGCCACGTCCTCCGCGGGCCACTTGGCGCCCAGGGCGGTTTCGCAGCGCTGCACCTGATGGTTGAGCGCCTCCAGGGAGTCGATGCGCCGGTCGGGCCGGGTGTAGACGCTGGGGGTGTGGCAGTTCATGCAATTGGCGTCATGCAGTTTCTTGCCGCGAGCCAGATCCGCGGCCAGCGCCGGTGTGCCGCTCAGCCACAGGGATGCCAAAAGGATGGTCAGGATTCTGCTGCGCATGATCAAGGTCTCGCCGCACTGGGTTGCTGGGCCATTTTAGACGACAGGTGCGCCACGCGAACAGGTGCGGGCGGGTGGGAATCGTGGAACGCGGAATACAAGGGGTCCGGGGTGAGCGTGGCCGCGTTTTCCTGGTACAGCTTGACCAGCGCGCGGATCAGCCAGTTCGGCGCGGTC
>JBAYZB010000190.1:0-5648 GCA_041672765.1 Gammaproteobacteria bacterium | reverse complement strand
GCACAGCATGGAGGCGACCATTCAGGCCGTTGCCACCACGATCGAAAAGCGCGACCCATATACCGCCGGCCATCAGCACCGCGTCGCGCTGCTCTCGCGCGCCATCGCGCTGGAGTTGGGGCTGCCGGAGACGCAGGCGCACGGCATTTACCTGGCCGGCATGATCCACGACATCGGCAAAATCTATGTGCCGGCGGACATCCTGAGCCGCCCGGGCAAGCTGATCGCCGAAGAGTTCGACCTGCTCAAGAGCCACGCCAGGGTCGGGTATGACATCCTGAAGGACGTCGATCTCCCGTGGCCGGTGGCCCAGATCATTCTGCAGCATCACGAACGGTGCGACGGGACCGGTTATCCCTCCGGTCTCGGTGCCGATCAAATTCTGCTGGAGGCCAAGATCCTTGCCGTCGCGGACGTGGTGGAGGCGATGGCCTCGCACCGTCCCTATCGCCCGGCCCTCGGCCTGGAGGCCGCACTGGAGGAGATCGAGAAGAACCGCGGCATCCTTTATGACACGGCTGCAGCGGATGCCTGCCTGCGGCTGTTCAGGGAAAAGGGCTTCGGCTTCACGGCGGAAAACACATAGGCGAAGGCATTCGCGTAGGGTGCCGACGCTGTGCTTAAACGCAAAGACGCAAAGCAGGGAAAAGCATTATCACTGCCATGCCAGAAGATTGCACCACGGACGGCCGGTATGCCGGAACGCGACGCGTGGGACGCCAGTATGGATAACTTCTCATTCTCTTTGCGGTCCTTCGCGCTCTTCGCGTCTTTGCGTTGAAACCTGTTGAAACCTTCGGAGCTTCGGTCAAAAGATCGGCTCCACGCTCTCCACGTTGTCCCGGGTCACCATGATCGATTCGACCATCTGGATCTTCAGCACCGGCTCGTTGTTCAAAATCTTCAGCGCCGCTTGCGCGCCCTCCGCGCCGCAGGTGGGATAGGTGAAAGTCGCGTGCTCCTCGCCGGCCAGGATCGCGCGGCGTGCCTCGGCGATGTAATCGATACCCACGATGAGAATCTTTTTCGGATCGATCCCCGCCTTCTTCAACGCCCGACGCGCGCCGTCCGCCATGCTGTCGCTCTGGGAGAAGATGGCGTCGAACGCGATGCCCTTGCTCAACGCCTCTTCCATCACCTGGATGGCATCGGCGCGCAGATAATTGGCGGGCTTCTCGAACACGATCTCGATGCCCGGATGCTTGGCGATCTCGTCGTGAAAGCCTTTCGTGCGCAGGATGCCCGTGGTGGCCGTCGGCACACCCTGCAGCACCAGCACCTTGCCCTTCCCCTTGAGCTCCCGCGCCAGGTACTGCGCCGCGCGCCGGCCGATGGCTTCGTCGTCGGGCGATATGAAGGTGGTGAAATCGTCCGTCTCGATGCGCCGGGTCAACAGGATGACCGGAATGCCCTGCCGGTACGCCCGGGATATCACCGGCGTCATGGCCTTGGCATCCTTGGGGCTGGCGATCAGCACGTCCACTCCGATGGCGATCAGGTCCTCGATGTCCTGGATCTGCTTGGCGGTATCGCCCTCGCCGTCGGTGTAGACGAACTTGATGAAGGGATAGCGGCTGAACTCCTGCTCCAGCGCCCGGACCTGGGCGGCACGCCAGTCGTTGCCCAGGGTGTCCTGAGAAAATCCAATAAGATACGTACCCTTTCGTGGCTGCTGCAGTTCCTCCGCCGCAGCGCCGCAGACAAAACCGCCCAGCAGCCAAAGAACGAGCAACGACCTGGTAAGCATGCGCATCATACAAACATCCACCTGCGTCCGAAGTAGTTGAAATTGCGCGGCTTGGCTGTCCGACCGGCAAGCGGTGCGAAAAGCGTCGCCGGCCTGCACACCGTCCGCCACCTCCCTTGCAATGTCAAGCATTCTTATCACACGAATCGAAGGGGAATGCCTTTGCACTTCGGACGGCGGCGGGGTGGCCGACCGGTCGCTCTGCTACAATACGCGGCCCGAGCGTAATCAATCCCAAGAACGAATCCCGAGCATGTCCGGTCTCAATCCCCAGCAGCGCGCCGCCGTGCGCTACATCGATGGCCCCCTGCTGGTGCTCGCGGGCGCGGGCAGCGGCAAGACCCGTGTCATCACGCAGAAGATCGCCTACCTCATCCAGGAGTGCGGTTTCGCGCCGAAGCACATTGCCGCGGTGACCTTCACCAACAAGGCGGCGCGGGAGATGAAGGAGCGCGTGGGCACGCTGCTGAACGGCAAGGACGTGCGCGGACTCGCGGTCAGCACCTTCCACACCCTGGGCCTGAACATTCTGCGCTCCGAATACAAGCGGGCGGGGTACAAGTCCGGCTTCACCATTCTGGACGCCCAGGATGCCATCGGGCTGATGCGCGAACTGCTGCGGGCCGACGAGCCGGTGGGCGGCGAGGTGGAGGAGCGGGCGCTGCGCGCGGTCTCCAACTGGAAGAACGGCCTGCTGACGCCGGAACAGGCCCTGGCGCAGGCGGCCGACGAGCACGAGGTGCGCGCCGCCAAGCTCTACGCGCTCTACCAGCGCCAACTGAGGGCCTACAACGCCGTCGATTTCGACGACCTCATCGTGCAGCCCGTGCTGCTGTTCCGCGAACACCCGGAGGCGCTGGAGACCTGGCAGAACCGCATCCGCTACTTGTTGGTAGACGAATACCAGGACACCAACGAATGCCAGTACCACCTGATGAAGCAGCTCGTGGGCGTGAGCGGCGCGCTCACCGCCGTGGGCGACGATGACCAGTCGGTCTACACCTGGCGCGGCGCACGCCCGGAAAACCTGCGCCAACTGCAGGAAGACTACCCTCGGCTCAAGGTCATCAAGCTGGAGCAGAACTACCGCTCCGCCGGGCGCATCCTCAAGGCCGCCAACACGCTCATCGCCAACAACCCGCACCTGTTCGAAAAGAAGCTCTGGAGCGAGTTCGGCCCAGGCGACCCGCTGCGCGTGATCGCCTGCCGCACCGAAGAGCACGAGGCCGAACGGGTGGTCTCGGAGATCCTGCACCACCAGTTCAAGCACCGCACGGACTTCAGCGACTACGCCATCCTCTACCGCGGCAACCACCAGTCGCGGCCGATCGAAAAAATGCTGCGCGAGCACCGCATCCCGTACAAGCTGAGCGGCGGCAACTCGTTTTTCGACTACGCCGAGGTCAAGGACATCATGGCCTACCTGCGGCTGCTGGCCAACGGCGACGACGACCGCGCCTTCCTGCGCGTGGTCAACACGCCGCGCCGCGAGATCGGCGCCGCCACCCTGGAAAAGCTCGGCACCTACGCTGCCGAGCGCGGCATAAGCCTGTTCGCCGCGAGCTTCGAGCTGGGCCTGGAGCAACACCTGTCCGAGCGGGCGCTCGCGCGCCTGCGCCATTTCACCGAGTGGCTGGTGGACATCGGCGACCGCACCCAACGCGGCGACGTGGTGGCCGTGGTCAACGACATGCTCGAGGAACTCCACTACGAGTCCTGGCTGGAGGACACCTGCAAGGACGTCCGCACCGCACAGCGGCGCATGCAGAACGTGCAGGAGCTGGTGGATTGGATCAAGCGGCTCGTCGAACAGGACGCCGAGGAAAAATCCCTGAGCGACATCGTCGCCCACATGGCCCTCATGGACCTGCTGGACCGCAACGACGAGGAGGACGGCGGCCACGGCGTGCACCTGATGACCCTCCACGCCGCCAAGGGGCTGGAATTTCCCCACGTGTTCATCATCGGCATGGAGGAGGAAATCCTCCCGCACCGCACCAGTCTGGAAGAGGACAACCTGGAAGAGGAACGGCGCCTCGCCTACGTGGGCATCACCCGCGCCCGCAAGAGCCTCACCTTCACCTACGCCATGAAGCGCAAGCGCTACGGCGAGCTGGTGGAGTGCGAGCCGAGCCGGTTTCTCAAGGAACTGCCGGAAGAAGACCTGGTATGGGAGGGCGCAGGCCAGACGGTGCCCGAGCAAGAGCGCAAGGAGCGCGGCCAGGCCTATCTGAGCAACCTGCGCGGACTGCTGGGCAGTACGTGATCTTGCGGCCCCCTGCCGCTTTCCCGGCAAGGCGCGCCCTTCCAGGCGCATTAAACAGACAAAGATGTGTAGGGTGGGTACCGCCCCCACGCACCGTTTGCTCGGGGCATTCCGGCGGGTGGTGCCTACCCTACCTGCGCGAGAGCGCAAAGTATTCATAGAGAATTTCGGTAGCCTGAGCGGACCACCGTAGGAACCGAGGCGCGTGCCGGAGCCGGAAGTCCAACCCGCGCTTCTTGTCTTGGCGGCCTTGGCATCTTTGCGTTTAAGCGCCGGTTGCCGAGGCGTTGTTTGTTGGGCGTTGTCCACCCTACGGGCTGTAACTCTCCCCGGCAAGGCGCGCCCCGCTAAGCACACCAAAACAAAGAGGGCTGCCAGGCAGCCCTCTTACGTTTGCGCGGGTACGCCGGCGCCTGCTACTCCACCTTGCCCGTCATGAACTCGATGGCCGACATCAGATCGGCATCCGAGCAGGTCACGCAGGTGCCCATCGGAGGCATCGCCCGCAGGCCGTTCTTAGCGTGCGTGAACATCATGTCCCGGCCCTGGGCAATGCGCGGCGCCCACAGCTCCTTGTCGCCCAGCTTCGGCGCGCCCGCCACGCCCGTGAGATGGCAAGCGACGCAGAACTGGTTGTAGATCTGCTCGCCCTTGGCCAAATCCACGGCGCTTTCCGGCGGCGCCTGCAGCGTGGCACCGCCTGCGGCAGGCGGTTGTGCCGGCGCCTGGGCCGGTTGTTCCGCCGGCGGCGGGGCGGCGGGCGGCGTTGCCGGTTGCTGCTGCTCAGGCGCCTGGGCGGTACGGGACTCGCCTATCGGCGCGGTACGCTCCGCGGCCCCCTGTTGGTCCTGCGCCTGCTGGTCGCCGTTCGGTCCCAAATCACACCCCGCCAGCAGCGCCAAGGCCAATACGGCCGTAGCGATTACGCCAGGCCGCATCGAAAGTTTTTTGCAAGTCAGCAAATCGATTACCATCATTTTCCTCTCGCCGGATATGCTTCGCCGCCTGGATCGCGGCTGGAACTTTCTTGTCATCGGTTCGACGGAAACGCCGCAACAGGCCGATTCCGGACACCTCTCCAACCGCATTTAAGTTTGTGTTTTCAGTATAGCTTAGGCAATTCCGCCCTCTGGCGATAGACGCGGCCCGCACTCTTCGGTATCCTTACCCGCCTCAGCATCCCCGGCTCAGGGGACAGAGCGCCGGTCCCCGAAGCTTCGCAACGGGTACGACGCCCAAGCGTCAAAAACCGATAGAACTCACACCACGCGCCCATAGCTCAGTTGGATAGAGTGCTGCCCTCCGAAGGCAGAGGTCAGAGGTTCGAATCCTCTTGGGCGCGCCATCTCTCAAAATCAACCGCTTACCCCACCCTTCCGCTAAGAAAACCCCCGTCTGAGCGCTACTTACGTTCGCCAACGCTCATGTCTGCCCTGGCTGACGGCTGATACTCATGAGCGTTAGCCAAAACCGGTACTGAAGTGGTCAAGTGTTCCTGGACAGTCATTTAGCAGGCTGTTGAAAAAGAGCCGATTTTCTCGAGACCGCTGCCTGTGTGACGAAATTTCTAATGAGTAACGTGCTTTTCTGCGCTGCATTGGCCCGGCACTCTCGGCGTTTTCGCCGAAGCGGCGG
>JBAYZB010000189.1:0-5652 GCA_041672765.1 Gammaproteobacteria bacterium | reverse complement strand
CCGGTGGCGGCCGCTCCCCGGCGCCTGCCCGACCTGGCCAGCGCGGCCGCCCTGTACCGGAACCATTGCGCCGCGTGCCATGGCGCGGAGGGTTACGGCGACGGCCCGCAGGCGGCAGGTCTGGAGCCGCCGCCGAACAACTTCCACGATACCGAGCGCCAGTTCCAGCGCAGTCTCTACGGCCTGTACAACACCATCAGCCTGGGGGTGGAGGGCACGGCCATGGTGGGCTTTTCGCAGCTTAGCGAGGAGGAACGCTGGGCGCTGGCGTTTTATGTCGGCAGTTTCCCGTTTACTGCGGCGCAGCGGGAGAAGGGGGCCGAGTTGTGGCAGCGACAGGCCGACTGGAACCTCAAGACCCTCACCACCCTGACCCCGAATCAGATCGCCGCCCGCCACGGCGACGATGGCCTGAGCGTGCTGGCGTACTTGCGCAGCCAGCCGGCCGTGCTGGCGGTGCAAGGCGAGACGCCGCTGCGCTTCAGCGCCCGCAAGCTCGACGAAAGCCTGGCCCGCTACCGGGCCGGTGACGGCAAGGCCGCCTATGAACTGGCGCTTACGGCGTATCTGGAAGGCTTCGAACTGGCGGAGGCGAGTCTCGGCGCCGTGGATTCCCAATTGCGTGCTCACATCGAAAAGGAGATGGCGGCCTATCGCCACCTGATCCAGAAAGGGGCGGCCGTGGATGCGGTCGCCACGCAGGCGCAGGAACTGCAGGCGCTGCTCACCCAGGCGAGCGAACGGCTCGACCAGCGCGGCCTGTCGCCGACCATGAGCTTCACCAGCTCCTTCATCATCCTGCTGCGCGAGGGATTGGAGGCCATTCTCGTACTGGCGGCCATCACCGCGTTCCTGGTGAAGACCGAGCGGCGCGACTCCCTCCCGTACGTGCACGCGGGCTGGGTGGCGGCGTTGCTGCTGGGAATTGCGACCTGGGCGGTGGCCGCTTACGTGATCGACATCAGCGGCGCGGGCCGCGAACTGACGGAAGGCTTCACGGCCCTGCTGGCGGCGGGCATCCTGTTTTACGTGGGCTTCTGGCTGCACAACAAGACCCATGCCCTGCGCTGGAAGCAGTTCATCGAGGAGAAGGTGCGCGGCGCCCTGGGCAGCCGCACGCTGTGGGCGCTCGCGGCGGTCTCGTTCGTCGCGGTGTACCGCGAGGTTTTTGAGACGGTGCTGTTCTATCAGGCCCTGTGGATGCAGTCCGGGCCGGAGGGCCAGCGGTTCGTCGTCACGGGGTTTGTGGTGGCGGCCGCAGCGCTGGTGGTGCTCGCGTGGCTGATCTTCCGCTTCAGCGTGCGCCTGCCCCTGCGGCTGTTCTTCGGCGTCAACGCGGTGCTGCTGTACCTGTTGGCCATCGTGTTTGCCGGCAACGGCATCGCCGCCCTGCAGGAGGCGGGAAAACTGCCGGTCGATCCGGTGAACTTCCCCCGGATCGATCTGCTCGGTATCCACCCAAACCTACAGGCTCTCTGCTTGCAGGCGGTGCTGCTGAGTTTTGCCATTGGGTGGGCCATTTACAGTCATCGATCGGCCAACCGGGCGCGGCGAGGTGAAGGCTAAGGTCGTATATTTCACCATAGCCCCGGTCCGGGTCATTAGGGCGCCCGGCGCCGTATTGCGCGTCTTCCCGCGCGTCCCGTGCCTCGGCCTGCTTCGACAGTCCAGCAATCTCGGCCTTCAGGCGCGCTTCCTCTTTCTGCATGCGCCATAGCTCATCGCTTTGTGCTTGCTAGCGTTGGCTCTGATCTTGGTGCCGTCGATGCCAATCTGGCCTAGCTTTGCCAACCCTGCATCCGAGGGTGTAACAAATTCTGTGTGTTGAGCCATGATACCGACCCGAGGAGGGGGACATGGCAAGACGCACCAAACCGACGATTGATGATGAGCTGATCGACAAGCTGCTGGAGGGGCGCGAGCACGGCGCCGGGCTGCTGGGCAACGACGGTCTGATCGGCGAGCTGAAGAAGCGCCTGGCGGAGCGGATGCTGGCCGCTGAGCTGGATGTACACCTCGAGGATGAGGAGCAGAAGGCGGCCGGTAACCACCGCAACGGCTATTCCTCAAAGACGGTGACGATGGCCGAGGATCGCGTGGTGCTGGACATCCCGCGCGATCGCCACGGTCAGTTCGACCCGGCGCTGATTCCAAAGTACGCCCGGCGCTTTCCCGGCTTCGACGAGAAAATCATCGCACTGTATGCCCGCGGCATGAGCACTCGGGACATTCAGGCGCATATCGACGAGATCTACGGGGTTCGGATCTCCGCCAATCTGGTTTCGGCGGTGACCGAGGCGGTCATGGACGAGGCAACGGCCTGGCAGAACCGCCCGCTGGAGGCGACCTACGCGATCGTCTACTTCGATGCGTTGCGGGTGAAGATCCGCGATGAGGGCCTGGTCCGCAACAAAGCGGTGTACTTGGCGATCGGCGTGACCTGCGAGGGCACCAAGGAGATTCTGGGCCTTTGGATTGAGCAGACCGAAGGCGCGAAGTTCTGGATGCGCGTGATGACCGAGCTGAAAAGCCGCGGTACCAGCGACATCCTGATCGCCGTCGTCGATGGGCTCAAGGGCTTTCCCGAGGCCATCACGGCGGTCTTTCCGGACACCGTGGTGCAGACCTGCATCGTCCACCTGATTCGCTACTCGATGCAGTTTGCCTCGTGGAAGGAGCGCAAGGCCATCGCCAAGGCGCTCAGGCCCGTCTATGCCGCCGCCAGCGCAGAGGCGGCCGCCACGGCGCTGGAGGAGTTTGCGCAGGGTCCTTGGGGGCAGAAGTACCCGCCGATCGTCGCCAGCTGGCGGCGCAAGTGGGAACAGGTGGTCCCCTTCTTTGCCTTCTCGCCGGAGGTGCGCAAAATCATCTACACGACCAACGCCATCGAGAGCCTGCACAGCCAGGTGCGCAAGACTATCCGCAACAAGGGCCACTTCCCTAGCGACGAGGCCGCGATCAAGCTGATCTACCTGTCGCTACGCCAGATCCAGGCCAAGTGGAAACGCCCGCCGCGGGAATGGCATGCCGCCAAGGCACAACTGGCGATACAATTCGCCGAGCGGTTCACGCTGAGCGACTGACTCAACTACCGGCTCGCACACAGAATTCAGGACACTCCCGGCAGCTTGCAACTTTGCGAGGACTTTCTGAAAAATGTAGTTATATCCGCGGGAGGGCGGGTGAAACATTCCCGTTCGAAGATCACTCCTTCGACTTCATCTTCGACATCATGGCGGCTTCCACCTTCATGGTAGGCAACGGATTGCGCGAACGATATTCACGGGAGATTAAGCGGCTCCTTAAACCGGGAGGAGTGTTGTTTATCTTTACCGGGAGATCGGACGGTGAATATCAGAAAAAACTCGACATCAGCCGCCGTGGGGTCGAGGATGGAACCTTTTATCGGAGCATGGATGGGACGCTGGAGAAAGGGTATACGCGGAGTGAGATCATCAATTTATGTTCGCCCCTGAAACCCGCCGTATTGGAGAGTCAGTCGAGGTATTTCCGGGCATTCGGTCATCAGGAGCTGGTACGCCCCGAGGGTTTTTGGTTCGCGGTATTTATGAACGAGGAATGATACCAGCCGGTACGGGGCAGTACCCCTCGCCCGAGGATGCCGGCACCCGATCTCGCGCGAAGTCGGAGCGGTTACGGGACCGGATGCGCAGGGCCATCAATGCGTGCCGTAGGGGAGTCAGTCCGCTTGGAACCACCGCATAAGGCGTTGCCGGGTGAACGGCTTGCCCCTTGCCGGAAGGCCCGGCAGAATGCCCCTAACCCGGATATTTCACCATAGCCCCGGTTCGGGTCGTGTAGGGCGCCCGGCGCATCGGCAAGGGCGATACAACGGGCCCAACGGCCAAGAATTGGGCCATCAGCCGCCCGGCAGGCGCACTTCCCCCTTGCCTCCGCGAGCGTCATCGTGCACGGGGCGGCACTCGGCACCGGCTCAGGGGGGCTGGCGCGCGGGCGGCGTGCAGATACAGCGCGCGCAAGGGATGATGGGAGGCGAGCAGGCTGCGCACGCGCAGCCAGTTGGCGAGAAAGCGAGGCTGCTCGCGCGGGTGCCGAACAGATCAAGTTGCGTCTTCTTGATTCGGTTCTCGGCCTCGCCGCGGTTACGGTAGGGGTGTGTCGGCGGGAGAATCGAGATCGGTCACCACGAAGCGGGGGTTCGTGCCCTGGGCGCCGCAGTCCAGCCGTGTGGACGATCCGCCGTGCGTGTTTCCAGCTCGCGGCGGCGTAGTGGAACTCATGAATGGCGTGCTGCTTCTGGCCGGTCTCTGCAAAGCGCGCTTCGAGCGCGCGCTCCCAGTCGGCCACTATCTTATGCAGCCGCGCGTTGCGGGCCACGCCTGACGTCACCAACAGCTTGATCACGACCGCGGCACGCAGGCGAGCATCGCCTGACCACAGAACACATACAGCGGCAGGTAGCGGTAGTGGTCGTAGTAGGCCTGGAACTCGGCCTGTTCCTGCTCCTCGTGCAGCGGGATATCCGAGGCATTGATGTCGAGGACCAACTCGGCGGGCGGCGTGGCGTGCGCGGCGATGAACCGCTCGAGGAGCACGCGGTTGAGCGCCACGCGATCGGCCCGCGTGGCGCGGGTTTCCAGCCGCGAGAGCATCGGGCTGCTCGCGAGCGTGCGATCCGTGCCCACTGCCGACTGCGGCAGCGGATCGGCGCGCAGGCGCGCGTGATCGCTCAGATCCCCATGCCCGCGGCACAGCCCGTAGAGCCGCTGGGCGAGGAGCTCGCGCAGGGGGGTGATGCGCTCGGGGCCGTGCGGATCACTCAGGGCGGCGGCCGCGGCGGCAGACAACCCGATGCGCCGGTCGACCTGGCGCGGCAGCATCAGCCCGCCATCGGAACTGATGGTGCCGCCTTGGAAATTCGCTTCAATCACCCGGCGTCTCAGCCGTCCAAAATCCATCCGCGCTGCGGTACACTTTGGCATCGGCACAGCCTCCCACAAGATCTTCTTCGCACGCTGATTTTATACGGGTTTAAAGGCTGCGCCGATCTCTTTCTGATGAAATATCCGGGCTAAGGCTGGATCGGGACACGCCGCAGTCCAGCCCTTCCGTGCAGCAATCCCGAACTGTCTCTTCGTTCCTTGGGCGGCAGGCCAAATCGTGTACAATTTGAATTAATAGGTTAGTGTTATCCGCCGGCGGAACGAAGGCTGATTTCCGATAGCCGGGTATCCGCGTCCGGCGCGAGGGATTCTGATGGAACAATATCACGGCACGACCATCCTTTCCGTACGCCGTAACGGCCGGGTAGTGATCGGAGGGGACGGTCAGGTATCCCTGAACAACACCATCATGAAGGGCAACGCCCGCAAGGTGCGCCGCCTTTATCATGATCAGGTGATCGCCGGATTCGCGGGTGGCACGGCGGATGCGTTCACGTTGTTCGAGCGCTTCGAGGGCAAGCTCGAACAGCACCGCGGCAATCTGACCCGGGCGGCCGTGGAACTGGCGAAAGACTGGCGCACGGACCGCACGTTGCGCCGGCTCGAGGCGTTGCTTGCGGTAGCGGACAAAAACACCTCCCTCATCATCTCCGGCAACGGCGACGTGATCGAGCCCGAGAACAGCCTGATGGCCATAGGCTCGGGCGGCCCGTTCGCGCAGGCGGCG
>JBAYZB010000188.1:0-5658 GCA_041672765.1 Gammaproteobacteria bacterium | reverse complement strand
CTCGTTTTGCCGCTTCCCGGTAGTGGTGCTGTCCGCCGACATGGAAATGGGCTCGATATGCGTTTCGCTGGCGCGCCCGATGTTAGGCGGCATCGGCCCGGAAAACTGCGCTGGCGCTCTCATTAGGGCGGTCTCTGCGACAGGCCGTGGCGCGAATGTTTCGCAGGGTAAGCAGCGCACGGTGGATGCTACCCGCCGTGCAAGCAGGGGCGGTTGTCCATCCCCTCCGGGACAAAAAAGGGGAAGCATCCGCTTCCCCTTCTTCGTTGACCGAATCCGGCGCGCCGATCAGCCCATTTCCTTGTGATAGGCGACGATGCGCTCCACCTCGTTCTTCGAGCCCAGGATCACCGGCACGCGCTGGTGCAGGTCGTGGGGCACGATCTCCATGATCCGCTCCCGGCCGGTGCTGCTCGCCCCGCCGGCCTGCTCGACGATGAACGACATGGGGTTGGCCTCGTACAACAGGCGCAGCTTGCCGGCCTCTCCCTTCTGCGCCATCTTGCTGTCGTAGGGATACATGAACACGCCGCCGCGGGTGAGGATGCGGTGCACCTCGGCGACCATGGAGGCGATCCAGCGCATGTTGAAGTCCTTGTCGCGCACACCCTCCTTGCCCGCCAGGCACTCTTCCACGTAGCGGCGCACGGGCGGTTCCCAGAAGCGCATGTTGGAGACGTTGATTGCGAACTCCTTGGTGTCCGCGGGGATGGCCATGTTCGGATGGGTGAGGATGAACTCGCCGATGTTCTGGTCCAGGGTGAAGCCGTTCACGCCGTTGCCGGTAGTGAGCACCATCATGGTGGACGGCCCGTACAGGGCGTAGCCGGCGCAGACCTGTTGGGTGCCGGGCTGGAGGAAGGCTTCAGCGCTGGGCTGGGTCTTGCACTCGCCGGGGCAGCGCAGGATCGAGAAGATCGTGCCCACCGAGACGTTGACGTCGATGTTGGACGAGCCATCCAGCGGGTCGAAGGTCAGCAGGTACTTGCCGCGCGGGTAGTGTTTTGGAATGACGTAGATGTCGTCCATCTCCTCGGAGGCCATGGCCGCCAGGTGGCCGGCCCATTCGTTGGACTTGAGGAACACTTCGTTGGAGATCACGTCGAGTTTCTTCTGGGTCTCGCCCTGCACGTTCTCGGTCCCGGCGGTGCCGAGCACACCCACCAGCGCGCCGTGGTTGACGAGGTTGGAGATGACCTTGCAGGCGGTGACGATGTCGTTCAAAAGGGATGTGAAGTCGCCGGTCGCCCCCTGGATCCGGCGCTGCTCTTCGATGATGAACTGCGTGATGGTGGTTCTGTGGTTATGCATTGTTGCCTCTTGCTCGCGTCAGAAAGAAAACTCGTCCCGCGGCGCCCCTGGCGCCCGCATCCCTGCGCACTCGGATTTCACGTACACGATCCGATGCCATGGATCGCTCTCCTGTTTGTCACGTGATTATTTAGTAATTAATTATATACAAAACTACTATGGCTCTATGCCGTCGCCAAGCATGCGGTCCTCCACCGGCCCTGGCATGCTCTCGCGCCACACCGGTACGCAATACCGCAGCACGACCATAAAGATTTACCCTGAATGGTAGGGTTAATACTGATCCTCTCCTCTACGCCATGTCGATAAGATAGCTTACGGGTTTCCGTCCCCAAGCCGGCACGGCAGACGCAACCGCCCGACTCGATCCGACCACCGAACCGAGGGCAAAACCATGACAGAGCAGCAACCGACCTCCAACACGCCTGCGAACCAGGACTGTCAAGGCTGCGAAACCGCCGGCATCGTTGTTTCTTGCACGGATTGCCAGGGACAGGACGCTTGCGAATACGAGCGCATTGCGGATTTTTACGAGAACCATTACGGGACGCATACCACGGACAAGCCGGCCGTCGAACAGTAACGGGGGAACGCGTCGACCACAATCGCCACAACCCGGCAGAACCGCCGACTCGGCCGGGAGGCGGCAAACGCTTCCCTCGGTAGGGCAGCTCGACATGATGGGCCGGAGACCGGACCCGGGAGCCACGCATGCTACCCATCATCTTTCGCGACGAGCATCTCGTCGCCGTCCACAAACCCGCCGGCCTGCTGGTGCATCGCACGGTACTGGATGCCCGGGAGCGCCGCTTCGCCCTGCAGATGCTGCGCGAGCAGATCGGGCAGCGGGTCTATCCCGTCCACCGCCTCGACAAGGGCACTTCCGGCGTGCTGTTGTTCGCACTGAACCCGGCGGTGGGGCGCACAGTGAGCGGAATGTTCGAGCGCCAGGAAGTGCAAAAGCGGTACCTCGCCGTGGTGCGCGGCCATCCACCCGAGGCGGGCGAGATAGATCATCCCCTCACCCGGCGCCTCGACGATTTCGAACGCAGCGGGAAATCGGCCGCGACCGGCCCCCAGGAGGCCAGAACACGTTTCCGGCGTCTCGCCACCTGCGAACTGCCTTATCGGGTAGACCGTTATCCCACGAGCCGCTACGCCCTGGTGGAACTGGAACCCCTCACCGGCCGCCGCCACCAGTTGCGCCGGCACCTGAAGCACATCGCCCACCCCATCATCGGCGACGCGACCTACGGCAAGGGCCGGCACAACCGCCTGTTCCAGACCCTGTTCGGCTGCCACCGCCTGCTGCTCGCCTGTGTGGAGATGCGGTTGTCGCATCCCGTCACGGGCGCCGAACTCGCGCTCATCGCCCCGCTGGCCGACGATTTCGCAGACCTCCTCCGACAGTTGGACTGGACGCCCCACGTGCCGCCGGACTGGCTGCCGCCATGAAATCCCAAGAGACGGCTGCACAAGCCCCCAGTTGCCATTCCCCCAGAAGCCCCCGTCCACGTAATCCGCGCATCGACGAGATGGCCGCACGGGCGCGGGCAGGCACTGGAAAAAAGGTGGAGATTATGTACCATTTGCCCCCCTTGAGGCGGGAGACGTATGGACTGGATCACGAAATGGTGGCGCCGCGACACGCGCTACTACACGGCGTATCTGCAGCAGGATCTGTGGGGCAACTGGGTCGTCGTCCAGGCGTGGGGGAAGATCGGCACCAAGGTTGGCCGCACCAAGACCACACCCTGCAACTCCTACGAGGATGGGGTCGCGCTCCTGGAGAAAATCGACAAGCGCCGCCAACGGCATGGCTACAGTCCGATCCTGACCTCGGATCAGTGCGGCACGAATCCATGATCACCGGACGCCCTCTTTCCGTTCATCGCCTCCCCAAGCCGCCGCTCCGGAAGGCGAAGACACGGGTTCTGCGGCGCTCCTGGCGTAATTGACCGCTTCGGGCGCGATGGCTCCGCCGGAAATGACGAAGGACATGGCCTGATCCACGGTCCAGTCCGTAGAAATCACCCGCTCCACAGGCACGATCTCCAGATAGCCGGACGTCGGGTTCGGCGTGGTGGGCACGTACACCGCCGCAAGCTCCTGTCCGGTGTCTTTGTCCGTCAGAACGCGCGTCACGAAGCCGACGGCCTTCATCTCCGGCGAGGGGAAATCGATCAGCACCACCCGCTGCACCTTGTCGCTCGGCTTTTGCTGCAACACCGCAAGCATCTTCTTGGTGCCCCCGTAGATGGTCTGGACCAGCGGGATGCGGTGCATCAGTTCATCGAAGAGGGCGATGATCCGCCGGCCCACCACGCGGGTGGCGGCCCAGCCGAGCAGGTAGAGGGTAATGATGGTCAGCAGGATCGCGAGAACCTGTTCGAACCACGGCTGCAGCAGCATCCCCGCCAGGCTTGGGGCGTAACGCTCCAGCACCCGCGACAGCGCCGCCACCCAAGGTTTGCCGATGCTCGAAAGCTGCTTGATGATCAGGGTGAAGACCAGCCACGTCACCCACAGCGGGATGACGGTCAGGATACCGGCAAGGATGTAGCGCTGGATGCGGGACCCCCAATGACCGGACGGATTCTCTGTGCGCATGAGCCGCATGCCTCCAGTGGTAATCGGCCGATCCCTTCAAGCCCAATACTAGTCCGGCGGCAAAGACCACCGATCCCTGCCCCCTCTTTCCAGTGGTTTCAGAGAATTCGACACGAATGTTCGCGGCAACATAACCACACAAATAAAAACCCGCAACTCTTGCGAATTGCGGGTCGATATGGCAGGCGACGACCGAGGCAGGGGGCAACCGCTCAGTACTTGAGTAAAATGGACAGCTCCGCGCCCTCGTCCGGCAGATCGAACGCCGTCTGATCGAAAGAAGGCGGACCGGAGATTTTCGGATTGTTGCTGAGGCCGTATCCCTCCCGCGGGATCATGCCCAGAAAGAGATTGAGTTTGCCATTGGCATCGGCATCGTGGTAGGCGATCAGGGCATAGCGGCCGGGCGAGAGGTCCTGGAACCGGATCTTGACCGTGCCCGGTGCGGCCGGCGCCGTTTTGACCGCGATGCTCCTGGACTCGTCCCGGAACGTCTCGGGATCATCGTAAAGCGCCACGCGTACAAGGCCCGCGTCGCTGCCGACATTGCCGACATTGACGGTCAACTCGGCCGCCTGCGCGCCAACCATCGGGAGATAGAGCGCCGCCGCCAGGAACAGGCCGCCGATGGAGGACGCCGGCGCGCAGGATTCAAGCGTACTGGTGATGGACATGGGACTCCTTTTTGCTGCCGGAAACTTCAGGCCGGATTCACCGCCCGGCGGAGCGGTTGCCGGACAGCATGAGGCAACCATGAGAATGGCCGGGCCTTGCGGCCCGGCCGGATCGGTCAGAGGGCCTTCTTGCAGAAGTACCAGTCGGTGTAGTCGTAGCCCTCGTTGGCACGCCCTTCCGCCCCTTCCACGGTAGCGGGCGGCGGCACGATCACCTTGTCGCCCGGCTGCCAGCCTTCGGGCGTGGCCACGCCGTGGGCGTCGGTGGTCTGCAACGCCTTCACCAAGCGCAGGAACTCGGGGATCGAGCGGCCGTTGGTCATCGGGTAGTAAACCATGGCGCGCAGGATGCCCCTGTCGTCGATGACGAAGGTGGCACGCACCGCCGAGGTGTCGGAGGCGCCGGGCTGGATCATGCCGTAGGCCTTGGCGACCTTCATGGAGAGGTCCTCGATGATCGGGAACGGGATCTCGACGCCGAACTTCTCCTTGATGTTGCGCACCCAGGCGATATGGGCGTAGTTACTGTCGATGGAGAGCCCGAGCAGCTCGCAGTTGAGGGCTTTGAACTGCTCGTAGTGCTGGGCGAAGGCCATGAACTCGGTGGTGCACACCGGCGTGAAATCCGCCGGGTGCGAGAACAGCACCAGCCACTTGCCCTTGTAGTCCTCCAGCTTCCTTACGCCGTGGGTGGTCTTGGCCTCGAACGCCGGGGCCGGCTCGTTCAAACGGGGCATCGGGACGATGGTTTCAACAATTGCGTCGGTCATGATATACCTCCTGGCTGTGCGTTTATCTTAGAATTATTCTAATCCACTGTCCCGCTCATATCCTTGACAATTCGCAATCCCATCTCGAAACGACGGTACAACCATTCCCGACAGCAGGGGGTACCCACATCCCAACCAGTTGTCGATGGCAACCGCCAGCCTGCCCACCCCACGCGCCGCAACATTGACAAAGCTCAATGACATGGGTTTAGAAGTAGTCTTAGCCTGTGTATCCCACAAAATTTTGTGGGGAATAATACAGAAGGTCGTTTAGGTCTCGCACTTATTGGGAG
>JBAYZB010000187.1:0-5718 GCA_041672765.1 Gammaproteobacteria bacterium | reverse complement strand
TCGATGAGACGTTGTGTAAGAAAAATTGACGGACCGCTCCCTACGCAGCGGGCATGACGCGGGCGCAGGACTTCAACGCAAAGACGTGGAGGCGCAAAGTGTTTATGGAGCATTACAGCAACCTTGACGGGCTTCCGTAAGCACGGGCGGGTCAATCCGCGCAGAACAAAACTCTTCTTTGTCTTTGCGCTCTTGGTGGCCTTTGTGTCTTTGCGTTCAAACGCCAGTCGTCAAGGCATTGTTTGGTGGGCAGTGCCACCCGACATACTACGCGGCGGGCGTGACGCGCCAGGAGGGCAGCAGCTTGTCCACCAGAGGGCCTTCCATATATTCGCAGCCGAGCGTCTGCAGGAGCGCGCGCTGTTCTTCGTTTTCCACTCCGGCTGCCACCGCCTCGAGCCCGAGGGTGTGCGCAACGTCGATGATGGCCTTGTTGACAGACTCGTCCTTTCCGGTTCCCAGGCCGCACCGCACCAGCGCCGCGCCCAGCTTGAGCCTGTGGAGCGGGAATCGGGCGAGACTGCGAAGCGAGAAGTTTCCAAGCCCGAATTCCGTGATGGTCAGTTTTGCTCCCAGATCACGCAAACGCTCCAAAGTCTTGGCCGCCCGATGCGGGTCTTCCATCAACACCCGTTCCGGAAACTCCAGCTCCAACAGATCCGACGCGAAGTCCTGTTCCCGCAGCACGCTCTCCAGACGATCCGTGAAGCCGGGATCCCGGAACTCGCGCGGCGCAACCGGCAAGGCCGCGGGCACCGGTTGCTTTCCCTCCGCCTGCTGCGCCTTGATCCGCATGCTCAAGGCGCGCAGCGCCCACTGGCCGATCCCGATGGTCAACTCGCTGTCTTTCGCGACCTCCATCAACTCTTTCCGATCCAGCGCATCCTCGATCCGTGCCGGCAAGTCCACTTGCGCCTCCAGCGCGGCCAGCCGGCCGCTGCCCACCTCGGCGCGCGGCAGGAAACCCAGGATGAACTCCCCCTCCTTCAGCATCCGGCCCAGCGCCTCCTCGATCTTCTGGCGGCGAATCGCCCTCTGGTTCAGCTCTTGCGTGTAGAACTGGTATTGAGAACGGCCTTTCTTCTTCGCCAGATACATGGCCGTGTCCGCGTACTTGACCAGCGTATCGGCATCGCGGCTGTCAATGGGGAACAGGCTTATGCCGACGCTCACGCCGATAGTGATTCGGTGATTCCCCAACTTGATCGGCCGCGCCAGGACACGAACGATCTTTTGCGCCACCACCGCCGCGTGCTGCGCGTCCCCGATGCGCTCCAGGATGATCACGAACTCGTCGCCCGCGAGCCGCGCCACCGTGTCCGTTTCGCGCACGCATTTGCACAGACGTTTCGCGACCACCTGCAGCAACCGATCGCCGACCTCGTGGCCCAGCGCATCGTTCACGCTCTTGAAGCGGTCGAGGTCGACAAACAGCAAGCCCACCGCGTGCCGCTCGCGTTGCGCATCCATCAGGGCATGTTCCAGCCGGTCCTGGAACAGGAGCCGGTTGGCCAGACCGGTCAGGGGATCGTGGTGGAGCATGTGGTCCAACTGCCGCTGGCTTTCCCACAATCTCGCCTCAGCATTGATGCGGCTCGTGATATCCCGCGCCGACATGATGATCGCCCCGCCCGGCTGGCCGTGCAGCGGCAACGGCGCGGCCCGCACCTCCATATACCGCGGCTCGCTGCCGCGCAGGCGATGCTCTCTGATGAACGTTACCGCCTGCCGCCCCGTCCCGACCTTCTCCATGGGACACGGCTTCAACCGTTCCGCGCAGCGCTTTCCGGGCTGCCGTGGCACCTGATAGCAGCACAGAGCCCCGGAGCGGTCGGTATCCGGAAATATTTCGTCCGCGGCCTGGTTCTTCAGGCATACCCCATAATCTTCCTGCCTCACCACGACAATCGGGTCAGGAATACCGTCGAGGACGGATTGCAGAAATCGCTGTTGGTGCCATAAGGACTCGTGCGCAGAACCGCCCGCCTCCATCACCCGGACAATACCTGCGAACCCGTCGGACGGCGCCGCGCCCAACCGGCCCAGCGCCACTTCGACCGCAAGGTATCCGCCGTCTCTCGTGCGCAGCCTCACCTTGAACCTGGGCGGCGTCAGGCCGGCACTGACTAACTGGAAATAGGTTTCTGCCGCAAAGGCGTCTTCCGTGTGGAGGAGTTCCCTGAATTGCCTTCCCAACCACTCCGATCGATTCCACCCGGTGAGGCGTTCGAATGCCGCATTGAGCGTAGTGATGGCGTGGTCCTCCGATACCGCGAATACGATATCGTGTACGTTTTCCAGCAGACGCTGATACGTATGTTCCACGTCGGACCTTCCCATCCCGATATCCTTATCGAAGCTTGCGGGCCGGTTGTCATTCTTCTCGCCCTTGACGACACACCGCATGGTGGTGAACCACACCCGTTACAGCTCCTTTGCCATTCCCTGGCGATGTCCCTGCGCAGAAACGCGTTGCAATCGGTAACCGCCTTGTCGCGATATCCCTTATTCCATCACACCACTCACGGCGCCTCCCGTCCGCCACACAAGAAATCCGCACAGCCTCCGGCTACGAATGGGGCCTGCCCCGCCACTGCACGGATCATCCAGCTCTACAAACTCCCGGATTACTTCACATGGACCGGCCCTTGCGCGCACCAACTCGGCGCCTTTCCGGGCATCCGATACCCGGCTGCGGCATGCGGGCCGAGTTCTCCCTGGATTCCCTTCACGCCCCCATCACTTGCGCACGCTGGTCGCTCCTGTCGTGCCGGGCGCCTTCCACTGGCTCGGCAAGATTCGCCACCTCGGCAATGGCCCGCAGCAGACAACGCACATTGGCGTCGTCCTGTTTATGGAAGATCAATCCGACCACTCCGTCCGCGGCGTGGGCGACAAATGCCTCCACCCGATAGAAGCGTTCTCCCTTGTCGCCCGGCACCGTAACAGCCAGTTCCACCAGCGTGTCATCCGGCAGCACGACTGGATGCATGTCGATGCACATCCCTTGCGGCGCAATATCGCGAATCTTTCCGTGAACATAGCCCAGATCCCGGTAATAGATCAGGATATCGACCGCGAGAGACCTGCGTGCTTTGTTTCGGCAATCCATCATCTTCCTCCCTCCGCTCTTCATGCAAAGACCACAATCGCTCACCTCACCGCAGCTTCGCGAAGCAATATCCGCCGGAAATGGCGCGCCACCCCTGGCAACGCTTGCGCGATGCAGCCGCGGTGTGCGAATGGTGCTCACGCGTGGCGATTCGCGTGTGTAATACGTATAATCCGGTCGCTGAAAGCAATAAATTGGGGGGATTTCGCGGCTGGATTAGGGTTTCCCCCAATCAGCCGCGTAGCGGGCGGGGCCTGATTATTTTTGAACTGCTACACTTATCGGTGTTTCACGATATGTTCTGAGCGTGCACGGAAGAATGCAGGAGGTCGTGACCGTGGAAAACATCTACAACATCGATGCGCGTAACGGATTCATGCCGACTCACAACGTCAACTGGACGGAAACCCGACTGCAGCAGGAGATCAGCGAGTGTGAAGAACGCATCGCCATGATCGGGCAAACCGACGATCCCGAACTCCTGTTGACGAAAACATATCTCGAAAACGTTCTGGAGAGACGGAAGAAAATACTGGCGGCCTTGCGCTATCCAAAGTAAAATGCGCCGCGCTCGACAGGCGTCACAGCAGCGGCACCTCGCTCATATCAGGAAGATCGTCGCCAGTCCAAGAAACACCAGAAATCCCATACTGTCCGTCGTGGCCGTGAGCAGGATGCTCGATCCGAGCGCCGGATCGCGGCCCAGCCCGCGCAACGTCAACGGTATCAACACTCCCGCCAGGGCCGCTATCAACAAGTTCAGCACCAGCGCACTGCCCATGACGATGGCCAACATCATGTCGTGGTAGAACATGTAAGCGAACATACCCACCACCGAGCCCCAGACCACGCCGTTGAGCAGGCTCACGCCGGCCTCCTTCATCAACAACCGCAGCGCGTTTCTCGGCGTCACTTGCCCCAGGGCCAACGCACGCACGATCAGCGCGACGGTCTGGTTCCCGGTATTGCCCCCCACCGCTGCGACGATGGGCATCAGCGCGGCCAGCGCCACCAATTGCCCGATCGTGTGCTCGAAGGCGCTGATGATCCGTGATGCGACGAACGCGGTGACCAGATTGATCGCCAGCCACGGCCAGCGGTTCTGGGCCTTTTTCCAGACGGGCGCGAACAGGTCTTCGTCTTCCTGCAACCCCGCCATGCCCATCAAGGATTGACGCGCCTCCTCGCGGATGACGTCCACCACGTCGTCGATGGTGATGCGCCCGAGGAGCGCGCCGTTCTCGTCCACCACCGCTGCGGATACCAGGTCGCGGTCCTCGAAGATCTTGGCCACCTCCTCCGCCGACAGATTCGCATCGATGGCCTCCACGGATCTGTCCATCACCTCGGCCACCGTGAGTTCCGGAGAACTGGTCAGCAGGTCCGTCAGAGGGAGAACGCCGAGATAGCGGTCGAAGCGATTGACCACGATCAGGCTGTCGGTCAACTCCGGCAGCTCGCCTCGCAGGCGCAGGTAGCGCAACACCACGTCCAGCGTCACGTCCCCCCGCACCGTGATCGTATCGGTGTTCATGAGGCCGCCGGCCGTGTCCTCGGGATATGCCAGCACCGCCTCCAGGCGCCGGCGGTGCTGCGCGTCCATGGAGTGCAGCACCTCGCCGATCACGGCATCCGGCAAGTCGCGCAGCAGGTCCGCCAGGTCGTCCAGGTCCAACCCTTCCGTGGCGGCCACCAGCTCTTCCTTTTTCATCGAGCGGATCAGATCGGCGCGCACGTCGTCGTTGACGTGCAGCAGCACTTCGCCGTCGTCCTCCGGGTCCACCAGTTCCCACAGCACGTTGCGTTCCGGCGGCGGCAGGGATTCCAGCAGGTGTGCGATCTCGGCGGGATGCAGGGCATTGAGCATCTTGCGCACCTGCTGCAACGCCCCCCCTTCCAACGCCTCCGAGAAGGCCTGGAATTTATTTTCGGCTTTTTTCCGCTGAGCGGCTTCCGATGACATACCGGTTCCTCTGAGTTTCGTAATTCGGCCTCCCAGTCAGGCGTGAACGGCTACACCACGAACCGGTCGCCGCTACGGCCAGGACCTCCCTGCCGCGACAAGGCCTGCCAACGGCTCCTTAGCCTTTGACCACTGTACGCCAAATAAAGTGTCCGCGTGAAATTTTTCACTTCGAGGCCTGCCGCTCGCCCAACGAGCGCCCGCGCAGGGCAAGGAAGCCGGATCGACTGGACTCGGACATGGAGAATGCGTTAAAAAGGGCTTACGAAAACAAAATGAACGAATTCGCCATGTCCTCCGATCTGCCGGTCGAGCACATAATCCGGCCCTATATTCTCGACTGTCCGCCCGATCTTCCCCTGTTCGAGGCGGCCCGCCGCATGAGCCAGGCACGATGCAGCTCCATCGTCGTGATGGCCGGCGGCAAGGTGGTGGGCATCTGGACCGAGCGCGATGCCCTCGGCCTCGATTTTTCGGACCCGCAGGTATTCTCCCTGCCGATTGCGGCGGTGATGAGCTCCCCCGTCAAGACCATCCCCCAGCATATGCCCATGCGCGAAGTGGCTCTGCGCTTCAAGGAGGACGGCGTCCGCCATTACCTGGTGGTGAGCGACGACGGTGACTACCGCGGCGTCATCTCACA
>JBAYZB010000186.1:0-5777 GCA_041672765.1 Gammaproteobacteria bacterium | reverse complement strand
TGAAAACCAAATTGTTACAAGGAAGATACAATGCAGTTACATTGCCTGTATATCACTCAGATCTTAATGGCCTGGAAAGCGCTTTGGGAACCCTGGGAAGCGATGTAAAAACAATCCTGGAGGATAGATACTGGGATCCTCAATCCGGTAAGGTGGGCATAAATTTCTTAAGCTGGGGCAATTATCTCAAAATGGAAGCGGAGTATATGTATAAATACATTGATGATATTGTACCACCAGATGACACCTTGTTTACTTTTATTGTCGATGATCTTGCCACTCTTGAAGATACTGGTGTGGGTGACGTCTACAATTACGTATTCGCGCATGAAGCGTCTTGTGGAGATCGTATAGGTCCAGGAGCAACTTCAAACCAGTACGCTTGGGTTTGTGATGAAACATCTGGTCACGAAGCAGGATTAGCATTATCAAACCCCAGATTTCGCTGGAAGGTTCCTACTCATAAGTATCCCAGATCAATCGGTTATGATCTTAAGTTCTACCCTCATGCGATTAATAATAACAAGTTATACCTTACTGTTGCCATGAAGTTTGATAGCCTTGCTGTCGGAGAAGAAGTCGCTACAATTAGATTAAAGGCATTAAAGAATGTGGATGGTTGGTATAATGGTGCAGATTGGACCGAGTTCCAGGATTACATTAACAACGATGAGCTCATTAATCCTTATTGGGATAATTACTACGAGTTTGAACTGCATCCTGTCAATGCTGAGGTAGGAACAACAATCTATAACAACACTTATAGCAGCGTTCCAAGAGATTATCCTTTTAACAATTATCTCTTCGAATATTATATTGAGTTTACGGAAGCCATATCCAATGATCTGTTACTGATGGATGGAGCTGGAGATTTCTTTCGCCACATCAATCCCGAGATCATTTGGCATGGTAACGGCCGGATGGAGATAGACTACATTGTTCTGGAGGACGAATACCATCGTCAAGTTAACACAAACAGACATGATGACAGCATGTTTAGCTGGTTACAGGTACGAATGAATCAAATCCTCTCTCTACCAAACAGTAGCAACATTGTATATCACTATACAAAAGACGAGCCGTTCCAAGGGCAGTTTTCGATGTATGATAAACTGGAAAGCCATCTGGATACTGTGTATGGAGAGGAGTACAGCCCGAGATTAATCACTGCGACCCATCTGGAGGGGTTTAGAATTACAAAACCAGGGGGCAACAATTACGAACATTACCTAAATTTCCTCGCACAAGCAAAACCCAGGACCATTGCAGTTGATGCTTATCCTCTTCAGGAATGGAATTCCGCGGACATCCTTCAGTGGAATAACTGTACTAATACATTATCGGTACAGACAAGAATAGATAGCATCGTAACCAAGACATATAAAAGTCTGGCTCACGCAGTCAGACACAGCAACAACCAGTCTGTAAGGGAAACTGACATTGTTTACATACCCCAGATATTCGGAGATTATGTGCCCGCCTCATCAGATGGAGTACTCAATTGGAGATTTTTCAAGCCTCCTAGGAGTATGAATAAATGTCTGCAGCTATTACCTCTGTGCTATTCAGCAGATGGTATCTTGGATTATACACTACTTACTAATAGCGATTACCTGTATGACTGGGATTTCCATCGTCTGGCACCATTAACTCATGGGGCTAACTATATGAATATCAGAGTTCTAGAGGATGATACGGCATTTGCACATCTGACAGAAGCCAATCAGAAGATAGCGGTATATGGTCCTTATTTAAGAGAGCTCAATTGGATAGATGCTGACTGCTTGATGACAAATGGAGGCAGTGATGGTGTCTCTGTAAGCCCCTTCTATTTATCCCAACTCAGAGTCAAGCATCCTACAGAATTACCGCGGGGAGGCATACCACCAGTTCCCGAGGTTCCTCATTCACACTACACCGGTTATGTGCAATGCGGCTTTTACAACGATGTTCAGCAAGCGCCAAGCTTTATGTTGGTTAATAGACGGGCTGTATATAGAGAAAGCGGAGAGAATTCGGTTGTCCAACTTCCAGTAGATGATAACTTCGTAGATGCAAGCAGCCAAACAGTGATTTTTGTTCCATCCTCAGGTTCTGAAACTCATTTCGGTAGCGAAGTTGGCTTGTATGATCCTTACGATGGGCAGTTGTATCGAAGAGAAGGAACAGATATCAGGGTGAGCATAGGCCCTGGCGATGGTAAACTGCTTGAGATGTGTGGAATCTTGCCTGCAATTGTAAGCTCGGACATGACCTTAAGGCATAAAGTATGCCTGGCAGGAGATATTAACATTTCTGCTAATACAGAGGTAACTTTTGAGCCTAACACTAATATTGTGATTTTACCTTATACGCACCTTACGCTAGACAGCAATGCTATTATTAACTTCAAGGGCACAATATCAGTGGGAGATAGTGTGAGATTCACTATTGCTGATAGTGCGTCAGTTAACATCGCTAATGCAGCCTATTCAATATTGGGGAAATTGTTTGTTGATGGAAATGGGCAATACACTGTAGATGGTAGCACTGCATGTTACTATTCTCCATCTTCGGTTGTAGTATTCGATAATGGAGCTAATGTATCGCTCTCAGGAGTTCACGATTTTTCCTTGTACTCAATACTTCAAGTGTCGAATAATTCTTGCTTGGAATTCAATAATGCAGATGTTAACATTGCTCCATTTGTCAGATTCAGATCAGATTTAAGTACGTTCCGTTTATACTCAAGCGAGATTTCTGCAGCAGATAACAGCAACGGAGATTCACTAGTAGTTGATAACATGAGTGTTATATCTATTGAAAACTCAACAATAAGAAGAATGCCGCTGTATATTCTTGGATCAAGTCTTGATCTTCAGAATAGCTATATAACTGTTGGTCAGAATAAACCCGGTATCTTAGTAAATAATATGGACGCACTTCACACAATAAGGATCATAAATAACCAAGGCAGAAACGGTATATCAGGGGTTTCTGATCAAGGATCAAGAGGAATAGAAGTAGTGAAATCTATTTCTTCCGTAGTGATCAAGAACACAGATTTTTCAGGGCTGGGAACGGGAATACTGAAAACAACAAACTCTGCATTACCGGATAGTATCTTTGATTGTTCCTTTACCGATTGCAGATTTGGGATAAAGCAAACCTCTTCCGGAGTCACTAGTAGAATCGAAAACTGCACCTTCACCAATATTGGAGATGAGACTTCAATTGGTATCAATCTCAGCGGTTCTACACCCACCATTACCGGTTGTACCTTTAACGCTTGCACAAAAGGTATATTCTTCGATGGTTCCTTTTATGCTCCCCGAGACTCGGGAGTTTACAATTCCATCTTTAATTTGTGCGATACTGCAATTGAAACCAGAGCATCCAATCCTATCGTGGATAACTGCGAATTCTATATGAATGAGATTGGGCTATTGTGCCAGAATGATTCCAATGCAAATCTCTCCAATAATAGAGGTAACAGATTCCGCAATCTGGATAGCAATATCAAGTTCTTTGGAGATGATTATTATCACTCCTATATTCAATTGTGTGCAGGTCATAACGATTTTTGGCACTTCGGAACGCCTGATCAAAGTATTGCGTCTTTGGACTTTCACTTCGATGATTATTATGCTTCATCCTCAGGAACTGCTATAGATGTCTCAAAGAATTGGTTTGAAGCTGATTCAATAATGATAAACTTGGGTGACAATCCAGATTACGGAGATTACATATTTGCTGAGGTTCTTGACCCCGCTCCAAACACTCCCGGAACCGACCCGGATGGGAACAACAGATACTTAGTAGCCTTGAATCTGGAAGCCAACGGACTGTTTGATCAAGCATCCACTTTGTATCAAGCAATTCTTGATGATGGTCTGGAAAGTGAAAAAAGTTACCTTAGCGGATGTGTGGACGGCCTCTTCAGATCTGGATGCTTACAGGAAATGCAAGCTGAGATTCTGGCATGTTATCTAGAGCAAAAGATCATCCAGTTTACTCCCATAGACAGCAGTTTCTGTAAGCTGTTATCTGATTACCAGATAAAGGCATTTGTTGTATCAGGTAATTTTCAAAGTGCTATAGACATTGTTCAGGCGAGAATCGATGATCCCGTGAGTGTTATTGATTCTCTCAGAGCTGTGCTGGATTTGGAAATCATTCTACAACTTGAATCCATGAAAAAAACGAAAAAACCTCTTTCCTTGAAATACACCCAATATCGCTATCCAAATGCCCAAGTATTCTACACCATGCATGACGAGCACATGAAAGCATTGTATAGGGAATTGAACAAAGTCGAAGAGGAAGAGATTCCAATTCCACCTCAGGCTATGATTTCTGCTAACTATCCGAATCCCTTCAATCCCTCAACCACCATTGCCTTTAGTATACCAAAGGATGCGAATACCAAGCTATGTATCTATAATATCAAAGGTCAAAAGGTTAAGGACATTGTTACTGGCGATCTCCTGAAAGGTTTCCACAAGGCAGTTTGGGATGGTAAGGACAACCGCAATCGGAGTGTTGGTTCCGGCGTATATTTAATCAGTCTTGAATCAGGAGGTAAAACCTCGGTTCGTAAAGTGACCCTAATGAAATAGTACAAAGCCTAATTAATCATGAACGAGCCCGAATGATAAGTCCGGGCTCGTATTTATATTGCGTAGGCAGTGCTTGTCCTGCACTTCCAATGAAATGGTGGGAAGGGAGTATGCGCTCCTGAGACACCTACCGGGTTCATCTCTGAATCGTATTCGATTTGATCGTCTTTGACCCAGGGTGCGAGGGCTTTGATGTAATCTCTTGCATCATCCAAACTGCTGGACTTGGTATCCAAAGCCATGAGATTATCCATTACTTCCAGTGCATCGTTTAGCGGGTACATCTTATCCTGGGCAGCCAATGCCCTGCAGATGTCGCTGGTGCGGTCATCCAGGATAACCACGAGCTTGTAGTATCTGGCTTTGGCTTTCTTGTAGCCTTGCAGCCTACCGAACTCCCTGATTCTGAGTGCGGTATGCTCTGCTAGTCCTTGCCAGTAGTGGGATGAGCGGTTGGCGAGATCATTGAACTGGTCTTTGAGGGTGTCTGCCAGCATCTCTTTGGAATAACCCTGCTCGATTGCTTTGGATAGGGTGTCTGCGAAGTTCTGCCGGATATCAGCTTCAAAGTGATTCCCGATCCAGAACAAAGCTGCTTCTGGATGGTGGATGAGAGATGCTGATCCTCAATACCCCAGAGCCCAATACTGGTCTTGGTGGGGGCTTGCACTTGGGTGTCCCTCAGTCCGAGCCGCACACAGCGGTCTATTATCGCCTTGGTGGGCTCATTGACCAGGGCAGCGACTATCTCCCAACTGAGTATTGATGATGCCCATAAGCTTATCTATGGAGTTCTTGTTGATCTTCTCGGCTCGAGGCATGTCACTCAGCATCTGGATGGCTAGCCGGGTAGCATCTCTGATCTCGGTCTTCCATGCATTGTTCAGGACTCGATAATATTCAAGCATGAGCTGATCGTAGTAGTTCATTAGAAGCTGAACCTCCGGACTTTGACCCTGTTCCTGCCGATATCGTACACAGAGAAGCGTTCCAGACAGCCAGCCAGAGCATCACAGCCATCGATATAGCCATCAGGATAAGTGAGAAACTGGCTGACCGAACCCGCCTCATCGAACATAGTCTCATGTGCTGGGCAAAAGGGTAGTGGAAAGATGTGCGGGAAATAGGTATGACAGAAGAACGAGAAGGCATCCCATCCCTCGCCTGTGGTTCTCCTGA
>JBAYZB010000185.1:0-5818 GCA_041672765.1 Gammaproteobacteria bacterium | reverse complement strand
GGAGGCGGTGGACCCGGAGGGCCGGCCGCGCCCGTTCAACGCGCCGCTGCTGGCCCAGGCGCTGGCCCGCTGGCAGCGGGTACGGCGGCGCGTGACGGAGGATAAGCAGCCGCCTAGCGCCTGGTCCGCGCTCTTCTCCGATCTCCTGAGCGCCCTTGGCTGGCCCGGCGAGCGCACCCTGGACAGCCATGAATACCAGGCGGTTACGGCGTTCCGCGACCTGCTGGACGAGTTCGCCGCGCTGGACATCGCGGTGGAGGAGATGGATTTCGTCCACGCCCTTGCCTACCTGCACCGCCTGGCGCGCAACACGCTGTTCCAGCCCAAGAGCGAAGTGGCGCCGGTGCAGGTCCTGGGCGTGCTGGAGGCGTCTGGGATGGTGTTCGATTACCTCTGGGTGCTGGGCCTGCACGACGAGGTGTGGCCGCCCGAGCCGCGGCCCAATCCGTTCCTGCCGCTGCACCTGCAGCGCGAAAAGGGCCTGCCCCACGCCTCGGCGGAGCGCGAGCTGGCCTTCACGCGCCAGGTCACCCGACGGCTGCTGCAAAGCGCGCCCACCGTGGTGGTGAGCCATCCCTGTCGGGAGGAGGATCGGGACCTGCGGCCGAGCCCGCTCATCCAGACGCTGCCCGGGGTCCGGGTGGAAGACCTGGAGTTGGGCGAGCCGGTCTCGTTCATGCGCGCCGTGCACCGGACGGCGGCGCTGGAACAGTTGGAGGATGAAGCAGGCCCGCCGGTGGCGCCGGGCAGCGCGGTGGCGGGCGGGACCGGCATCTTCAAGCAGCAGGCGGCCTGTCCGTTCCGGGCCTTCGCGCAATACCGCCTGGGAGCGACGGCGCTGGACGCGGTGCGGCCGGGCCTCGATGCCGCGGAGCGCGGCACCGTGCTGCACGCGGCGCTGGAACAGGTATGGAAGGAGCTTAAGTCCCAAGAAAACCTGTGTGGCCTGGCGCCGGAGGAACTGGAGCGGATCATCGGCGCCGCCGCCCGGCAGGCGGTGGAGGCCGTCCTGCGCCAGCGGTTGCAGAGTGTGCCCCAGGCCTTCGTCGACATCGAGCAGCGGCGCATCGCGCGGCTCCTGGCCGCCTGGCTGGAGACGGAGAAGACGCGCACGCCCTTCACGGTGGTGGAAACCGAGCAGTGGCGGGAGATCCAGGTGGCGGGCATCGACGTGAAAACCAAGATCGACCGCATTGACCAGTTGCCCGACGGCCGCCAAGTGGTGATCGATTACAAGACGGGCAAGCCCAGGCTGGACGACTGGTTCGGCGACCGGCCGGGCGAGCCGCAACTGCCGTTGTACTGCGTGTCGAACCCCGAACGGGTGGCGGCGGTGATGTTCGCCCAGGTGCGCGCGGGCGATTTTCAGTTCCGCGGGCTCGCGCACGACGCGGAGATCGCCCCGGGCGTGAAGCCGTTGAGCGAATCGGATTACGCCGAGCGGGCGGCCGATTGGGAAGCGCTGTTGGAGGAGTGGAGAAGGGTGCTGGAGAAACTCGGCGAGGATTTCCGCGCGGGCCGCGCGCCGGTCGACCCCAAGGACGGTTCGAAGACCTGCCAGTACTGCGAACTGACCCCGCTGTGCCGCATCCACGAGCACGATGGTCTTGGTGTGACGGAAGGGAAGGATGGAGGGGATGACATCTGAAAAAAGGCCGGTCTCCGACGAGCTGCAGCGCCGCATCGCCCTCGACCCGCACCGCTCGTTCATCGTGCAGGCGCCGGCGGGCTCCGGCAAGACGGAACTGCTGACCCAACGCTATCTCGCTCTGCTCGCCCACGTGAACACGCCGGAGGAGGTGATCGCCATCACCTTCACGCGCAAGGCGGCAGGGGAGATGCGCGACCGCATCTTGCAGGCGCTGCACAAGGCGCAAACGCAGCCCGAGCCGGACAAGGCGCACGAGCGCACCACCTGGGAACTGGGCTGCAGGGTGCTGGAGCGCGACGCTGCCTGCGAATGGAACATCGTCAGCCACCCGGCGCGGCTGCGCATCCAGACCATCGACTCCCTGTGCGCGGCGCTCACGCGGCAACTGCCGCTGCTGTCGCGCTTCGGCACCCAGCCGGAGGTCACCGAGGACGCCCAGGAGCTGTACCGCCGGGCCGCGCGCGACGTGCTGGGGCTGCTGGATGCCGACCAGCCCTGGGCCGCGGCGGCGCGTTCCCTGCTCGCGCACCTGGACAACAACCTTGCGCTGCTGGAAGACCTGCTGGCCGCCATGCTCGGGCGGCGCGACCAGTGGCTGCCCCATGTGGTGATGCCGGGCGGGATCGAGGCGGAGCGCCGCCGGCTGGAAGACGCCCTGGCGAACGTAACCCTCGATGCCCTGCGCGAGGTGAGCGAGCACCTGCCGTCCGGGATCGAACACGAAGTGGTGGAGCTGGCCCGCTTTGCGGCGGAGCGTCTGACCATTGACGGCGCCGAATCCCCCATCCTGGCCTGCTGCGATCTGGACCGGCTTCCCGCCGCCGGGCTGGATGATCTCGCCACGTGGCGCGGCATCGCCAATCTGCTGCTCACCAACGACGGCACCTGGCGGAAAAGCGCCGACAAGCGCATCGGTTTCCCCGCGGCCTCATCCACCAGGGATTCCGCCGAGAAGGCGCTGTTCCAGCGCCGCAAGGAACAGTTCCTGGCGCTGCTGGAATCCCTGGCCGCCGCCGATGCCTTCCGCCTCCGCCTGCATGCCCTGCGCGCGCTGCCGCCCACGCGCTACAGCGAACGCCAATGGGAGGTGATCCAGGCCCTGGTGGCACTGCTGCCGGTGGCCGCCGCGCAACTGGAGCTTGTATTCCGCGAGCGCGGCATGGTGGATTTCATCGAGGTGGCCCAGGCGGCGCTGGTCGCCCTGGGCGAGCCGGACAACCCCACGGACTTGGCCCTTGCCCTGGACTACCGCATCCGCCATCTGCTGGTGGACGAGTTTCAGGACACCTCCGTCACCCAGTTCAAGCTGCTGGAACGGCTCACCGCCGGCTGGGAGCCCGGCGATGGACGCACGTTGTTCGCCGTGGGCGATCCCATGCAGTCCATCTACCGCTTCCGACAGGCGGAGGTGGGGCTGTTCCTGCGGGCGCGCCACGAAGGCATCGGCTCCGTGCAGTTGCACCCGCTCACCCTGAGCGTGAACTTCCGTTCGGAGCAGGGCATCGTGGACTGGGTGAACACGGCCTTCCGCAAGGTCTTTCCCCAGAGCGAGGACATGGCCGCGGGCGCGGTGCCCTACAGCCCCTCCGAGGCGTTCCACGGCCCGGGGGAAGGGACGGCGGTCGCCATCCATCCATTCTTCACCGACGATGCCCGCGCCGAGGCGCGGCATGTGGCGCAGCTCGTCCAGGAGGCGCGGCGCGAACGGCCGGGCGGCACCACGGCGATCCTGGTGCGCTCCCGCAGCCATCTCGCGGAGATCGTCCCGCTGCTGCAGGAGTCGGGGCTGCGCTATCGCGCCGTGGAGATCGAGCAGCTCGGCCATCGGCCGGTGGTGCAGGACCTGCTGGCGCTTACCCGCGCCCTGCTGCACCCGGGCGACCGCATCGCGTGGCTGGCGCTGCTGCGTGCGCCCTGGTGCGGGCTCACCCTGGCGGACCTGCACGCCCTCGCCGGCGACGATCACGATACCGCCCTGTGGGACCTCCTCCAGGACGACACGCGGCTGGCGCGGCTCAGCGCCGATGGCAGGAGCCGCGTGGAGCGGCTGCGCGCCGTACTGCGCGCCAGCCTCGGCCTCCGGCGCCGCCGCTCGTTGCGGCGCTGGGTGGAGGGGACCTGGGTCGCCCTGGGCGGGTCGGCCTGCGTGCCCGACGAGACGGACCTGGAGGACGCGCTGGTGTATCTCGATCTGGTGGAGCGGCTGGAGGAGGGCGCCGAGATCGCCGATCTCGAAGCGCTCGCGGAACGGGCGAATGCGATCTTCGCCCTGCCCGACATGGAGGCCGACGAGTCACTGCAGATCATGACCGTGCACAAGGCCAAGGGGCTGGAGTTCGACACCGTGATCCTGCCCGGTCTCGGGCGTCCGCCGCAGAAAGAGCGGGCGCGGCTGCTGCTGTGGATGGAACGGCCGCGCTCGCGCCACGAAGTGGACCTGCTGCTCGCGCCCATCAAGGAGACCGGCGGCGAGGACGATGCGATCTACAAATATCTCAGCCTCAAGGACCGGGAAAAGGAGCAATACGAATCGGGCCGCCTGCTCTATGTGGCGGCAACCCGGGCGCGCCGGCGGCTGCACCTGCTGGGGCACGTGCGAGTGGCTGAGAACGACGGCAAGCCGATGCTGCGCGAGCCGGCCAGCGGCTCGCTGCTGCACCAGCTCTGGGATGTGGTGAAGCTCGAGTTCGAGATCAGGGCCTCCACCGCCTATCAAAACGGCCAACTGTCACCGGCGCCGGAAACGCCCGCCGCGCAGCGGCCGTACATCCGCCGCCTTGCCGCCGCCTGGCGCATGCCCGAGCCACCCGCGCCGCTGCAGTGGAAAGGGGTGCGCACGGAAGAGCTAGAGGCGCAGGAGCAGCAGGAGGAGATCCAGTTCCTGTGGGCGGGCAGCACGGCGCGCCACGTGGGCACACTGGTGCACCGCATGCTGCGCGTCATCGGCCAGCAGGGGCTGGAACAGTGGAGCGGCGCCCGGGTCGCCGCGCAGCGGGGCATGTACGCCACCGCCCTGCGCCGCCTCGGCGTGCCGGCGGCGAAACTGGAGGAGGCGGTGGCGCGGCTGGAAACCGCCTTGCAGCAGGTCCTGGCGGACCCGCGCGCCGGCTGGATCCTGTCGAACCGGCACCGCCAGGCCCATTGCGAATATCCGCTGTCCGGCGTGCTGGAGGGCAAGCTCGTCAACGTGATCATCGACCGCACCTTCGTCACCGGCGACGGCACGCGCTGGATCATCGACTACAAGGTGGGCGTGCACGAGGGAAGCGACGTGGAGGCGTTCCTGGATACCGAGCGGGAGCGTTACCGCAAACAACTGGAACGCTATGCCGCGCTCATGGCGAAGCTCGACGACCGGCCCATCCGGCTGGGGCTTTACTTCCCGCTGCTGTGCGGCTGGCGCGAATGGGAGCCGGAGACGGCTTGAGCGGAGCGTTCATGCCGCGCGGGAAGCAAGGCGAGCGCCGTCACCGTGCAACGGTTGTCGAGGCGTTGTTCGGCGGGCGATGTCCGCCCTTCAGGATGAAAAGCTACAACGCCAGGACGCGAAGGCGCGAGAGTTCAACGCAAAGGCGCAAAGACGCAGAGAATTTATTGCGAGAATTGCGGCAGCCTGAACGGACCGCCATGGGGTTCGGGAGCATGCCGGAGCTGGAAAACCAACCGCGCTTTTTGTCTCTTTGCGCCCTTGGCGGCTTCGCGTCTTTGCGTTCAAGCAGCGGTTGCCGAGGCATGTTCGGCGGTCAAGGAGCGGATCATTCGGTCAACGCGGCTTTGGCGGTTTCGAGTCTCTTGCCCGAGCGCAAAAACTCTTCCACTTCTTCCGGCGGCAGCGGCCTGCTGAAGTAGTAGCCTTGTATCTCGTCGCAGCCGTGGGCGCGCAGGTAGCTTAGTTGTTCTTCCGTCTCCACGCCTTCCGCGATGACCTTGAGGTTGAGGCTGTGGGCCATGGCGATGATGGCGCGGGCGATGGCGGCGTCATCCGTGTTGGTGATGATGTCCTGTACGAAGGAGCGGTCGATCTTGAGGCGGTCCAGCGGAAAGCGCTTGAGATAGCTCAGGCTGGCGTAGCCGGTGCCGAAGTCGTCGATGGCGAGGTGCAGCCCGAGTTCCTTGAGCATGTGCAGCGTCGCGACCGCGCTATCGGTATTTTCCATCATGGTGCCT
>JBAYZB010000184.1:0-5826 GCA_041672765.1 Gammaproteobacteria bacterium | reverse complement strand
TTCCGAAACCGTAGAAGGGCGCTTATGAGATGCTTGTATTTCGCCGATGATTGGAACTCACTCCTTGCCCCCGGCAATCCCCAGCGCCACGCGAACTCCGCAACTCGGAGGTACAGCATCCTTAGGGATATAGTAGGCATTCCACCGTCGGTCTACGCCATCCCTGGATCGGTACAAAAAACCCCTGGCCCTTGCTCTATCGCGCTCCGTACTTTCACCCCACGATCCCGATCAACCACAAGGGCTATCGGGATTCTTTTCGTGCACGATTCTTCATTTTTTTGAATATCAAAGCAAGGCCGCATTCTAGGCTTCAACCACTCCCGGTGTAAAGTTTTTGACCGGTACTCAGACTTCCGCAATTACCTGGAGTTGAGCGCACTTGCCGAAACCACTTAGGATCGATGTTGAACTCGGGGTGGCAGGCCTGATGGAGGAGGCGGGAGCGTGCGGAACTTACAAGGCGCAGCCTGCACCATGCACATAGAGATCTACTTTGGCCTGTGCAGGGTCATTCGCCTATTGCGTACATAAAACATGGAAATTTACCCGTACGGGCGGCATCTGCACACCGCCCGTACGGGCCGTCGCTTTCTCAGTCTTCCTCGATCCGTATTGTCCGCCGTTTGGTGCGCTCCACCTTAGGCAGTGTCAGTTCCAGGATGCCGTCCTTGAACCGGGCGGAGCACAGGTCCGCATTCACCGCGGCCGGCAACGCGACTGTGCGGGCGAATTCGCCGTAATGAAGTTCGCGCCTGTAGTACTCGCCCTTTTCATCTTCCGCCTCGGTGCGCGCGGTCCCCCGGATGGTGACGGTATCATCGGTTACGGAAACATCCAGGTCCTCTTTCTTGACGCCTGGAATCTCGGCCCGCACCAGCACTTCGTTGTCGCGCTCGACGATATCGACCTTTGGCACCCTGGCCACCTGCATCATTTCGGGCCACGCGGGCCACTCCATCCGGAATGGGCGCATCCAGCCGCGCGGGAAAAAGCCTTCGAACAGCCGGTCCATCTCCTCGAAGGGGCTTGTCAGGAAGCGTCCTGAGCCTCGGGCTGCCTGTTGCGGCACCCGCCCCTTGGATTCATTCTGCACCTGTTGTTCCTGCTCTGTCTTCTTCTTGATTGCCATGGCTACACCTCGTCCAGTTGGTTTCCATTCAAGCCAGATTTTGGCGGAGTATGCGCGTTCCCGGCGGGCCGGAGAGCAACCGAGCCTCACCGGGACCGGAATCACCTCATTTTTCGCTGGCTTAACGTGCCATGAAAAATTGCGGCAAACCCGGTTGTTGCAAATCCGACTCTACCCTGCCCTGCGGACTCATGTAAATGACAATTGCAGGCCCCATCTGCAAATGCCCAGGTACGCGGCACAGCCAAGTCGCTCCTTCCTATACGCTGCATCGTGGCGTCCATTACCCGACTCATCTTCCCACTTCCATGTAAAGCCGTACGGTTCTAAGCAGCCGGTCGCGGTCGATCCAGCCGACCAGCCGGTGGTCCTCGACCACTGGGACCTGGTTCAGCGAGCCGCTTTCCATGATACGCAGCACCTCGCCCAACCCGGTGCGCAGGTTCACCACCTGCAGATTTTCCCTGCGCGTCATCACGTCGCGGACGCGCGCTCGGGCCCATTCCTCCCGGGGCACCTTGCGGCAGTCGCTCAGGGTCACGAGGCCCACGATTTCATCGCCATCGTGTTCGGATACCAGTGCGGAGCGCTGGCCGCTCGCGAGCGCGTAGCGTTCGATCCAGTCCCGGATACTCGTGTCGCCGGGCACGACAGGAACTTCGCGCTGCAACACATCGCGCGCCGTCACGCCCCGCAGCAGTTGATTGAGTGCGAAGTCGCGCGCACTCGCCTCGGCCGCGCTCAGCAGGAACCAGCCGATCGCGGCGAGCCACAGGCCGTTCAATATCAACCCCGTCGCCAACACCTGGTAGACGCCTAACACAAGCAGCCCGTACGCAATGATCCGCCCGCCCATGACGGCCCACTGCATGCCGCGGGCGGCATTGCCGGAAATACCCCAGACCAGGGCGCGGAACACGCGCCCCCCGTCCAGGGGAAACCCGGGCACCAGGTTGAACAGCGCAACGAGGAAGTTTATGGATGCCAGCCACTCGGCCGCGACGGCCGCCTGCTGACTTACCGTCGCCAGCGGCCCGCTGAACACGAAAAAGAGCCCGGCGAGGGCGAGGCTCAGCAGCGGACCGGCGATGGCGATCCAGAACTCGTCACCGGCGGTTTCCGTATCCTTCTCCGTCTGCGCAACCCCGCCGAATATGAACAACGTGATGGAGCGCACCGGAATGTTGCGGGAGATGGCCACGAGGCTGTGGCTCAGCTCATGGAGAACGATACTGACGAAGAACAGCAGCGAGGTGCCGAGTGCTGTGACCATCACCTCTGTCCGTCCCCAGCCGGGATAGTTCTGCCCGAACAGGGCCATGAGGGAAAAGGTCAGCAGACCGAAGATGATGAACCAGGTGTAATGGATCCCGATGCGAATCCCCGCCACCCGTCCCAGCGTGATAGACGATTCGAGCATATTGCGTTTTCCCGGTCAGGAACCTCCGATGACTCTCGTCTCCCCCGGCTGCTGCGGGAGAGAGGGAACTACCATCAGCTCTCAAGGAATTGAACGCGTTTTTCGACGGCCTGTAAAGGAGGTGCCGCAGGTTCGAACGGCTGCTGCGGCTACAGTGGATTTCTGTGGTGTGTACGCGTCCTGTCGCCCAAGGATTGTGTAGGGCGGTGCCGCCCGCGGTCTTGGGTGCGCGCGTCAGGAAAGCGCCATACGGGCGACGACGGAGCACACTGGCTCACCACCTGACACGGACCGCCTCGTCCGCGTTCGATTCAGCCCGCCGCCAGCCAATTGCTGCAATCCCATCCCAACGCCCTCTCCAGTCCTCGAATCTCGTGCTCGAACACGTAACGCAAGTAATCCCTCTCCCGCTCGTCCATTTTCGATACATAGGGCCGCGCATGCAGGGTCTTGGGCACGATACGCTCATAGGGGGCGACCCCGAGGAATTCGCATATCTCACCGAGCGCATCGGCCGGATGATCCCGTAGATACTCGCTCTTCAGCGCCAGCACTCGCTGTTTCGAAAAGTAAAACCAGAGTCTCCGTAGCTGTTCCAAGTAGAAGCCCCGGTCGATATAGGAATGAAATCTATGCTGGAGCGGCAACACTTGGCGACACCGTTCGGGTTCACTCCGGATGGCGTCCCAGAACGGCAGGGTTTCCATCTTCCGGGAATATTCCATATTCCAATGCGAGTACGCCCTCTCGATCGGGTTCCGCAAGACGACGATTATTTTCATGTCCGGGTTGTATTCCCAAATGCGCCGGGGAGCGTCGTGAAAATACATATATTCGGGCGTCGACTCACCTACCAGTCGATGCCTCGACTGAGGGCTGAAGAAGGAATGGTACTCAGCATAATCGGGAGTCTTACCACGGAAATACGCTTCATCGTCAAAGAAATGCACTTCCTTTTTTTCGGCCACGCAAATCTCGGGATGTTCTCTCAAATAGCAATTCAACGTAGTGGTGCCGCCCTTCTGCGTACCGCAAATGAGAAAATTGACGAGCCGTTCATCCCGATCGCCATGCCGGATGAATTTCTTCACCTTCCTTTTCGCGTTTCTCGCCGTTCTTCTTAAATTTTTTACGCCTTGTGCCGTCCATCGCATGACACAAAATCCTCGGCGGAGACCGTTACAGGCATCTCCGCCATCAGTGGAAGCCAAAACATAGGGATATGCATGAAGGGCCGCAACCGCTCGCTGCGGAGCGGAATATGCCTTCGAATACTATAGACAACCGCAATTAACCGCTCCAGACAAAGCGCCCGCCGGATGCCGGCCAGGATGATTCCCTCCGCCACCTCAGCTATAGCCGCCGACGGCGGACACCAACGGTGCAAACGATACCGGCATTATCTCCCGAGTCGACACGCCGCCACTGCGCCCCTTCTCCACCAGCAGCAGATCCTGGCCAAAGTTGCTGTGATTGACGGGGATCACCATGCGACCGCCCGCTCCAATCTGATCGAGCAGCCGCGGCGGGATCTCGTCCGTGGCTGCCGTAACCAGTATGGCATCGTACGGCGCCCCTGCCCTCCAGCCGAAATACCCGTTGCCGATGCACACCTCGACATTACCGTATCCAAGCCGACGCAACCGCTGCGCTGCGGTCTCGGCCATGTCGCGGTTAATCTCCACGCTGTAAATCTTTTTCGCGAGCCGGGAGAGCACCGCCGCGTGGTAGCCGGTGCCGGTGCCGACTTCCAGCACCACGTCATCGCTGCGCAAGCGCAGGAGGTCCGTCATCAACGCAACCAGGTACGGCTGCGGGACGACCTGCCCGTTCCCGATGGGCAGCGGCTCGTTCTCGTAGGCGAGCGGCAACATGCTGGCGGGCACGAACTCATGGCGCGGCACCTCGCGCAGGGCGTCGATGACACGATCGTCCAAAACCTCCTTGCCGGTGGCGGCGCCCATGCGCCTTACCTGGGATTCCACTTCCCGCACCATCCGGTCGAGCTTTTCCATGTTTCCTCCGCGGTCACACTACAGTGGCAGGCCGGGCGACACAGCGTACCCCCGACGTAACGATAATCCGGCGGCTCACGCCCGTACTTATCGTGCTTCGGCCGCACCATGAGAGATGGCCTATGCGCCGTAATACTGGGCACCGGGCCAGCGCCGACTCGACGAAGCGCAGCAAGACCACTGGCCGTTCGGAGCGCCGTCACTCGGACACGGAACAGAGCATATAGAAGTAATAGCACCGGTATGATCAGTGTAACCGCCGGGCCGAAAAAACTTGCTGAATGCGGGAAAAGCCGTACGGCTGCCGGAGTGTCAGATTTTGACCGGCAGCGCCTGCCTGGCGGCGGAATTGCAGCGCACGCTTGTCAGTTGGTATCACCGCCATCGGGAAACACCCCGGTTTCGCCGCCCGGCACATCCGCCGCAAGCAGTGCGGCTCGGAGGACTTCGCGCTCCGCCCGATACCAGTCTTCCTCCGCCGCCCCTGCGCGGAGCCGGTTGCAGCGCAGTTCGTAGAGCTTCCGGGCACGCTCCGCAATGCGCTCCCGGTACTGCTCCACCAGATCATGCCTGCAGCCGTAAAAGGCCTCCCAATTGGGCGCGACGCAGGCGCGGCAACTCCGGATCAACTCTGCCGCCTCTTCCGGTGCCCGCCCTTCGATGAAGACGAGATACCCCAGGATAGTCAGCGCCCCGCGTCCGATACCGGCGGTGCAGTGAACATAGACCCGGTGTCCGCCGGCAACCAGCCCGGCCAGCATGCGCACCGCCGCCGGCAGGTTGCGGCGCATGTCCGGCGGGTCGAAGTCGCGAATCGGGCAACGGCGCATCACGAGCCCCAGCCGCTCCCCGTGGCGGACGAATGCCGGGTAGTCGATGGAAAACTGGCGCAGGCACTCGTCGTGCTGCACCGACAGCATGGCGGTGATGCCTGTTTCGGAGCGAATGCGCTCGATATCATCCTCGCGCATGGGACAACTGCCGAGGATGATCTCATGGGTGACGCGGCTCCAGTTGAGCGTCCATACCCACATGCGCCATAACCTTTTCTATGCTTTATAACGGTTGTGAAAATTGGATAACAGCTTAGGCGCTCTGGCAGACACTGTACGTGCGGCACCTCGCACTTCGGTTTGCCGACCTATACTTAGGCGACATTCGGAACGAGGAATGCACGGTGGGATTGAGCCATGCTCTTGTCAGCAGCCGAACTGGTGGCGGCCAAAGAGGCAACAGGAGCCCTGTTGGATGAGCTGGGG
>JBAYZB010000183.1:0-5834 GCA_041672765.1 Gammaproteobacteria bacterium | reverse complement strand
GCCCTTGGCCCGGTACATCGCCCCATCGGCCCGGCGCAGCAGCCCCGCCGCCTCGCCCGCATCGTCCGGGTAGAGCGCGATGCCGATGCTGGCGCTCACCCGCACCGCCCGCCCCTCCAGCCGGTGCGGCCGCCCCAGCGCCGCCAGCAGCCGCTCGGCCACCCGCGCCGCCTCGCCCGCCTCCCCCAGCTCCGGCAGCACCACCACAAACTCATCGCCCCCCAGCCGCGCCACCACCGCCTCGGCCCGCAGCGCCCCGCGCAGCCGCACCGCCACCTCCTGCAGCAGCCGATCGCCCGCCGCATGGCCCAGCGCATCGTTGACCGCCTTGAACCCGTCCAGATCCACATACAGCAGCCCCGCGCGCCCACCCCGCCGCCGCGCCGCCGCCAGCACCGCCCCCAGCCGCCCCGCCAGCCCCCGCCGGTTCGCCAGCCCCGTCAGCACATCGTGCTCCGCCAGGTAGCGCGCACGGGCCTCGCTGCAATGGGCGCCGTCAACGTCCGAAAACATGGCGACGTAATGCGAAATCCTCCCGGCGTCGTCCTTCAACACCACCAGGTCGAGCCACTCCGGCACCACCCCGCCATCTCCGGTCCGCCTCCTGATCTCGCCCTGCCAGCGTCCGTCCGCATCGATGGCCGGCGTCGCGATCTGCCAGAATGCCTGCTCCAGTTGCGCCATGCCGGCCATGGCTTCGTCCCAGGCGACCCCAGTTCCCGATCCGTCCGGTCCTCGTACCGCGCCGAACTTGTCCTCGAAGGCGCGGTTTGCCGCCAGTACTCTCTTGCGTGCGTCGAGGATGACGATCGCCATCCGACTGGCCTCGAAGACGCGCGCCAGCACCCGCCGCAACCCATCGGCATTACGCTGTTCGGTGATATCCATGTGAGTGCCGATGATGCGGACTCCGTTCTCCTGTGCGTTCGTTCCGACCCGGCTTCCGCGCGTCACCATCCAGCGGCAGGCGCCGTCTTTGGCGAGGACGCGGTGCTCTATTTCGAATTGCCGCGTCTTGCCTTCGATGCAGGCGTTCAGGCACTCCAGAACCGCACCCCAATCATGCGGATGGATCACCGCTTCCCACGCGCGCAGCCCGCGCATTTCCGTGGGCGGACAGTCGAGCAGTTCGAGCCAGGCGTCGTCCTTGACCACATACTCATCGGCCAGCGCCATGTCCCAGACATAGATCCCCGTTTCCCCCAGCGCGCGCGCGATGTGCGTTCCATCATCCGCGTCCGTTTCTTGTCGGGCCGGTTTCCGGCGCGCCGCCTCCCTGGGGGGCATGCCGCACGCGCCCGCATGCGACACCGCCTTGACGCGGTGCGATTCCCTGGCCGCCCTGCGCAATGGTCTTGCCGCGCCGCTCTTTCCTTGCACCGGCGCCGGCAACGGCTGACACTTCAACCATGCCTCCCCCGCGGCGCCTGCTGCGCTCTTGATGCAAGCTTCCTGATCAACGTTCTGCACCTCTTCCATTTCTACGTCCTTTCTTTACTCGATTCCGTCCCACCGCAGGACCACGTAACCGGCAGGCGCGCCTGCGCGCACACAAACGGATACCGCCGAGCGCATCCCGCTTCCGTCATGCGTCATGCCCCGGCCACAGTGGCGCCGCCATTGCGTCCTGCGAGAAGCCGATGACCGCGTCCATATAGCCTCCCGCCATCGCCCCCGGCACGAAGAGGATGGGCAGGCGCTCGTCTCTCTCCCGCACGATCCGGATGATCTCGCCGGCAGGCATATAGCTGTCACAGACCACCATGTCCCAGCTCTTGCGCCGCAGCCGCTCCCGCAGTTCATGTGCCGAATCGATGCACTCGTAGGAAATGCGGAATCCATTCCTCTCCATTCTGTCCAGGACGAAATTCGTGGTATCGCCGTAGCTGTCCACGATCAAAATGCGTAAATCACGCCCGCCACCAGCCACTGTGTTTCCCATCGTCATATCTCTGCAATGTCGCTCCATGTCCATCGTCCAGCCCCGTACGCTCAAGCTCTCATGATGCGAAATCATCCTGCCACAGGGCTTTTGGCCATGATGTCCGTCTCATCCTGATTCTCTTGTCGGTAGAGCGGGCATCCGGTGTCGGCTCCGCCCTACACGGATTCCTTGCGTGCACCCGCCCGTCTCCGGCGCGCCCGGGCGCACGAACCTGATGAAAAGGAGACCACGACAGTGAAGGTTCATCGGCGGATGCAGGGGGTTGCGGTCTTGCCGGTCATGCCGTGGGCAGGATACGCGCCGGCCGCTCTCTTGACCGTCCGCCTGACCGGTTTTAGAGCGCGTTCACGACGCCTGGGCGGCCGGCGCTTTAACGCAAAGACACGAAGGGCTTTATCCTGCGCGGGTTGACCTCCCCGTTCTTACGGAAGCCCGCCCAGGCTGCCGCAATTCTCCATGAATACTTCGCGCCTTTGCGTTGACCGCTTGCGCGCAGGTGGTGGCAGGCGCCGGGCGATCCGCGGCTCCGGCCACGGCACACACTGTCTGCCCGGCGAAGGATGCCTCCAGACGTTCTTGGCGGCATGCACTGCCAACGGTGCGTGTTTTCAGTGCAGCATGAAAGTGTTTACGTTGCCACTGTCCCGTGGCATGACGAGCTTCCATATGCCATCCAGCACCCGCATGAGCGCGCCGTTGTCCGTCACTATCCGCACATTTCGCCTGCGGTCGGATGCGCGCATTTTTGCGGCGATCAGCAACAGGATGCCCGCCATGTCGATCCTGGCGACGCTCATGATGTCGATCTCGAGATCCCGTTCTCCATCGCAATGCCAGGCAATCACGTCCTGTATCACCGCCCGGTTCGCGTGAGTCACATCGCCAAACAGCACGACGCGATCCACCCCATGTGCCGATTTGCCGCACATTATCATCACACCATCCATCACCTCTGACCTCCCTGCACCGGCACGGCCACGAAAAACCGCTCGCTAAAACACGAAACCATGCTTGATCGCATAATGCGTCAACTCCACGTTGTTACGCAGATTCATTTTCCGCAAGACACGCGCTCTATAAGTTGTGATCGACTTGGCGCTCAAACAGAGGTCCTGCGCGATTTCCGTGGTGGTCTTGCCGGACGCCAGCATGATGAAGACCTGGTATTCGCGGCGCGACAATGCCTCATGCGCGTCGCCGGTTCCCTCCCCGACCATCTCATTCAGCATGAGCTCCGCCACCGCCGGGCTGATGTATCTCTTTCCGCTCGCCACCGCACGGATCGCGGTGACAAGCTGTTCCGGCGCGCTCTCCTTCGTCAGATAGCCGGCGGCCCCATCCTTGAGCAACCGCACCGCGTACTGGTCCTCCGGATACATCGACAGAACCAGTACCGGCCGGTTCGGAGCATCCGCCTTGATGCGGCGCAGCACATCGATGCCGTTGCGGCCGGGCAGCGAAATATCCAGGATCACGACATCGGGATTCGTCTCCTCGATCTTTCTGGGCGCTTCCACGCCATTGGCCGCCTCCCCCACTACGGTCATGCGACTCTCCTCCGCCAGAATCTGCTTCAGTCCCTGACGGACCACCGCGTGATCGTCCACAATGAACACCTTAATCATCATCGTCCCCTTTGGTCGCCGAATGACTGAGCGGAATGCGCACCGCAAGCAAGGTGCCTTGCCCCGGCGCACTTTCCAGTTTCACCCTGCCGCCGAGCTGATAGGCGCGCTCGAACATGCCGCGAATGCCGTGCGATAACGGATTATTGATCCGCTCCCGCGCTATCCCGATCCCGTTGTCCTTGATCATCAGGGTGATGTGCGCGGCGCTTGCCACGAGATCGACGTCGACCCGGCTCGCCTCAGCGTGGCGCGCCACGTTGGTCAGCGCCTCCTGCAATATCCGGAACAACGCGATGGCGCACTCTTCCCCCACCTGGATCTCGGCCTCGGGCAGGGTCGCCCGGCAGCGGATGTTCGTGTGGCTCTCGAACTCCCTGACCTGCCATTGGATGGCGGCGGCGAGGCCCAGGTGATCGAGGATGGTCGGGCGCAGTTGCGTGCATATGCGCCGTGTGGTCGCCACGGCGGATTCGACCTGCTTGAGCATCGAATCCACCTTCTGCCGCCGCTCGTCCGACGACGGCATCTTCGATGCCAGCCAGAACAGGTCCATCTTGAGCCCCAGCATTACCCCGCCCAGTTCGTCATGAAGCTCGCGGGCAATGCGCGCCTTTTCCTCCTCGCGCACCGATTGCAGGTGGCGCGACAGCTCCCGCAATTGATCGCGGGAGGCGCTGAGCTCGAGTTCGCTTAATTTTTGTTCGGTAAAATCTTCGGCGATGCCGGCGTAGCGGCATAGTATTCCTGCGTCGTTGTACACGGGAAAACCGCGGCAACGTATCCAGCGGACTGCGCCGTCCGGGCGCACGATGCGATACTCCACATCCTGTTTTTTGCCGTATTTTCTGAGGTCCAACGCTGCGCTGAAGCGCGCCCGGTCTTCCGGATGAACGGTCGTCAGCAGCAGGTCGGGATCGGCATAGAAGTCTTCCCGGCTGCGCCCCCAGACCGCGTCGAAGGCAGGGCTCAGGTAAAGCGGAGTATTGCGCTCGACCTCGCTCATCCACATCACTTCCCGAATGTTCTCCACGAGTTCGGCAAATTTCTGCTCGTTCTCGCGGAAGGCGTGCTCGATCTCTTTGTTTTCCACCACGCACGAGCCGACGATCTCGGTGGGCACGGTCGGCGCGGCGCGAATGGCGGACAGGGTATCGCGCACCCACCGATAGGTACCGTCACGGCACCTGAACCGGTATTCCTGGTCGAGACACTCGTTGAAAAACAGGTCGGACTGGCGCGCGGTGACCTGCGCACCGAACTCCCGGATGCGCGCCAGCACACGCGCCCGATCCTCCGGATGAATGCGGTTAGCCCACCAGTCCGGCTCGCTCACGCACTCTTCCGCCGAGTAGCCGAGCCACTTGGTGACGGTAGGACTGATGTATTTGAGCCGATAGCCTCCGGATGGGGCTTGCTCGTCCAAAGCCAGACAGTAGATGACCGCCGGCGCCGACTGCAGCATGTGGTTCAGCTTAGCGTGCGCCTGGCGCAGGGCATCCTCGGCATGTTTGCGGGCGCTCACGTCGCGCAACACGCAGGCGTAGACCGTCTGGCCATCGACCGCCACCGCACTGACCAGCAGCTCCGCCGTACGCCCCGCCCCCAGCGCCAGCTCCCGCACCCCCGCGTCCGCCAGCCCCACGTCCCACCCCCCCAGCCACCGGCTGACCGGCGCACCGATCAGATCATCCGCCTCCAGCAGCCGATCGGCCGCTGCATTGGCGTAGAGCACCACCCCCGCGGCATCCACGCACACCACTGCGTCGAGCATGCCCTGCAGGATGCCCGCGTAATGCGTCTGCAGCGTCTGCTCGAGGCGACGGCGCCGGTGAGCATGCAGCGCCACCTCCAGCGCGGCGTACAGATCCGCCTCGCCCGCCGGCTTGGTGAGATAGCCGTACGGCTCCGCCAGTTTCGCCCGCTGGATCAGTTGGATGTCGCTGTGGCCGGTCAGAAACACCACCGGAAGATCATGTCTGGCGCGGATCCGCTGCGCCGTCTCCACCCCGTCGCCGCCGCCCGCCAACCTGATGTCCATCAGCACCAGATCCGGCCGTTGCGCGTCTGCCGCCGCCAGTGCCGCCGCAGCCGTCGCTGCCACTCCCGTCACGCTGTAGCCGAGCCGTTCCAGTTGGGAGCGCAGGGCGAGGGCGACGGTCGCCTCGTCCTCCACCACCAGGATGCGCGCCGCCGCCCGCTCCGCCCCGCTCATCCGCCCCCGGCCTCCCCCCGCGCCGCCGCCCCGCGCTCCTGCAGCCACG
>JBAYZB010000182.1:0-5895 GCA_041672765.1 Gammaproteobacteria bacterium | reverse complement strand
ACTTGCTTGTCGTGTTTGTTCCGTCACCATCGTTCTTTCTTGCTGCCGTCCTGAATGCGCCATGAGTTTGCGTTGTGGTTGGGAACTCGCCATCGGCGATAGACCTTAATCTTCCATTAGAGTCAATAATACCCTCTTCGTGGCCGATGTCGTAATAAGATACAGAACCGTCAGTTTGTAAAAATGATAAAGGTATTCTATAACCGTCTAATTCAGTTTCCGATACCCATAAATATTCATAAATAGTTGAACCATCATTAACAATTTCTTCTTTGATAAAATACGGATGTCTTCTTGCAAATGTATTTGCATCGCCATTAGAGTTTAAAACGCTGACTAATTCAGTTCTAAAAATACTATCAAAAGTATTCAAGCCGACACCATCTACACTTGTTGCTGGTATAGAATATAAGTTGGTTGCTTCGCCAATAGTCATAACACCATTATATTTTTTTACTCTTTCGCCTGTTGGGCTTGTTTGCCCTAACACCCAACGAACACCGTATTCAGTTACTGGTGCATCGATATTCATTAAATAATTCAAACTTGTTTTCTTTGTTTCGTTAGTTGAAACATCTCTGACAATGATTTCGTCTTGCGGAGATAATTCTATTAAACTTAAATAATTTGTAAAATCCTTGCTGATTTTTAATTGTTGCAACTCATCAATAGCGCCTTGAACATTCTCAGCCGTTAAGCCACTTGTCGCGTTGCTGTATCTAACATTTACAGCGTCAAGGTCAGTTAGTAAGTTATCGACAGGTATTCTAATCTCGCTACTGTCGGCTAGGACTAGCACTATCTCATTGTTAACTGCGTCATAACTACCGCTTTGAACAATTAGTTCTAATGGAAAGTCTATCGCTGTTGTTGTGTCATCATATCTTGTGAATGTCAGTATGCCTGTCGCACTCGCGTAACTTACAGATTTGAACATATTTGCGGTTTCAAGAGCTGTAACATCGTCATCAACAGTGTCTAGTTGCCCTTTGTTCACTGCGTCAGTTGATACTGTTCCGTTGGCTAACATGGTTACTTTTTGGCTTCCCATATTGATTGGGCCAGTCATAGTTCCGCCGATTAAGCCTAATTTAGCTGCTAATTGTTGTAAAATTAACTCAGTGTTAGTTGGTGCATAACTTGGGGCTTCAGTATAAATACCTTTTTCAAGTGCAAAGTCTGCGCTTGATGTCGGTTGCACGCTCACACCTACTTGATATTGACTTTCATAATCTATCCAGGTTGTTGTTGCTAAGTCATAATACCAATCAGTGTTAGTATCAATTACTCTCACAAACTTCCCATCGGTTGCGTCTGGATAATCCGCTGCTAACAAATCAGCAATACCTACTTCAGTGTTATATTTTTCAACGCCTAAGCAATCGCCTGAGATATACCAAAATTCCACACGCATTCTAACGCCGGTTGAGTTCATCAATGACATATCGTTCAAGATAGCGCCTGGTATCACCATATTCCAGCGCTTATAATTACCTTCATCACTTAATGGTGACATAAATAATCGTTGCGTTGCTCTTAATCTAGGATTAACTACTCCACTCGCTAAACCTTGCAGCACGATATAAGCAGTGTTAAAACCGCTAACAGGAGCTAACACCTCGATAGTGTTAGCCTGTTGTGCATATGCGCGGATCGGTTGAGCGGTTTGAGTTAGTATAGTCAAATCTTCATTATACGTTATTTTGTTTAAATTCATCTAAACCACCTCTTTAAATACTTGCAGTGTTTCTATCAAAATTATAGGTCAAACTATCAATAGTAACTTTACCATCATTATTAAATGTTCTTGGTGTTTCTAAAGCAAAATATGATAAAATGTCAGTTGTATCTAAATCACCTGTTGTTGAAAATGAAATTTCACCTGCGCCATTATTTCTAACACCAGAGCAAAATAGCGCAACACCTTTAATAACTGTGCTTGTGTTAACAGTTAAATCAAAAACGTTATCAGGAACTGTATAAAGATTAGCTTTACCAACACTCCAGCCCCAACCACAATCTTGTGGTGCTGTTAATAAAACATTTGTGCCACTATTATCAATTTCCCCAACTAAAGCAATTTTATCAAAGCCATCAGTATAACTTGCTGAAAAACCGCCTTGTAATAACGTTAATACATATTGTTCGCCTAAACTTGTTAAATTAGCCATAATAAATTACCTCTTTTCTTTTATTTTTATAAAATAGAACCTGTTCTACTTACTGCTTCACTTAATATCTTATCTGTTGCTTTTGCTTTCGCATAAACTGTTAACGAACCACTCATTGATGGGTATGTAAAGTTAACTGAGCCTTGAGAAGGTATCATACCTCGAGAATATGTTGGCTCATCAGTTATGCCTGTAAAGATTTCTGCTGTAAAATCATCTTCATTAGTTGCTTGGAAAGTATATTCATAGAAAGCGCCATCTTGCACCCAAGAAATATAGTTAAGCGTTGGTGCTGTTGTTTGATATTTATAATCGAGTGAAGCGTTAATTCTATCATTTTCGTGGAACGCTAATTGTAAACTTAAATCTTCATCTTCATATAACATTACAATTGCATCAATTCTATCATTATCATTAAATTCTAAATCAAGGTTAAGTTGCTCTTTTTCAAAACCACTTAATTGTGCGTTGATAATGTCGCTATCTCTAAACGCTAACCCCATTACTAATTTTTCTAAATCTTTATAAATCAATTGTGCGTTGATAATGTCGCTGTCATTAAAAACTAACTGCAAAGTCAATTTTTCATATTCAAAGCTACTTAATGTTGCCGTTACGTTATCGCTATCAATAAATTCTAATGGTTCAACAATATATGCTTCGTTTTCTAAATAATCAATATCTAAAATCATATAATCTTCTTCAACGAATTCTAAATTAAGCTTTAATGCAGTTTCATAAATATTTTCGCCATAACTTCTATTTCTTGTAAATCTATACTTAATCTCACTCACATAATTATTACCAGCTAATACAATTTCACCCTCGTATGCTATACACCAATATCGTAACGCTGCATAACCAGGGCCTAACACCGTTATCGTATCATCCGTTAATGTGATATAACCTGTAGTTAATGTTCCTTTAGGCCTATCGAATATCGTATAAGGTTCAGTATCACTATACACATCTAAACTCACACTACTCAATATTCTAATCAAGTTATTAAATCTAGTGAATGCATTACCCACAATGATATTATTGCTCTCGCTTAACGTTAATATCTCAAACGTAATTGCTAACTGATCATTAGGGTCTTTATCAAATCTCAAGAATAAGTTTTTAGTTTTAGTTCCTGATATATCGTTTACTATTGGATAATATTTATATGTATCGGTATCAGTTATTAAAGAATGCGTATCATTTAACTTAATCGTTGCTATACTTAATATCTCACTAGTAGGATTAACATACCATACAGGGTCTTCATACCAACTACCATCTAATTTCTTAAACGCCTTACCAGCTATTCTCGCATCTTTAAACGCTGCGTGAAGTAATATCACATTACCGCTACCCGCTCCAAACAGTTGCTTATCAATGACTTGCGTATCGCCATATTTACGAAATAGCATATGCCTTAACGGTGTATCATACGTTGCTGAATAATCGAGTAAATTCATTATCGTTCGTTTAGCATCATCGTTCAAGAAGCTATTATCCGGATAATTTGGTAACGTTTCGTCAAATATTAAATATTCTTTATAAATGAAATTACTTTGAACGCCTTTACCGGTATATACATACGGACTAGGTTGTCTTGTAATAGCAGTTTCTCGATTAACATTACTAAAATTAACTGTGAACTCCGCATCGCATATAACTAAGTTTTTGCTTTCACTATAAGTGATATCAGTAATTAACCAACGTTTATTACCTACGAAATAATAATCGCCTAACTTCCAAGCTTCAGCATATGTGTCAAAACTTTGAGTAAGATATAACATCTCATTACCAATACGATTAACTATCACATTACTATTTTGTAAGAAGCGTCCTATCTCAATCGCACTGTCTTTTTGATTATTAAGTATAGTTGCTTTGTTAAAGCCTAGAACACTATTCTTTTCAGTAACAAAATCTATATCTCTACGAGGTCTATACTTAACTCTAATAGGTATGTCTTCAACATCAATAGCATTTATACCCATAGTCCAACTATCACTTAAGTCATAAGTTGAACTATATTGTTCATATAAAGCTGTTGCTAAATTAAATCTTATCGCATTAAATAAAGCCGTAACATTTGAAGTAAATCCTATTCCATCTCTTTTAAACCACAAACTATCAATAACATTACTTTCTTTAGTATATCTTATACAATTTTGCTTATAATATGATATTGTTCCACTAGGTTCACCTGTGAAATAAACTTCAGTGTTAGGATTATTATCAGTGCTTAAAGACAAACTCTCGTAAACTTCCGCTTCTTTAACCATATTAGTTATGTCAACTTCAACATTTACTGCGTGTTGATTACCGCCAACATATATAATTGCTTTCACTTCCGCAACAACTTCATATATCGCCATAACATCACTATCAACTTCGTATTGTAAGTCGCTAGTCTTATACATTGTGCCTTTAGATCTCGGTGTCATGAACGTTGTAGCGCTCGGCCAATATATATAACCTTCATCTTCGCTAACCACGTTGCGTGTCTTAGCTAGTAAGTTCGTTGCATAATCAATATCGTTCACTTTTGATTTTCGGCCTTCAACATTTAAAGTTATTTCATCGCCGTTTTCATCATAAAACTCATAAGTTAAATACCACTCATCATCCTGCCAAGTAAATCTCGGTATCGCGTTGATGCTTCTAAATAAATCATATAAAATTACTGCTAAATCTACGCCTGCATACTCTTTATCAACTATTTTCGTTGAATAAATCGTGTCAGTGTCATCATAATCGAACCTAAATCCTTGATAAAACTCTAATTCTCGTTGATATATTGCTAATATATTATCTAAATCCAATGATGGAACTCGCTTGAATGATCTATCTACCGGATAAATCGTTGTAGCAATCGCCATATTTTCAATTAAACTAACTTGATGCTCGAATAATCCATCTTTATACTCAGTATAATTATCTGCTTCAATTAAATATTGTTCATTATTAACCAAACATCGTGTATAAGGTTCATATCTAGTTGAGCGAGTGTTAAGTATCGTTACGCTACCATTATCGGCTTGTTCTTTGCGGTTGCGATTATAAATAATCTTACCGATAGCATCTTGTAATACATTATTAACTTTAAATTCAGCCATCACGCCACCACCTAATCATAATATCATTGTCTAATCATAATATACACTACCGCTTGATATGTTTACTCTTTTACCTTGAATTTCGCGTTGTATTGCTAACTGATTATTCTCTCTACGATTTCCGCGAAAGTATGTTACGGCATTTAACGCAACATCAGTTACTACCGCACCTGCGCCAACCCAACCGCCTGCTACGATCGCTCCTGCATAACCCAATAATTTCATAGCATTATTTACATCATTTTCAAGTTGTTCGTTACCTGTAGTTTTAAAATATTCACTTTTTAAAGTGTTAATCGCACGTTTAGCTACCACCGCGCCTATACCGATTATCGCTGCTTTTTTGAAAGCAAACCCTTTATCGACCGGTGATTGCGCCATTGATGATGTTGGTGATTGCGGTGAGTTAGGTGTGCCTGTTTGGTCTTTATACCAATATATTTCATATGTGCCACTGTTAAATTGCGCTCCAGCCATAGCCTACACCTCCACAAATCTTAATATTAGTTGCTTAACTACACCTTTTGTTTGTATTTCGCTACCACTCTCAACGGTCATTGTGTAACTAATCGGTGTTCCGCTATCAAACGTCTCGCTAACAGTGTAAGTTT
>JBAYZB010000181.1:0-5957 GCA_041672765.1 Gammaproteobacteria bacterium | reverse complement strand
TGGCTGCTTGCCATATATCATGAGATATGAGAAATACAAAACGAGTAAGTTTAGATCTTTGTATACTCAGTTAGCAAGATGGTGCAATCAACCTCAATTCTTCAAGAAAAAGTCTTTTCGGCAATTCTGCGAAGCTAACCAGGAGTATCACAAGAATTCTGATACTCTATGTGCAGCGTATCAAGCCTTAGCAGATTTTGAAAAAGACTATCCTGACATAGCCAAGGAATACTTTGATTTGAGATATGAAGAAGAAAACGAGTATTCCACACCTTATGGATATGAGCGTAAGTACGCATTTAAGCCAGATTGTATAGAATGCAAGGTTCAGCAGAAGATGTGGATTGAGGCTTACAATGGAAATTGTGACCTCATCAGAATACTTGTTTTATACTTTACCAAAGAGATAGACCTCCAGTGTCTTATTTATCAAAACTCTTTGTGTAAGGATGTAGAACCTGATGTTATTGCCAGATGGTTCTGTAATGTCTTGCTAGGATTCAGTATGGATGATTTAGTAACCCTCCTTGTGTCTAACTGTGTTCACGAAGAAGTTTTCGCAAGTAATATACCTCAATACAGTAAACTATCTGATGCAATCCATGAACTGCCTGAGCTCTTAATAAAAACTGGTGCTGGACAGTTAAGTATCATTGACGCAGGATACTACCTTGACGGGAGGAATAAAAACGAGATCGCTAGGAGAAAATATGGAGAAAACCATGCAAAACTTGCATCATTGTTGGATTTGACCACAATAAATACAACTGGAGTGACGAACAACATTGAGCTGTCAGTTTTAGGTAGGGCTTATCTTTGCCTAGATAAGGGTGATAGGGAACTTCTTGTGCGTAGATTGATCCTACGAATACCTGTGATACAAACGATTCTTTTTCAAGCTGCTTCTGAAAAAACACCTATTATGAATCACTTAACTCAGTTATCAGAGATGACAGCAAAGAGAAGGAAACCCAATATCATAGATCTGATTGATTTCATTCGGAAAGATTCATCAACCAACATGGAATCCATTTTTTCGAACATTGTTGAGTAGTATGTCATTTAAAGATCTTGATTTAAGTCTCAAATACGATACAAGCATTTCAGACCCATTACATGAATTCTACATCCCGGTTCTTGAACAATCTGTAGTCTATAGTCGGATTGCCGGTTATTTTTCTTCATCAAGCCTAGCCATCGCTGCACGAGGTATAGCTGGTTTGATAAGAAATGGGGGGAAGATGAGACTGATTGCAAGCCATCATCTTACGGATCAAGATCTTCAGGTTATCAAAGACACACTGGTTACTCCTCAGCAATACGTGGAAAATATTTTTCTTGAATCAATGGGTGAACTTGAAGATAGATTTCTACAAGATCATATCAAAGCTCTTGGTTGGATGATCCAACATGATTTATTACAAATCAGGTTGGCTTTCAGGACGGATAGCAATGGTGAGTGTCTAGATTCGCTGTTTCATCAGAAGATAGGCATTTTCTTTGATAAGCAAGGTCACAGCATATCATTCAGTGGATCAATAAACGAGACAGCTTCAGGATGGATACATAATGTTGAGGAATTCAAAGTCTTCAGTGGATGGGTTGAGGGTCAAAATGCTTACGTAGAAGGTGATATACAAACATTCGAAGAATACTGGAATAACGTAAGATCAAATATGTCAATCATCCCAGTTTCAGAGGCAGTACACCGGAAACTGGTCAGTATTGGCAATTCATTCGACATCAATGAGTTGTCATTAGTTAAGTACTTTCAAAAATCCAGAAGTTCAAAATTGAAAAAGAAGATAAGCCTGTTTACATACCAACAGGAAGCTGTTAGTAAGTGGAAATCGAATGGGTGCAGATTGCTCTTCGAAATGGCTACTGGAACAGGTAAAACAAGAACAGCATTAGCTTGCGTTAACGAATTAATAAATGAAAACAGTAAGTTAGTGGTTATTGTGGCAAGTCCTCAGAACACATTATCAAGGCAATGGGAATCTGAGGTTAAGTCATTGGGAATGCACTTCGATGATTCGATCATTGCTGATGGCACCAATAGAACATGGAGAGATGATCTTCGTGATGATCTTCGCAAAATATCCGTTCAATTCTATGACACGATGATTGTATACACTACCCATGATACATATTGCAGCAAGGACTTCATCGATATATTCTCTGAATCGAATCCCAAGATCCCTATCTGTTTTATTGGAGACGAAGTGCATGGTTTGGGAGCAGCGGTTGCAAAGACAGGGCTTATTGAGAGATATAACTACAGAATCGGACTAAGCGCAACGCCAAGAAGATGGTTTGACGAGATTGGGACTGACCTCATAGTAAAATATTTTGGAGACTGTTCATTCGAGTTTACTATAAAAGATGCTTTAACAACAATTAATCCGCTCACAAACAAGTTCTTTCTATGTGATTTTAACTACTATCCTGTTTTCATTCAGCTCAATGATGAGGAACTTGAAAAATACGTTAAATTAACTAATATCATAACTAAGTTGACGTCGTACAGTAGTAAATCAGACGAATACGCCAGTGCTTGGGAAAATCTTATTTTTGGAAGAGCAGACATTGTAAAAAGTGCCCAGAACAAAATTGATGCGCTCCGAAAGGTTTTGGGATCAATTGACAATGTTAAGGACACTTTGATTTTTTCATCCCCAGAGCAGATTAACGAAGTCGTTAGGCTACTTGATCAGAATGACATAGTAGCTCATCGATTTACTCAAAATCAGGGATGCAAGCCCTCTGATAGATACAATGGACTTACTGAAAGACAGCACTTAATCAAATGTTTTAAGGATGGCCAGTATCAAGTGCTGGTAGCAATTACATGCCTTGATGAAGGTATTGACATACCATCAGCCTCCACTGCTATCATAATGTCGAGTAGCACAAATCCTCGGGAGTATATTCAAAGAATTGGGCGAGTTATTCGCCAAGCTGAGAACAAACCAAAGGCTACGATATTTGACTTTGTTATTGAGCCATCGCTTAAAAGGTTACTAACAAAAGAGTTCATTAAAGTTGAAAAGAAAATATTCGAAAAAGAAATGACTAGAGTGAAGGATATGTCGAGTTATTCGGCTAACAATGCTGAGGTTAACGGCTTGCTAAATGATAAAATGGAGGAAATATTACATGGCGACCAAGACAATTTATACTAAACTAGGCGAGAAGACCCTGGATGATACGAAGCTCCGAGAGTTTCTCCAAAAGATCATTCAATTCGAACTTGGTATTCCAGGATGGTATGAAAAAGAGTACTCACGAATTCTTGATGAGGCTTGTGACGAAGAGGGTAAAAACAATGAGGTTTAAAAGCATTGAGATCACTAACTACAGACAGTACAGAAACTTAAAGTTTAGCTTCCCACTGATGGGTCAATATGATCTACATATCATTGTTGGCCGCAATACTATGGGGAAGACCAACGTTCTAAACGCTATCAATTGGTGCCTTTATGGTCTTGAACCACATCTTGGAATGAATTCTAAGATTCTTCCTAAGATCAACCTCGACGCAAAAAAAGATGCAATAGCTGCAGGGAAAACGACAGAATGGATCACAGTTATAATCGCAGCGGAGGATGATAACCATAAAATAATATTTGAGAGAAAACTCCCCTTTAACTTAGCGCAAGATTTTGAGCTGCAAGACCAATTTACAGTAACCATGTCCCAAGATTCCGGAGACTCTTTAATCTATTCCGCAGATGAAGCTAAATCAATTGTTAACAAGTATATGCCAGAAACTATTAGAAAATACTTTTACTTTGATGGGGAACAGCTGAATACATATTTTATCGGTGATCAAAGCTCGCGCATTATGGATTCGATACGAGCCATATCGCAGGTAGACATCATTAGCAGAATCGCCCAGCGCCTCGATAAGATTATAAAAAAGAAGCAAGCAGAAGCTGGATTAAAAGCACAAGATATCGGTTCTATAAACACTGAGCTTAATAAGATTGAGGAATTGGTCGGTCAATATAAAAGGCAGATAGAAGACGTTAAAACTCAAATTGATGTCTCCAACAAGATAATCAAGGAGAACAGCGAGTATCTCCAAGGGCAAGAAGATGTTAGTGAACTAGAAAAAAAGTTTTCTAGATTAAAAGAGGAGCATGCGGTCCTCGAAACTGAAGAACAAAAGATTGAACGCGATCTGCTAAGCTTTGTAAAAGAATATAAGATTCTTCTTACCAGTTATCCATTCATCAAGAAGACTCTAGATATCATTCAAGAAAAAGAAGAACAGAATCTCCTGCCACCAAACATAGATAAGAAAATTCTACAAGACATCTTGGCTTCACATAAATGCCTAATCTGCAATCATATGCTAGATCGCAACGATGAGGCTAACATAAAATCGTTGCTTGATCAGATTCAGGTCTCGAGTGGAACTTCACACTTATTGATTGGGATAAAGAGTGAACTTGAAAGAGCCATGATCGAGGTTAATGAGTATCAGCAGGTCAAGAATGCGCTGTTAGCTAAGTATAGGGTGGCTCAGGAAAAAGTCAAGAAGTCTGAGACGGCAATTGATACAGCAGACAAGGAACTGCGCAAGTTCTCTAATAAAGAAATCATCATAAATAAACACAAAGAAAGAAAAGAACAGGAAGATCTGCTTGTAACGAATAATCAGAAACTTGGGGCTCTACAATCACAACTTGACATTTCTATGAAGCAGTTGAGTGCATTGGAAAAGAAGCTTGCATCTGCAATGGAGAAAAACAATGAATGTGCAAGAATCAATAAATCGGTAGACTTTCTAAAAAGAGCCAAAAATGTCGCCGTTCAAATTGAGCAAGAAATGATGGATGAAGTTAAGAGCCAAATGGAAAAGAGTTGCATGAAGTATTTTTCACAGCTTAACTGGCGCCAAGACATATACGATAGAATTGAGTTGGATGACTCTTATCAACTCGATCTATTTCACAAAGAGGGCTATTCTTGTGTTGGCACATGCTCAGCTGCAGAAAGATCATTGCTGGCTCTCTCGTTTACATTAGCCCTTCAGGAAGTATCGGGATTTAATGCTCTCCTGTTCATTGACACCCCAGTCGCAAGAATAGCAGACGTGAACAGAACCAATTTTGCACTAGTTCTGAAAGAGGCGAGTAAAGGTAAGCAGATCATATTAGCTTTTACTCCTGACGAGTATTCGGAACAGATTAGGAATGTCCTTGAGGGAATTACATCAACTTCGGTGACCCTGGAAATGGATGAGGCAAACGCTACTGGTACTATTATTTAAGTTGAGGAGATAGCATAAGATGAGTAATAATGTAAAAACACCAGATAGACTGAACTATACAAGGAAAGCACAAGAGATAGTCTCAAAGATAGACGAAACGAAATTCATGGGTCTTAATTTCCCTACTACTACAAGATCCGATTTGTTCATGTTTGCCATGGCATTTGGGATTAATACGGGAGTTAGTACAAAGCTTCAGAACACATATCCAGGCGGTTTAGTCCTAGACTCATCAATTGATGGGAGGACAAAAGCTCTTCTATATGCATTCAGTATCGGCAGTAATGACAATCCTGATGTACTTGATGATGTCACAAGTAAGGATAAAGTATATACTGCCGCGCAAGAATTAGCTAATACAGGATTTGATATTATTGATGACTACATGGCAACAAAAAAGGAAACTAGCTTGCTATGGACGCTTATTGAAGAACTTGATGAGCAGTACAATGAGATGATGAGCAGCGAAAGTTGACAATTTTCGGGTTACTAATACTCGGCTTCTATTGTTGTTGTCCTGCACTTCCAATGGAAAGGTGGAAATGGAGCGAATGGAGTATGGAAAGATGTCGAGATAGCATACTCTGGAGAAAAGATGGGAGAGCTGTACAGCTTGCTATCTGATGTTAATGAGTTTAGGAATACACGAGTAGCTCATGTGGAAGTCAAGCTATCA
>JBAYZB010000180.1:0-5977 GCA_041672765.1 Gammaproteobacteria bacterium | reverse complement strand
CATCAACGATTCGTTGGGGCACAGCGTCGGCGACCGGCTGTTGCGCGAAGTGGCGGCGCGCCTGCAGGCGGCGCTGCGGCCGGAGGATACGGCGGCCCGCCTGGGTGGCGACGAATTCGTCGTGCTGCTGGTCGAGCTGAGCAACGACGCGGAGGAGGCCGGCAACCTGGCCCGTAGGGCGGCGGAGCGCGTCCGTGAGCGTTTGTCCGAGCCGTTCCGGCTGGACGACAGGAAGCTCCTTACCGGACCCAGTATCGGCATCGCCATGTTTCCCGCAACGAATGCCGGTCTCGACGACGAACCGGACGAGTTGCTGAAACAGGCGGACATCGCGATGTACCGCGCCAAGGCGCGCGGCAAGAATGCGGTGGAGTTTTATCTGCCGAGCATGCAGGAGGCCGTGACCGAGCGGCTGGCGCTCGAGAATAGCCTGCGCCAGGCGCTGACGAAGAACCAGTTCGAACTTCATTATCAGGTCCAGGTGGACATGGGCCAGCGCGTCATCGGGGCCGAGGCCCTGTTGCGCTGGCGTGATCCGGAACAGGGGCTGATCTCGCCGGCCCGGTTTGTGCCGGTAGCAGAGGAGAGCGGACTGATCCTGGATATCGGCGAATGGGTGGTGATGGCGGCCTGCCGGCAGATGCGGCAGTGGTTGAATGATGGCGCGCTTCCGGAAGGGTTCCAACTGGCGGTGAACGTCAGCCCCCGGCAATTTCATCAGCGGGACTTCGTGGATGACTTGGCTCAGGTGTTGCGCTACTACCAGGTGCCCCCTCATTGTTTGACGGTCGAGTTGACTGAAGGAACCCTGCTCGCGGACGTCGATGACGCCGTCGCGAAGATGCACGCCCTCAAAGAACTCGGCGTGCATCTGTCCATCGACGATTTCGGTACCGGCTACTCGTCGCTCGCCTACCTGAAGCGCCTGCCGCTGGATACGCTGAAGATCGATCGTTCCTTCGTGCGCGATATCGTCACCGACGTCAACGACGCGGTCATCGTGGAGACCATCCTGTCCATGACGAAGCATCTGCGCATAGAGGCGGTGGCGGAAGGGGTCGAGGATGAGAGGGTGTTAAAGGCGTTGCGCGACCGGGGATGCAAGATCTATCAGGGCTATTACTTCGGCAGGCCGTTACCCGCGGACGCGTTCGTCGAGTCGTTGCACGGCTGGGCGGTGCAGGCCACCGCGGTCCCGAGCCCGATGGAGCTTCATTCCTGACCGATGCGCGTCCTTTGCGGTCGATCCTGTCCAGGCTCCCGTATCGCGCGCTGCGCTGACCGCGGGGCAGTCAGCGCTTGGGAATGACGCGGCCGGTTCTGGGATTGACGTAGGCCGGGCCCGTATCCCGGTAGAACTGCCCGGTACGGGCGTCGATCACGCCGTCCCGCGCGGGCGGGAGATGGCCGCCGGTTTTCGGGTCGATCGCGCCCCGCCGCGGTGCGGGCGGGGCGGGTACGATGATGGCCTTCGGCGCGTACGTTTTAGGATCGACGGGAGCGCCGCGCACCTCCGGAATCCTGCCTGTGGCCAGCGCCCGCGACCTCTCCTGCAGGGCCTCGTCGACTTTGCTCCGGTCCTGTTCACTCGGGGCAACGCGCGGGATTGCGGGCCGCTCCTCCTGGTATGCGTACGGCGTGGCACAGGCCGCAAGTGCGACGGCCACGAGCAGCGCCGGTGCGGCGAGTCTTGGATGAATATCGGGTTTTCTTTTCAACGCTGTCCTTTGGGCAGATCTTTGCCCGATACAGGCGGGAGTCCGCGCTCTGTCCTATCATACCATCCCGGCCGGTAACGGCCGTGCCGAGCGCCGTACAGCAGCAGGCGCGCATTCACGGCACCGGAGCCTGAAGCCCCAGTTGCAACTGCTTTCTGCGGTCGGCCGCATCGCGCCGGAACGACTGGACCAGCAGCCGGTTCTTGCGGCTTTGGGCGAACCGGATCGCCGCCTCTTCGACCCGGGCCACCTCGTCCAGCGACGCGGCATGCCGGATTGCGGCGACGTGGTTGGCGATAACACGCTGTAACGGTTCTTCCGTCTCCGCAGGCTGGGAGGTCTGCACATCCTTCGGCCGTTCGGCGGATGGGCCTTCGGTCGGCTCGCCTTGCTTGGTTTCGGTCCGCTCCTCGGTCTGCGGTAAGGTTTCCTCCTGCTCGAATTCGCGCCGCAGATCGGTGACGTACTTGTTGTCGTCGTACAGGCCCAGATACACGTCGGCGCTGAAGCCGAGCAACGACAGGCATTTCACCATGGCGTCCGTGAGCGATTTCTTCGGCGCGTCTTCGTCGGTATAGAGCCCGTTGCGGTCCCGGCCCACAAAGATGGTCTGCCCGAATTGATGCACGTCTCCGGTTTCGCCCTTCCACTTGTACCAGAGCCGTACCCGCACCTTATGAATCAGTTCGTGGCCAATCACCTCGCCGTTCAACAGGATCGGCGCGCCTTCCATGACCTGTTCATCGAGGATGTCGACACCCCAGCCGATGCCCAGCGGCCCGAAGACCTCCGTGGCACGTTTTGCCAGGTACTCGGCGTTGATCGCCGTTCCGCGGTGTCCGCGCGGCCGGGTAAACGGACGGGTGTACTGCGGATTGGTCTTTTCCACCCGGCTCCAGATTTCGAGATTCGCGTTCTCGCGTTTCGATGCTGCATTCGTGCTCATGGAATACCCTCATTCCTTCGGCAATGCACGGGATTTCCGTGCGAAAGACGGCGACGGAAGCGGGCAGGGCTCGCGGCTCAGGCCATGCGGGGGGATTGGGGTTATTGATAGGTAGCAGGCACCAGGAATCCCTAACCACATCTATCCGCACATATCATGGCGACTACCGGGTCGGATATGTGGGATTGTTGTTGGGACCTTTCGTCATACAATGCTCGACACACAGGTTTCTATAGCGCCACGGAGTGCCAATGTCAAACACGCATTTTCGTGTTGCCTGTGGGAGGAACGCAGCGCGGAGCTTCCCGTGGCGATGGCTGCGGATCGGCTGATATGGGTCAGCGTGGAACAGGTCACACACCGTAGCACGGCCGCCGGCGTATGATACCGCCGGAGCAGAACCGGCAGGCGGGATATCCCGCGTGCGCCGCGCGGCTGCCGGCAGCGCGATGGACGCATGAGCGCAACCGGACGCAACGCCATGGCGGAGCAGGCTGCCTGACTGGAATGAAGCGGGGCCCAAGCGACAGGCGGAACAACCGTGATACCAAGTGGCGTGAGAGCATCCATTGCTTGTGCCACCGGATTGGTATTGTTGTGCGGTGCCGATATCGCGCCGGCAGGGAGCGTGGGGCTTCAGATCGGCGCTCCTGCATATGAGACCACCGGGGCGCTGTTCGGTGGCCGCGGTTTGTTGACGCCGTACCGTCTGAGCGGTGAGGCGCGCGGCAATCTGGAACTTGCCGGCAAGCGCAGTCCCGATTCCTTTCTCACCTCGGCCGGGGCCAATGCCGAAAGCTGTTTCGTCGTGGGTGGCGCGGAGTATTTCGGTGCCAATGCCGCAGCGGGGCTCGGCCAAGTGGCCGAGGCCTACATCCATTTCGACGACTTCCTCGCGCCTGGCATCGACGCCTGGCTGGGGCGCCGCCATTACCACCACGAGAGCGGCTATCTCGACAACCATTACTGGCTCGCCGCGGGGCAGGGCGCACACTACGGTTTCGGCGTCGAGGGGCTGCACCTGGGACCGGGCCGAGTGAAACTGGCCATGCTGCGCGCGGAAAACGAGGCAGGCGCTCCGGACTCCATCGGCGGCACCAGTCTGGACGTGCGCTATTCCGGGCTTCCGGCCAACAGGGGCGGTGCGCTGACCCTGTGGGGGCTGGGAATGTGGCGGGAGGCGCAGCCGGATCTCGGCCTGGAGGCCGCAAACGGATTCGGCATCGGGGCTTGGCATCGCCAGGGAGATTTCCTGGGCGGTTCCAACACTCTCAAGGTGACGTATCGCAAGGGGGCGGCCGTGATGCACGGCACCTGCGGCCCCAACCCGGCCCGCGCCAGTCAAGGCTACGACCTGGAGGACGCGAGCGCGTGGGAGGTGGACAACCACTTCAGGCTGAAGCCGAGTGACGGGTTTTCCATGCTATGGGGCGCCCTGGCGCAAGTGCTGGATTTCGGCCGGCAGGGGGCTGCCGGCAGCGAGTTGCACTGGTACAGCACAGGGGTGCGCTCCGTGATCGGTGTTACCGATCAGTTCAATCTTGCCGCCGAGTTCGGTGTGGATCGCGTGGACGACGAATACAACGAGCGCTCGGGCAGTGTGCGCAAATTCTCCCTCATGCTGGAACTGGCCGGGCGCCAGGGGGCGGCCGACGGCCCGCCGGTGCTGCGCCTGTTTTTCAGCAATGCCAAGTGGAGCGAGAAATTCGGCGCCTCCCTGGGGGCAGCACCGGATGACGCCCCCGAAGGATGGGCGGCGGGCATACGGGTAGAGTCGCGGTGGTGATCGCCAAACCCTGCGGCCCAGGCGACGGGATGCACGTAGTGTCGGCTGCCTGACATGGCGTCGTGGCAGCCGACCGCCAGCGCGGCAACTTGCAGCCATCCTTATTGGTTTTGCGCCCTTGGCGGCTTTTGCGTTTGGCGTCAAAGGCAGTTCTACGTCGTATTGGAAGGGCATAAGGCTAATCGGCCGTGATGCCGGGCGCTCGTTCGAGCGCGTACAGCAGCCGGATCTCCTCGGCCCAGATCTCCTCGTTGACGGTTTCCAGCACCAGCGGAATGTCCGCGAAACGGTGATCGTTCATGATGTAGCGGAACACCTCCAGCCCGAGCTTGCCTTGGCCGAGGCTGTCGTGACGGTCGACGCGGGATGCGAAGTCCGATTTTGCGTCGTTGAGGTGCATCCCGCGCAGGTAGCGGAAGCCCACCACGCTGTCGAACTCGGCAAAGGTCCGCGCGCAATCCTCCGGCAGGCGCAGGTCGTAGCCCGCCGCGAAGGTGTGGCAGGTGTCCAGGCAGACGCCGATGCGCGTCTTGTCCTCCACCAGCTCGATGATCTGTGCCAGATGCTCGAAGCGATAGCCCAGATTGCTGCCCTGGCCGGCGGTGTTCTCGATCACCGCGGTCACTCCCGAGGTCCGGTCGAGGGCCCAGTTGATGGACTCCGCGATGATGGCGAGGCAGTCCCGCTCGGAGATCCGGTTCAGGTGGCTGCCGGGGTGGAAGTTGAGCAGGGGCAGGCCGAGTTGCTCGCAGCGCTGCATCTCGTCCAGAAACGCCGCGCGCGAACGGGCCAGCGCCTCGGGGTCGGGATGGCCGAGGTTGATGAGATAGCTGTCGTGCGGCAGCACGTGCTCGGGCCGGATGCCGCTCGCGGCCAGATTGGCCTTGAACGCCGCGATGTTCTGCTCGGTGTACGGCTTCGCCTGCCACTGGCGTTGATTTTTCAGGAACAGTGCGAAGGCCCGCGCGCCGATGGCGCGGGCGTTGAGGGGTGCGTTTTCCACGCCGCCGGTGGTACGCACATGGGCGCCGACGTACTTCATGGATACTCCGGAACAGTTACAAGGTCAGAGATGGCAACAGATATGTGGGGATGGCCTCGCCGCTGGAGGCAACGCCGGAGCGGGCGAGGCCGCCGGCCAGCAGGGCCGAGTCGATGCCGTAACGGTTCGCGCCCAGGATGTCGGTGGCGAGCTGGTCGCCGACCATCACCATGCGCCGTGCCCCGCTGCGGCGCGCGGCCTCCGCGAAGATCGGGCCGTGGGGTTTGCCCAGGCGGGCGAAGCCCAGGCGCAGCTCCGGGTAGCGCTCGTGCAGCACGCCCTCGATCATCAGCGCGAGGCCGCCGGCGGTGAACCCGTATTGTCCGGGCGCCACCGGATAGATGAGGTCGGGATTGCACAGTATCAGGTGCATGGGCTGGGCCGCATCGAGTCGGCGCAGGATCAGGCTCAAGGCCTGGTCCATGCCATCCAGCATGGGAAACCCCTTCTGGTCCGCCACCACCAGGACTTCGGCGGCGGCTGTA
>JBAYZB010000179.1:0-5994 GCA_041672765.1 Gammaproteobacteria bacterium | reverse complement strand
TACCCGGCATCGAGCTGGTACCGTTGCCGGAAAACGGGCGCTGTTGCGGCGCGGCGGGCAGTTACATGATTTCGCAACCGGAAATGGCCCAGGCACTGCTCGACGACAAGCTCGAACACCTCAAGCGCCTGGCCCCGAGCATACTGGTCACGTCAAACGTCGGCTGCGCGCTGCACTTTCAGGCCGGCATTCGCGCGGCCGGACTGGAGATCGAGGTGCTGCACCCCGTCACGCTGATCGCGCGGCAAATGACGGATAATGCATGACAATATAAAGAGACCGTATCAACCGCTCACACCATCGAATATGCGTAGCTATACCCCGATCGACAAGCTGCTGATCAACCTCGACCAGGCCATCCGGACCGTGCTGGGCAAGCCCCTGGGCACCGAACGCCCGGGACCGGCGGACGACCTCCCGGAACCGGCGCTCTCCCCCGAGGAAACGACCGAATCGGCCCGCCTGATGCGGGTGAACCATTCCGGCGAGGTGTGCGCGCAGGCCCTATACCAGGGGCAGGCGCTGACCGCACGCCTGAACGAAGTCCGCACGCACATGGAGCGGGCGGCTGCGGAAGAGAACGATCACCTGATCTGGTGCGAGACACGGATCCGGGAACTGGGCGGCACCAAGAGCCTCCTGAACCCGGCCTGGTACGCGGGCTCCTTCGCCATCGGCGCGCTCGCCGGCATCGCCGGCGACAAATGGAGCCTGGGATTTCTGGCGGAAACCGAACACCAGGTCGTAGCGCATCTTGACCGGCATCTGCGGCGCCTGCCCGAACAGGACAGCAAGAGCCGCGCGATCCTGGCGCAGATGAAGGAAGACGAAGGGCGCCATGCGACCACGGCCCTGCAGGCCGGCGGCGCGGCGCTACCCTGGCCGATCCGCCAGGCGATGAAGCTCGCATCCCGCGTGATGACGGAAACCGCTTACAGGATCTGAAATTCTTTGCGCCTTGGCGCCTTTGCGTCAGGTAATCGCTCGCCGGGCTACGCTGCGCCGACGCAGCCTGGCCGGATATTTCGCTCAGGATCGCGGATGATATAGCGGAATACGCAGCCCGCCGCGCGCCGCTCTGGAGCGAACCGCGTAGCGGGGACGACGCGTGGAGTGAAGCGCAAGCGCGGCGGAAGGAGCAACCGCCGGCGCCGCGATGGGCCGGCGGCCGTCCTGGTGAAATATCCGGGCTAGAGCTTGAGCCCCCTCTTGACGTTGCGGCCGTAGAATATCTCCGCTATTTCGCGCTTGAGCCGCTGTTTGATCTTCCGTTCCTCGATCGGCCCCAAATCCTCCTTGTCGATGCCGAACAAGTAGTTATCCAGGTCATACTCCTTCAGCATCATCTTCGTGTGGAAGATGTTCTCCTGGTACACGTTCACGTCGATCATCTGGTACCGCTCCTTGGTGTCCTTGGAGATGAAGTTCTGGATCGAGTTGATCTTGTGGTCGATAAAGTACTTTTTCCCCGTGATATCGCGCGTGAAGCCTCGCACCCGGTAGTCGATGATCACGATATCGGACTCGAAGCTGTGGATCAGGTAATTCAAGGCCTTCAAGGGCGAGATACGCCCGCAGGTGGACACGTCGATATCCGCCCGGAAGGTGCTGATGCCGTTGTCCGGGTGGCTCTCGGGATACGTGTGGACCGTGATGTGGCTCTTGTCCAGGTGCGCCACCACGGCGTCCGGCAGCGGACCCGGCGACTCGGTATTGGACAGGGTGCCCGACACCACCGGCTCTTCGGAAATGAGCATGGTGACGCTCGCCCCCTGGGGATCGTAGTCCTGGTGGGCGATATTCAGGATGTTAGCGCCGATGATGTTCGCCACATCTGTCAGAATCTGCGTCAACCGCTCCGCATTGTACGCCTCGTCGATGTACTCGATGTACTCGCGACGCTGCTGCGGCGTCTTGGCATAGCAGACATCATAGATGTTAAAGCTGAGCGTCTTGGTCAGGTTGTTAAACCCGTGCAGCTTCAGCTTCTTGAGCGGTTTTACCACTATTCGCGCCCTCCCGGGATGGAAAAACAAAAGCTGACCGCCAGCGCCTGCTGCCGGCCAGCCGGGGACGCGTAATTATCCACATTTTTTTGCGATAGGGGGATGAAAAATTATCTGGACCGCGTTGCCGTCCGGGTCCAGGCAGTAGAAGCTGCGGGCGCCGTCCCGGTGGGTGCGGGGCCGGGACTTCAGGGTCACGCCATGGGAGCGCAGAAATTCGTACCAGGCGTCCACCTCGCCGGGCGCCTCCAGCAGGAAACCGATATGATCGAGCCGCTGAGGACCGTCCGGCCGGCTCCCCGGCCCAGCCCGGTGCAGCGCCAGGTTGTCGCAGCCGGAGGTGAGATAAACGTTGTCCGCATCCGGGCGCCACTCCACCTTCATGCCCAGCAGATCGACGTAAAAACGCTCGCACGCCTCCAGGTCGCTCACTGCCAGAGCCACATGGCGCAGACCGCGGGTAGGCTTGGGCCGATCCATGCGTTCACCTCCTGCCTGTCGCAACCCTTGCAACGCCATTCCAGCCAACCGACCCGGAGCGATTCTGCGCCAATGTGATCTCGATCACTGCATTGAAATGCAAAAAATGAGAACTACGGCAGCGCAGTCTGGCATTACCCTTCCACGATCTCGTAATCGTGCGATATCTCCACGGCCTTGCCTAACATGATGGAGGCGGAGCAGTATTTCTCCTTGGAGAGTTCGATGGCGCGCTTAACCTGGGTTTCCGACAGGCTTTTTCCAGTTACAATATAGCGCACGTGGATATGCGTAAACACTTTGGGAACCGTTTCGGCACGTTCGGCCTGCACTTCCACGACACAATCGGTAATGGGCTGACGCGCCTTTTTCAAGATATGCACCACATCGAAAGCAGTGCAACCGCCAAGCCCCATGAGCAGCATTTCCATCGGCCGGACGCCGAGGTTGCGGCCACCGCTTTCCGGTGGACCGTCCAGCACGACCGCATGGCCGCTGCCGGACTCACCCACAAAGGTTGCATCCTGTACCCATTTTATGCGCGCCTTCATATCTCCTCCTTTTATCCAGGTTGCGCGAAGATTAGCACAATCGCTTTCCACCGGAAGCTCGATTGTGCTCCAATAGAGTTTACGGCTCATTCTCGCGGCCTTAGGCCGCCATCACTAAGACGGGATGGCATATGGCAACGACTGTAGTGCAAAAGACCACCGGCAACCCCTCCATCGACCGATTCCTTACGCACTGCCGCCGGCGGCGTTATCCCTCCAAGAGCGTCATCATCTATGCCGGCGACGCCCCTGACACGCTGTACTACATCGTCGAGGGCTCGGTGACGGTCCTCATCGAGGATGAGGACGGACGTGAAATCGTGCTCGCCTACCTCAATACCGGCGACTTTTTCGGTGAGATGGGCCTGTTCGACGACAAGAAAAGCCGTAGCGCCTGGGTACGCACCCGGGCACAGTGCGAACTGGCGGAAATCAGCTACAGCCGCTTCCGCCAGTTGGCTGAGGAAGATCCCGGCATCCTGTTCGCGCTGGCTGCCCAGATGGCCGTGCGGCTGCGCAACACCAGCCGCAAGGTGGGCGACCTGGCCTTCATGGACGTTACCGGCCGTGTCGCGCGCACGCTCCTGGACCTCTGCCAGCAGCCGGACGCCATGACCCATCCCGACGGCATGCAGATCCGCATCACCCGCCAGGAGATCGGCCGGATCGTGGGCTGCTCCAGGGAAATGGTGGGGCGCGTACTGAAAAGCCTGGAAGAACAAGGACTCATCACGGTCAAAGGCAAGACTATCGTGGTGCTTGGGGCCCGCCGAAACATCTCCATGCCCAGGAGCACCGGCTTGGCCGCCTCCACCCGCCATGCCTGACGCCAATCAGCCGTAAACGGCATACCGGCGCGAGGGTTGCTGTCGACCGCACCGCAAGCCTCGCGCCTCCTTCCCCCTTCTTCGCACCAGCAAGACGCCTGACGGAATGCAGGCCTGCGCCGCTCGCCAAGGCATTTTCGGCGGGCGATAGCCCGCCCTGCGCAAACTGCCTGAACGAAACCGTCTACGCAAAGGCGCAAAGTATGAGAATCACGGTAGCTTGGGCAGGTCGCCGAACGGACCAGGGAGTCCGTCTCGGAGCCAGGAGACCAACACGCTTTTCTTGTCTTTGCGTACTTGGCGCCCTTTGTGTCTTTGCGTTCAAAGAGGCATTTTCAGCGGGCGAGACCGAACAACTCCGCGAGCTTCGCGCCCGGCTCCCGGGCCCGCATGAAGGACTCGCCCACCAGGAAGGCGTTCACCCCGTGTTCGCGCATCCGGGCCACATCCGCCGATGTATGGATGCCGCTTTCGGTAACCACGATGCGATCCTGCGGAATGCCCCCGAGCAGGTCCAGCGTGGTCTGGAGATCGGTCCTGAAGGTGCGCAGGTCGCGGTTGTTGATGCCGATGAGCGGCGTGTTCAGCACCAGCGCACGCTCCAGCTCGGCGGCATCGTGCACCTCCACCAGCACGTCCATCCCCAAGTGCGCGGCCAAATGCGCCAGTTCCAGCATCTGCGCGTCCCCCAGCGCAGCCACGATGAGCAGGATGCAGTCGGCCCCCAGCGCCCGCGCCTCGTAGACCTGATAGGGGTCGATGATGAAATCCTTACGCAGGACCGGCAGGGCGCAGGCGCTGCGCGCCTGCTGCAGGTATTCGTCGGCGCCCTGGAAAAAATCGACGTCGGTCAGCACCGACAGACAGGCCGCGCCGGCCTGCTCGTAGTCGGCCGCGATGGCGGCGGGCCGGAAGTCTTCGCGAATGACGCCCTGGCTGGGCGACGCCTTCTTGATCTCCGCGATCACGCCGGGCAGGCCGGCGCCGATCTTCGCCTGGAGGGCTGCCGCGAAGCCCCGCGCCGCCGGCATATCCTCCACCCGGGCGCCCAGTTCCCGCATGTTGACTCGTTCGGCGCGCTCGACGACCTCCTCGGCCTTGCGCCGCAGGATCTTTTTCAGGATGTCCGGGGTATCGCTCATTTTCAGTCAGACCTGCCCAAAGCTGTTGCTGAATTCCACCAGCGCGTCCAATTTGGCCCGCGCCGCGCCGCTGGCGATCACATCCAGGGCGCGCTGCACGCCCCGCTCCAGGGTCGGCTCCAGGTTGGCGGCATAGATCGCCGCCCCTGCGTTCAACGCCACGATGTCGCGCGCCGGCCCTTCCCGGTCGTCCAGCACCGCGCGCATCACTGCGCAGCTCTGCTGCGGCCCGTTCACCACGAGGCTGGAAAGATCGGCGCGCGGCATACCGAAGTGTTCCGGCGTCAGCGTATAGCTCGTTACCTGTCCGTCCTTCAGTTCCGCCACCCGCGTGAGCGCCCCGATGCTGATCTCGTCCAGCCCGTCCTCAGCGTGCACCACCAGCACATGCTTGCTGCCCAACTGCCCGAGCACCTGGGCCAGCGGCTCCAGCCAGTGAGCGCCGAACACTCCCATGACCTGATGAGCAGCGCCGGCTGGATTGGCCAGGGGACCGAGCAGGTTGAACAGCGTGCGCACGCCCATCTCCCGGCGCGGCCCGACGGCGTGCTTCATGGCGCCGTGATGGCGCGGGGCGAACAGGAATCCCACGCGCAGTTCCCGGATGCACTGGCTCACCTGCTCCGGCGTGAGATCGAGCTTCACACCCGCCGCTTCCAGCACATCGGCGCTACCGGAGGTGCTCGACACGGAACGGTTGCCGTGCTTGGCCACGCACCCGCCGGCCGCCGCCACCACGAAGGCGCTGGTGGTGGAGATGTTGAAGGTGCCGGAGGCGTCGCCGCCGGTGCCGCAGGTATCCACCAGGTACGGATCGTCGATTACCACCGGCGTGGCGAGTTCGCGCATCACCTTCGCCGCCGCGGCAATCTCGTCCACGGTCTCGCCCTTCATGCGCAGACCGACGAGAAAGCCGCCGATCTGAGCCGAAGTGGCGCCGCCGCTCATGATGGTGCGCATCACGTCGGTCATCTCGGCCGAGGTGAGA
>JBAYZB010000178.1:0-6010 GCA_041672765.1 Gammaproteobacteria bacterium | reverse complement strand
AACGTCGCCATCCGCACCCTCCTGCACGCCGGCAAGGCGGTGCACTTCTACGCGGGCGGCGGCATCGTGGCGGACTCGCGCATGGAGGAGGAATACCAGGAGACCTTCGACAAGGCGGCGGCGCTGATGCGGCTCCTGGAACAGGGCGGGATGCGCCAGTGTGGATAGTCAAGCTCGGCGGCAGCCTGGCCCAGAATCCTGCCCTCAAGGATTGGCTCGAAGTGCTGGCGTGCGACGGCGCCGGGCGTGTGGTGGTCGTGCCCGGCGGCGGCCCCTTGGCCGATACCGTGCGCGGCCTGCATCGTCACTGGAATCTGCCCGATCCCGTTGCCCATCGCATGGCGCTGCTGGCGATGGAGCAGTACGGCCTGCTGCTGGCCGGGCTGCAGCCACGCCTGCGCGCGGCACGCACCGCCGCGGAGATTGCGGAAATCCTCGCCCAGGGGGCGGCCGCCGTGTGGCTTCCTTTCGCCATGACCACCGGCCCGGAGGCGCAGGATATCAAAGAGAGCTGGAACATGACCTCAGACAGCCTTACCGCCTGGTTCGCCGCGCAGATCAAGGCCCGTCGGCTTGTGTTCGTGAAATCACTGGAGCCTGCGGCGGAACCGGTCGGGGTCGACGAGCTGGCCCGTACCGGCCTGGTCGATCCCCTGTTTCCCGTTTACGCCCGCAGGAGCGGCTGCGAGGTCTGGTGGTCCGGAAGCCGCCAGCATGGCCGCATGGCGCAGGCGCTCGGCGGCTTGGCCGAACCCGGCACGCGAGTGCTGGTGCGTTAAGCTTAATATATGGGACACGGGTTTCCTGCGGCCGATCGGGGCGGGCGACGCGAAGGGAAGGCCGCGAACTTGAGAAGCTGACAATAAACAGGCCATTTCCTTCCGGACCGCAATGCTCCTATCGAGGCGGCAGGCTGCTCCAGGAGGAAGTGGTCATGCGAAAAGCTGAGACTGAGTTGCGCGCCTACACCGAGGCCGAGATCCAGGAGCGGCTGCAGCGGGAGCTGCCGCACTGGTATCTGGAAAACGGCTGGATCCGGCGCAAGTTCCGCACCAGCGGCTGGAAGGGCACCTTGATGGTGGTGAACACCGTGGGACATCTCGCCGAGGCCGCCTGGCACCATCCCGACCTCACCGTCTCCTACGCCTTCGTGATCGTGAAGCTCATCACCCACACCCACAAGGGCGTCACCGACAAGGACTTCGCCCTGGCGAAAAAGATCGAGGAAGTCATCCAGTGGCAGCCCGGCCTGGAGGAGGGGCCGCTGGAGGGCACGCCGGACGACCCGCGGTTCAAGTACATCAAGTACGATTAGCGGCAAGACAAGCATCCCCAGCCGCCCGCCGCCGTGCTGCCGGTCGGCGTAGCCGCGGCCGGAGCCATGCGTTGGCAGCGCCGCCGGAGGACGGCAGGTCAAGCCTGCCGTCCTCCGGTGGTGTAGCGGGCGCGCGGGATGAACGGGCCTGTTCGCCCGTTCATCTTCCGCGCCGGCGGTACGCCACGGCCGCCAGGCCGAGCAGCAGCGCCAGGGGGGAGAGCGCGCCGCCGCCGGACTTCGGGTTGACGAGGGTCGTTTCGCTGTCGGTGTTGTTGGCCGGGTTGGTGTCGGACTGGTCGGCGGTGACGCTGGCGGTGTTGGTGAGAGTGGTGCCCGGGGCAGCCGTGGCCTGCACGGTGATGTGCACGCTCGCCGTGCCGCCGGCCTTGCTGAGGGTGCCGAGGTCGCAGGTCACGGTCGCCCCGCTCACGGCGCAGTTGCTGTCGTCGGCCACGTAGCTCACCCCGGCCGGCAGGGGATCGGTGAGCGTGACGCCGGTGGCGTCGGTCTCGGCGTCTTGGTTGGTCACATGGAGGCTGTACTCGAAGGTGTCGCCCTGGGGCACCGAGTCGGTGTTGACCTGCTTGATCAGGGCGAGGTCGACGGTGGAGTCGAACAGGTAGGCCGCGCCGGCGCGTAGTTTGTCGGGAAGGTTTGCGTTGGGTGCCCCAACCAGGGCGGTGTCGCCGTCCAGGGCGACGCTCCAGCCGAATTCATCGTCCGCCGCCCCGTCGTCGGCGGTGAGCTTGGTTTCGGCGGCAAAGAGCGGATCGACCACCACCGGGTAGCGCGCCCCGGCGTCATCCACCGCGAGCAGGAGCCTGGTACCATCCAGCGCCATGCGCGCGGGCAGCGCCCGGCCGTCGGCGTCGTAGGCGGCGAGCGCACCGTAGCGCAGGCGCGTTTGTCCAGCGCGGTCGGCGAACGCCAGCTCGCCGGCCTCGAGCCGGGGGACGAGATCGCCCGCCAGGTCCAGTGCCAGCCGCAGTTCGCCCCGGCCGGCGGGGCGGCGCGTGAGGGTAAAGCCCTGCTCCAGCCCCAGGGGGCTGTTGATGAACCACTCGGTGACGTGCGGTCCGTGGCGGTAAAGCACCCGTGCGCCGTCGACGTGGGGCGATACGGCGGCGTGAGACTGGAGCGCGCCGGCACGCCCGACCCCGGCGAAGGCGAGGCGAAGCTCGCCGGCGTCAGTGGTCAGGCGCAGCCCGTCGGGGCCGAAGGCGGCGCGGAGGCCGTGGCGGGCGTTGTGCGCCTCGGCCCCGGTGGCGGTCGGGCGCGGGCGCCAGGGCGCCTCCTGGCCCAGGGTCTCGGCCAGCGCCGGCAGCAGCCCCGTTGGCCAGTGGGCGGTGTCACTTGGCCCGGGGGCAGGCTGCGGGCCGGAGGCGGCGCAGCCGAGGAGCAGGAGCGCGGCGGCGAGGGGGAACAGCAGGCGGGCGAGGGCGGTGGGTTTTCTTCGGGGGTCTCCTCGTGAGCATGGCGATGGTCTCCTTTGTTTTTCTTAATGGTTCTCCGTTGGGCTTGGCGGCGCGGCGGCCGGTGATCGGTGTCGGTGCGGGAGTATACCCGGCAATCGTCGGGGGAACATCCGGTGGCGGGCGCCCAAGGCCGCCGATAGCGGCGGGACAGGCAGCGGCAAGATAAACCTCTTACCGCCTGACCCCGCGCCGCTCCGCCATCGCCGTGCCGATTTCCTGGAGCTGTTTGCTGCTCAGGATGTGCTGGGCGATGCTGAGGAACTCGTTGTTTTCCACGTCGATGTGCCGGCGACAGAGATCGCTGAAGTCCTGCGCGAGCCGCTCAAAGGCGTCCAGATCCTGGATGTTCGCGGGGCGCCGGAGCAGTGGTTCCAGTTCGTTCCACAGCCGGTCCATGTCGGCATGATCCTGTTTCAGCCGGTGGATCATGTCGGCCAGCTTCAGGGATTGGCGCACGAGCTTGGGGAAGACGTCGAGTTCTTCGTCCTGGTGGTGGTGCCTGCCCGCGGTGGAGAAGTAGAAGTGGATCTGCTCGGCGGCCCTGCGGGCGTCCATGTCGGCGCCGTTTTGCTGCAGGTGCGCGGCAAGCTCCAGCAGGGTGTCGCAGTGGCGCAGGATGCGGTCGTGGCAGGCGCGCAGCAGCGCAAGAGGATCGTCGAAGCCGGGTGCGGCGTTGGGGAACGGCTCGGTCATGTCTCTCCTCGTGTGACTGACGTGTCTTGAATACACAACCAGACGGACAGCGGGGGCGCGATCAAACCGGGGGCGGAGCCGGACGCTGCCGCGCGGGCGCGCGGCAGCGGGACGTGGCGCTGGTTATTTCAGCCAGGCGTTGACCAGCCTGACGTCTTCCTCAGACAGGCTGCCGGCCGCTTCCTTGAGGCGCAGGACGTTCAGTACGTAGTCGTAGCGGGAGCGGGCATAGTCGCGCCGTGCGGCATAGAGCCGCTGGGTGGCGTCCAGCACGTCCACGATGGTGCGGGTGCCGACCTCGTAGCCCGCCTGGGTCGCTTCCAACGCGCTCTCGCTGGAAATCACGGCCTGCCGCAGCGCCTTGACCTGGCTGATGGAGGTGATGACGCCCCGGTAGGCGTCCTGCGCCTGGCGCAGTGTGGCGCGGCGCTGATCCTCCTGCTGGGCCACGGCCTGCTCGAACAGGTGGCGCGCCTCGCGTGTCTGCGCGGTCACCAGGCCGCCCGTATAGAGCGGGACGCTGAGCTGCAGCGAAATCGAGGAGCTTTCCTGGTCCGGGGCGGTGCCGTCGCCGGCGCCGCTGATGCCGCCTTCGTTCCAGCCGTGCCGGCCGACCAGGTCGACGGTGGGATAGTGCCCGGAGCGGCGCCGCTCGATTTCCTGCTGGGCGACTTCCGTGGCATAGCGTGCGGCGATCAACTGGAGGTTCTCGTCCAGGGCGGTCTGGGCCCAGGCTTCCGGGTCTTGCGGATCAGGGGCCTGGAGCGGCACGTCTTCGATGAGCCCCGCCAGATGTTCGTGGACTCTGCCGGTGAGCTGGCGCAGGGCTTCGCGCGCGCTGGAGAGCTGGTTTTCCGCGGCGATTTCCTGCGCTACCGCGGAGTCGTAGCTCGCCTGGGCCTCGTGTACGTCGGTGATCGCGACCAGCCCCACCTCGAAGCGCTGCTTGGCCTGTTCGAGCTGCCGGGCAAAGGCTTCCTTCAACGCCTGCGTAAACTCCAGGTTGTCGCGCGCGGCCAGGACATTGAAATAGCTGTCGGCGGTACGGACCACGAGGTTTTGTGCCGTGGCCTCGTATTGCGCCTGGGCCTGGGCGATGCGGGCGCTGGCCTGGCGCAACTGAACCCAGCGGTCGCGCCGGTACACCGGTTGCACCAGGCTGACGAAATAGGCCTCGCTGTTGGCGGTGCGTGTCGGGCGCCCGTCGACATCGACCCGGTCGCGCGACAGATCGGCGGTGAAGTTGAGGTTGGGCAGCAACAGGGCGCGGGCCTGCGGTTCGGACTGTTCCACGGCCTGGCGCGCGGCTGCGGCCGCCTGCAGTTGGGGATCGCTCTCCAGCGCGAGCTGGAATACGTCCTGCAGATCGTCGCCCCAGGATGTCTGGCTGCCCAAGGTCAGGAGCGAAGCCGTTAACAATGACACTATGCGTTTCTTCATGTTGGTCTCGGTATTGGAAACTAAGTAGGTGGAGATGTCTCTGGATCGATGTTCAACGCCCGGGCGTTGATGCTGTCCGCCCGGATCGGCCAAGGCCGCCTTCGTTTGAAATGCCCCCGTGCCGGGGATTTCAGGCGGCGGTTTCCCGCTCAAAGCGAAAACTGCTGCGGGCGGGGGGCGTTGACCAAGGGCGGAAGATCGATTTCGAACAGACTCTCCTGCGCCCAGTCGTTTTCACTGATACGCGTGATGAGCAGGGCCTCCATGACCGGCGACTCGCCTACGATGACGAACAGCCGTCCGCCGACCGCAAGGCTTTCCCGGAAGCCCGCAGGCAGCACGGGCAGCGAGCCCGTCACCACGATGACGTCGTACGGGGCTTGACGGTCCCACCCGGTGGCCGCATCGCCCACCTGCAGCGTCACGTTGCGGATGCCGTGGGCGCTCAATGCCTCCTCGGCCGCCTGCTTCAATTCCGGGAAGAACTCCACACTGTATACATGCTGGCCGAGCTTGGCGAGGCAGGCGGTCAGGTAACCGCTGCCCGTACCCACCTCGAGGATTCTGTCGGTGGGTTTGATGTCCAGGGCCTGCAGGACGCGGCCTTCCACCTTGGGCGTCATCATCGTTTGACCGTGGCCCAGGGGAATGTTGAAGTCCGCGAAGGCCAGGGTGCGGTACTGCGGAGGCACGAAATTTTCGCGCGGCGTATTTGCGAGCACGTCCAGCACGCGTCGATCCAGCACTTCCCAGGTGTGGATCTGCTGTTCGATCATGTTGAAGCGCGCCAGATCGAAGTTCATCGCAGTCATGTCCGTCTCGTTCCTCTTTTCCGCGGGACGTTAAAGGTTAAGTCGTTTAAGGGGGGCAGGCAAGTGACCAAGTCACTGTTGCGGGCAGGGGGATACCGGCTGTTCCGCTGCCGTAATTCAGAAAAAAATGGTTCTTCACGCTTTCCCGGGAAAGGCGCCCTTGATTTTGAGGAAGAAATAGGCTGAGTCCCGATATCCATAGGCCATGCGCTTGATGACCTTGATGCGGTTGTTGATGCCCTCAAGGACACTGGTGTTGAGCCGGAACCGGG
>JBAYZB010000177.1:0-6050 GCA_041672765.1 Gammaproteobacteria bacterium | reverse complement strand
CTGAATTCAGGGAAAAACGGGATGCCGCCTTCCCCAGACCGCGCTACGTCCCGTATACGGCTGCTTTTTGTCGGGTGACGCCGCGCCGATCCGACCTACAGGACGATCTCCATCCCGTCGTATGCCACTTCGATTCCCGCCGCCGCGAGTTCGGCCCGCTGGGGCGAGTCCTCGTCCAGAATAGGGTTGGTGTTGTTGATGTGGATGAGGATCTTGCGGCTTGGCCGCGTGAGGGGCCGCAACACCTCGATCATGCCGCCCGCGCCCGACTGGGGCAGGTGACCCATGTCCCGCGCCCGCTTGTCGTTGATGCCGGCGCGTATCATTTCGTCCTCGGTCCAGAACGTGCCGTCCACCAACAGGCAATCGGCTTGTTCCAGATAGGACTGCAGGTGCGGCTCGATCTCGCCCAGGCCCGGGGCGTAGAACAGGTTGCGCCCGCTGCGCGGGTCCTCCACCCGCACGCCGATGGTGTCGCCGGGGTGCGGATCGCCGCGGTGCGGCGAGTAGGGCGGCGCCATGCTGCGCAGCGCCACGGCGGTGAAACGCAGGGGCTCCGCGCCTGGAATGGAAAAATCGATCGCCTCGGCCCTCTGCCGGAAACGGATGGGATGCCAGTTCACCCCACAGTAATGCGCCAGCACAGAAACTATGGGAAACCCCGTAGTCAGATCCTGATACACCATGTCGGTGCAATAGAGTTCGATGGGCTTCCCTTCCCGCAGCATCAACAGGCCGGTGGTGTGGTCGATCTGGCTATCGATCAGGACGGCCGCGACGATGGCCGTATCCCGCACCGCCCGGCCCGGCTGCAGGGCGGGAAACGCCTCCACCTGCGCCCGGATGTCGGGCGAGCAGTTGAACAGTACCCAGTTGGTATCGTCCGCGCTTACCGCAATCGACGACTGGGTGCGCGGACTGGCCCGCAGCTCGCCTTTACGCAGACGGCGGCAGTTGTTGCAGTTGCAGTTCCATTGCGGAAATCCTCCCCCCGCGCCGGACCCGAGGACGTGAACACGCATCGTTGCACCGCCTCTTCAGATTGTTTCGTTGTTTCGTCTTGGAACCATCCGGGACCGATGGCGCGGACCCGAGCGTGCCGCAGGCGTCAGCGGTTCAGGATATACATCGTGATTTCGAAGCCCAGTCGCATGTCGGTATAGGCTGGCTTGTTCCACTTCATGGCTCGTCTCCTCGTGTGCGTGTCCGGTTGAAATTCAGGGGCCGATGCCGCCGGCCCCTGAAACGACCGGCATTACCGGTTATAGATGTACATCGTGATCTCGAAGCCCAAACGCATGTCGCGGTATGCAGGCTTTGTCCATCTCATCGATCTGACTCCTCTTTGGTCAATAATGGTTCGAACGACATTACGACCGCTTGAACCGCGATTGCCTCTCGCGACCCAAGCCGGACGGGTATGGAATTGCGGCCATCCCCGTCACACCTGTATGTCTGCAGGAGGCGTGCCAGTTTTGGCGTGGCCAACGGACAATCCGCGCCAACATCACCAATGCCGAAAAAACAGCCACCTAGGCATGGTCCTCGCGAACCGGCCGCGGTCGGCCGGGCACGGCCCGGCGCGCAACATCCCTCCCTGGTTGCCAGGAACCAGTTCAGATGGTTGAAAACAACCACTGGCGGACTTGCTTGGCGGGTTACGGCAGGATGCGCTGAAAGATCCGATCGCGCAGGATCAGAAGGTGGCGTAGCGCCGCCAGTACATGCAGCGTGACCAGAGCAAACAGCAAATAGGCGTCCACCACATGGATGGTGTTAAAAAAAGTGTTGAGCGCCTCGTCCTTCCAACCCCAATGCGGCAGGGGAATTCCGAAATAGCGCGTCTTGTAGCCGCTGAAGGAGGACGAGAGATAACCGCTGATGGGCTGTATGAACATCAGCAGGTACAGGATGCGGTGATTCATGACCGCAGCCAAGCGCTCCCACGATGGCAGGGTGCGCGGGAAAGGAGGAGGAGGATGAGACAGGCGCCAGGCCAGACGCAGAACCACCAGCCCCAACACCGTGAGCCCCAGGGACTTGTGCAGCGCGATGAACCAACTACGGTCCGGGCCGTCGGGAAGAGCGCCCATGTACCAGCCGATCCCGAAGAGCGTGAAGATCAGGGCGGCGATCAGCCAGTGCAGAACGATGGCCACGACCCCATAACGGTCGGCACGGGCATTGGCCCCGGATTTGTCCGGGGGATAGTGGAACTCGCGGGAGGGCTCTGGCGTCACGTTTGTCTAAGCTAAATATAAATGAGTTGAAACCATTGGCGACACGATGAGCGAATCGTCTTTTTCTTCTGCCTGCACGACACAAGGTTTAAATATAGCGGGCATGTGGCAACTGGCAACCGGCGGCAGCGCCGGTTTCGTAGGAACGGGAGGTGGGTCGTAAGCGCGTTGCGTCACTGGCGCCCAAGGATGGGGCATTCCGGTTCCCTCAAGCGGCTGCTGCTGCGCCATGAGTTGGCCCTGCTCCTGCTGGTGGTGGTCACGGTTGCACTGGGCGGGGCGTGGGGCTATGTCTGGCAGCAGGCCTCCCGGGAGTCTGTGCGTCTCAATAACCAGATCCACATCGCGCTACAGGTGCGCAGCGACCTGTACCGGCAGATCAAGGAGGTGACGGAGGCGCGCCTGACCGAGGATCCGCGCGCGCTGGAACTCTATCAACAGTACTCGCGGCGCATCGCGCGACACTTGAACGCCATGCGCGGCGGAACGGTGTCGCGTGACGAGGAGATGGCGATTCAGCGCATGGGGCTCGCCTACCGGGTGATCCAGCAGGATATGAATCGCAGCTTCATCGATCCGTTCGCCATCAACGCGGCGGCGCGCCTGAAGATCCTGGACCGGCGCTACGAAGAGCTGCTGCTCGCGGATTTCGAAAAGGCGCTGGGGAGTTACCTGGATCTGCTGAATGCGCAGCGCGAGGCGCTGATGGCACGGCTCGCGCGTTACTCCAACTGGGCGCGCATCGTCATTCCGCTGCCGATCCTGCTGGCCGTGGCGCTCTTTGCCTGGTCCCGGGCCAGCATCCGGCGCGGGTTCGTGCGGCCGGTGGCGGAGGTGATCTCAGGCGCCCTCAAGATGAGCCAGGGGCAGCTCGATCACCGGATTCCGGAGCAGGGCGCGGAGGAGATGGCGAATCTGGCACGGGCCATCAACGGCATGGCACGGGATCTGGCGGCGAGCCGCGATGCATTGGTGGAAAAAGAGCGGCAGGCCGCGCTGGGGGCGCTGGTGCCGGTGGTGGCCCACAACATCCGCAATCCCTTGGCCAGCATCCGCGCCACGGCGCAGATGATCGACGAGCAGGACCGGCCGGAGGACGTGGGAGAGGCGCGGCAGGCGATCATCCAGACAGTGGACCGGCTGGAACGCTGGGTGCGTTCGCTGCTGTCCTATCTGCACCCGCTGCAGCCGCGGCGCTCCAAGGTCCGCTTGAGGCGGGTCGTGGAAGGAGCGCTCGTACTGCTGCAGCCTCGGCTGGAGGAGAAGGGCGTGACGGTGACAAGCCGCGGGTGGGAAATCGACCCGGAAGTCTCCCTCGACGTGGACCTGGCGGAACAGGCGGTGTACGGACTCCTGACCAACGCGGTGGATGCCTCGCCCGTCGGCGCCACCATCACGGTCCGGCTCGGGCGTGCCGACGCGCGTTGGCGGCTCGGCATCGAGGACGAGGGCCCGGGGATGCCCTTCGATCCGCAGCCCCACGGCCTCACGCCCGGCCCGACCACGAAACGCAGCGGAACGGGGTTGGGCATTCCCTTTGCGTATAAAGTCTGTCAGGCCCACGGCTGGGGACTGGAATTCACGCCGCGGCCCGGCGGCGGCACCGTGGCGGCGATCAACATTCCCATGACCGAGCAAGCGTACGTGGAACATCCATGAACCGCGAACCGACCGCACGGAACTGGACAGTGCAGCAGGCGCAGCGTGCCGCGCGCGTGCTGGTGGTGGACGACGAAACCTTGTTCGCCAAGGCGGTATGCCGGCGCCTGGAAATGGCGGGGTACGAATGCCGCATGGCGGAAAATCTGCAGGCGGCCCGCAGCGCGTTCGCGGCCGCCACGCCGGATCTGGTGCTGCTGGACATGCGCCTGCCGGACGGCTCGGGCCTGGATTTCCTGGAGGAACTGAGGGCGCGGCTTGCATCCAGCGTGGCGGTGGTGGTGCTCACGGCGCATGGCGAACTGGAGGACGCGGTGGCGGCCATGAAGCTGAACGCCTCCGATTACCTCAAGAAGCCCATCGACCTGGAAGAGCTGCTCCTGACGCTGCAAAAGGTGCTGGACAAGGCGGAACTGAGCCAGCGTCTCGAATACTCCCGCGAGCGCGAGAGCCGCACCGTGGAGGGCGTGCAACTGCTCGGCGACAGCCCGCAGATGCGCGCGGTGCGCGAGCAGATCGCCCGCATCGGACGCATCGCGAGCGCCGCCGGGGCGCTGCCGCCCACGGTGTTGATCACCGGCGAAACCGGGACCGGCAAGGAGATCGCCGCCCGGATGCTGCACCTGCAGAGTCCGCGCCGCGGCCGGCCGTTCGTGCACGTGGACTGCGGGGCATTGCCTGCGGAACTGATCGAGGCGGAACTGTTCGGTCACGAAAAGGGGGCGTTCACCAACGCCTATGCCGCCCGTCCGGGCCTGATCGAGGCCGCCGAGGACGGAACCGCGTTTCTGGACGAGGTCGGCGAACTGCCGCTCGATCTGCAGGCGAAGCTGCTCGCGCTGCTCGGACGCCGCACCGTGCGCCGGGTCGGCAGCACGGAGGAGCGTCCGGTGCGGGCCTGGTTCATCGCGGCGACCAACCGTGATCTGGAAGAAATGGCCCGGGAAGGCGGCTTTCGTTCCGATTTGTACTATCGTTTGGACGAGTTGAATCTGGCGATGCCGCCGCTGCGGGAGCGGCCCGACGATTGTGAACTGCTGGCGCGCCACTTCGCGGCGCAGACCGCGCGGCGCTACGGCCTGCCCGAACCGCTGCTCACGGAGGAGGCCATCGCGGCGCTGCGCTCGTATGGATGGCCGGGCAACGTGCGCGAACTGAAGCATCTGGTGGAGCGCGCGGTGCTGCTGAGCGCCGGCGAAGCGATCACCGCCGGCTCCCTGGGCTTGCGTCCGCTGCCGCCTGTTCCGGTGCCGTCGAGTGCGTCGGTGGACGCCGACCTGGACGGACTGACCCTGGATGCGGCGGAGGCCCTGTTGATCCGCCGCGCCCTGCAGCGCACCGCCGGCAACGTGTCGGAGGCGGCGCGTCAGTTGGGCGTGACGCGCATGGCGCTGCGCTACCGGATGCAGAAATACGGCATCGTGGCGGAACGGAACGAAGCGAACGGACAGGTGGACATGTCCTGACCGATCGGCGTTCGCATCGGTATTTCCTGGAGCACTTTGAGAGAAAGGAGCGACGAGATGAGGAAGGCCTTGCTGGTGCTGCCGGCGCTGCTGCTGCCGGCGTTGGTTTACGGCAACGATTATCCGACCGAGGCGCGGGTGCAGTACGTGTTCGAGTGCATGGCCGATCATGGCGGCCAGAGCTACGGCAACCTGTACAAGTGCTCCTGCGCCATCGACCGCATTGCGGCCGCCATGCCCTATGAGAAGTTCGTGGAAGCGGACACGTATACCCGCGGACGTGGCGTCATGGGCGAACGGGGCGGGGAGTTCCGCGACCCGCCGCGGGGCAAGAAAATGCGCGAGGAACTGGCGCAGGTGGAAAAGCAGGCCAAGCTGAGCTGTTTCCCCGGAGAGGTCACCGCCCGTTAAGGAATTTGCCAACGGCCTCCTGGGACCGAGTGACACTTCCTGCCCTGTGCCATGCCGCGGGCAGGGCGGGAAACACTATGATTCATTGTGTACGCTGTGCGCTGGCCTGATGCGGGGCGACTTCCAGCGCCGTAGAAAAGCGTTGGTCCTTGGTGTCCACGGCCTCGACCTTCAGTTCGCCCTTTTCTCGGGGCAGGAAATAAAAGCGCAGGCTGGGGTTCTCGCTGAGCGAGAACGTCGTCTCCGCGGTGAGCAGCGGCTTTCCGGCGTAGCT
>JBAYZB010000176.1:0-6067 GCA_041672765.1 Gammaproteobacteria bacterium | reverse complement strand
GCCGCCATGCCCTCCGAAGACCACCTGCCTTTCCGCGCTGCCATCCGCGCCGCCGAGCGTGCCCTGCGCGATCTGCCCCGGCCCGATCCGGATGCCGCCGCCCATTGCGAGCGCCTGCGGGAACTGATTCGGGCGGAGCTGGCCGCGGCCGGCGGTTCCGTCAGCTTCGCCCGCTACATGGATCTGGCGCTGTACGCGCCGGGGCTTGGGTATTACAGCGCCGGGGCACGCAAGTTCGGGGCCGAGGGCGATTTCGTCACGGCGCCGGAGATCTCTCCCTTGTTCGGGCGCTGTGTGGCGCGCCAGTGCCAGCAGGTGCTGGAGCTGGTGGGGGGAGGCGACATCCTGGAGATCGGCGCGGGCACCGGGGCGCTCGCGGCGGACCTGCTGGGCGAGCTGGAACACCTGGGACAGTTGCCCGAGCGCTATCTGATCCTGGACCTGAGCGGGGAGCTGCGCGAGCGCCAGCAAACGCTCCTGCGGGAGCGGTTGCCGCATCTGCTGCCCCGCGTGCGCTGGCTGGAACGGCTCCCGGAACCGGGATTCCAGGGGGTGGTGCTGGGCAACGAGGTGCTGGATGCCATGCCGGTGCACCGCTTCCGCTGGACACAGCAGGGCGTGTACGAGTTGCGGGTGGCCTGGGAGGGGGACGACTTTGGATGGCGGGCCGAGCCGGCGGAGCCGCGCTTGGCCGATGCGGTCGCGGCTCTGCACGCCGAGGTGGGCGAGGCCTGGCCGGACGGGTTCGAGTCCGAGATCAACCTGGGACTTGCCGCCTGGGTGCGATCGTTAGGGGAGCGGCTTGCCCGCGGCGTCGTTCTGCTCGTCGACTACGGCTATCCGCGCCGCGAGTACTACCATCCGCAGCGCGCCATGGGCACCCTGGTGTGCCATTACCGGCATCGCGCCCATGCCGATCCGCTGCTCCTGCCGGGGCTGCAGGACATCACCGCGTTCGTGGACTTCACCGCCGTGGCCGAAGCGGCGGTGGCCGCAGACCTGAGCGTGGCGGGCTACACTACCCAGGCGCACTTCCTGCTTGGCTGCGGACTGGGCGAACTCCTGGCCGCATCCGATCCGGCCGACGCGCAGCGGCATCTGACGCTGACCCGGCAGGCGAAGATTCTGACCTTGCCGGGGGAGATGGGGGAGCGCTTCAAGGCTATCGCCCTGGCGCGCGGGATCGAGGCGCTGCTGCTAGGATTCGTGTTGCAGGATCATCGTTACCGGCTGTAGCCGCTGGCCGCCGTGCCGTTGGGGAACGGACGCGGGCGGTTCGAAGGAGGAAATCTTTTCTCGCATGGAACGGCAATCGTTGCGCTATTGGCCGCTGTGGGCGGCGGTGGGCTGGATGTTGGTGGGAGTGGTTGTCTACCTGTCCCTGACGCCCAAGCCGCCGGAGCTGCCAGGGCCGCTCGCTTGGGACAAGCTCGATCACCTGGTCGCCTATGGAGCGCTCATGGGTTGGTTCGCGCAGCTTTACCGCACGCGGCGCGCCCACGGCGTTGTCGCAGTCGCCTTCATCCTGTTAGGCGTGGCGCTGGAGTTCCTGCAGCACGCGGGCGGCCAGCGGACGCCGGACGTGACGGACATGTTGGCCAACGGCCTCGGTGTCCTGCTCGCGTGGCGCTTGGCGCGCACCCGCTTTGCGCTGTTGTTGTCGATGGTGGAGCGGAAGCTGCTACAGGTTGCCTAACGGTATTCAGGCGGGAGCCGGCGCTTAAACGCAAAGACGCAAAGGGCGCTAAGAACGCAAAGGCAGGAACGGGCTTGGTCTGCGCCGATTGACCTCCACGGGCTTATGGAAGCCCGCCCAGGCTGCGGTAATTCTCTAAAAATTCTTTGCGCCTTTGCGTTAAAGCCCTGCGACTTCGCGTTGAAGTCTTGCGCGCTTCGCGTCTTGGCGTTGAAACACCGGTCTGCAAAGGCATGGTTCGCGAGCGACGCCTGCCGCTACGTAAACCTGGCGGCCTCGAACGCGTCCAGCGCCTGCCTGACCGCTTCCAGGCGTTGTTTGCGCAGCTCCCGCGCAATTTCCTCCCCTTTGAGTCCTTGCTCCGCCAGCGGTTGCGCGCTTATCGCGGCGGCCCGGTGGGCGGCGCGCCATGCCTCGGCCTGCGGGTAGGGCCGTTCCTGGTGGCCGGCGCGGCCGCGGGCGTCGGCTTCGCAGGCGAGCAGGAACTGCTCGAAGCGCTCCGGGCGCCGGAAGGCGTCGGTGGCCTCCAGGGTATCGAGCACCGTGGATGGGCGCAGCTCGAAGAGCTTGTGGCAGTGCCCGTGGTAGCGCGCCACGATCAGGGCGAGGTCGCGGTATTCGCCCGGCGCGCGCAGGCGCTCGCACATTTCCCGCACCAGTTCTACGCCGCGCTGCTCGTGACCGATGTGGCGTGGCCATTCCTCCGGCGGGGTGGTCCCCTTGCCGAGGTCGTGGGTCAGGGCGGCGAAGCGCACCCGCGTATCCGGCGTCAGGCGCGCGGCCATGTCCAGCACCATCATCGCATGCACGCCGGTATCGATCTCGGCATGATGCTGCTCCGGCTGCGGGACGCCGAACAGGCGGTCGATCTCGGGGAACACGCGCGCCAGCGCGCCGCAGCCGCGCAGCACCTCGAAGAAACGGGACGGCCGCTCCTCGCCCAGCGCCCGCACCAGCTCCGCCCACACCCGCTCCGGTACCAGGGCGTCCACCTCGCCCGCCTCCACCATCTGGCGCATGAGTTTGTTGGTGGAATGGGCCACGCGGAAACCCCAGCGCGCGTAACGCGCGGCAAAACGGGCCACGCGCAGGATGCGCACCGGATCTTCGGCAAAGGCGGGGGAGACGTGGCGCAGAATGCCGAGGCGCAGGTCTTCCCGGCCATTGAATGGATCGATCAGGACGCCGTCCGCTGTCTGGGCCATGGCGTTGATGGTAAGATCGCGCCGCCTGAGGTCCTCTTCCAAGGTCACGTCCGGCGCCGCATGCACCTCGAAGCCTTTATAGCCCGGCCCTGTCTTGCGCTCGGTGCGCGCCAGGGCGTATTCCTCCTGGGTTTCCGGATGCAGGAACACGGGAAAGTCCTTGCCCACCTGCCGAAAGCCGCGCGCCTTCATCTCTTCAGGCGTGGCCCCGACCACCACCCAGTCGCGCTCTTTGGGCTCAAGTCCCAGCAGTTTGTCGCGTACGGCGCCGCCAACGAGATAGATTTCCATAATGAACCGCGAGGGGTGTGGTAACTTCACGTTTATGGCTATCAGCATAACAGGATTGCGGATCGCCGCGGCAGGTGGGCTGGTGTTGCTCCTGTCCGGCTGCGCCGGGATCGAGTACATCGCCCAATCCGTCAGCGGGCAGTGGGAATTGCTGGCCAAGAGCGAGCCCATCCCGCGCTTGCTGGAAAATCCTGCGACACCGGGAGACTTGAAGCGCAAGCTGGCGTTATCGCTGGAGATAAGGGAGTTCGCCAGCCGCGAACTGGCTCTGCCGTACAACGACAGTTACCGGTACTACGCCGATCTCAAGCGTCCCTATGTGGTGTGGAACGTGGTCGCCGCCCCGGAGCTTTCCCTGGAGCCCCGCGAGTGGTGTTTTCCGGTGGTGGGATGCGTGCGCTACCGCGGCTATTTCTCGGAGGCCGCTGCGCGGGATTTCGCCGCCGAGCTGCGGGCTGAGGGCTACGACGTCTACGTGGGCGGAGTGGCGGCCTATTCCACCCTGGGTTGGTTTGACGATCCGTTGCTGAACACCGTCATCAACCGCTCCGATGCGGGGATTGCCGCGTTGATCTTCCACGAACTGGCCCATCAGCAGCTCTATATCCCGGGGGACTCGGCGTTCAACGAGTCGTTTGCCACGGCCGTGGAGGAGGAGGGCGTGCGCCGCTGGCTGGAGAGCCGCGGCGATTCCGGGGAGATCCGGAATTATCGGCATGCCAAGCAGCGGCACCTGGAGTTTCTGGAGTTGGTGGGGAAGGCGCGGCAGCGGTTGGCGCAGCTCTATGCGGCGCCCCTTTCCGCCGACGAGAAACGGGCGGGCAAGGCCCGCGTCTTCGAGGAGCTGCGGGCGGAATATCAAGTGCTCAAGGAGCGCTGGGGAGGATATGCCGGCTACGACGCCTGGTTTGCGCAGGATCTCAACAACGCCAAGCTGGCCGCCGTCGCCACCTATCATCAGTATGTGCCCGCATTCCGGGCGCTGTTGCAGGAGTTGGGGGGCGATCTGCCGGCGTTTTACCGTGCCGCGCGGGAAATTGGCGACCTGCCCGTGAGGCAGCGCGCCGAGCGTCTGCAGGCGCTCGCCGCCCGGGCGGCGAGAATCGCGGTGCGGCCGCTGACGACGGGGTCCTGATTCGGGACGCCCGCCATCAGCCGCGGTTTCCGACGGGATAGCCGGGATAGCGCGGCAGGATCGCTTCCAAAGAGATCGGGGTGATGCCGAGCCGGAGCAGGCCGCTGTCGTTGCGGCAGACGCTGTCGACCTGCAAGGATCGGTAATTGTCCAGCGTGAACGGTCTGTCGGGTACGAACTCGAACAACCGCGCCTGCAGGCGCGACAAGCCGTCGTTCAGCCCGACGATTTTGCGCCGCAGCCCGAACTGGCGGGCGGTCAGCTCCACGATCTCCCGCAGCGTGTAGACGCGGGGGCCGCACAGGTCGTAGCGGTTCCCGATGGTGGCGCCGTTCTCCAGCGCGACGATAAAGGCGCGTGCCACGTCTCCTACATATACCGGTGCGAACCTGCTGTTGGGGCAGGCGAGGGGAAACAGGTACGGGGCGAGCCTGAGCAGTCCTGCAAAGCGGTTGATGAAGCTGTCGCGCGGGCCGAAGATCACCGACGGACGAAAGCTGGTCACCTGCAACCCATCCGTCGCGGCGGCGTGCATCAGGTCTTCGCCCGCGCCCTTGGTGCGCAGATAGTGGCTTGGGCCGTTGGCGGCATCCGCATGCAGGGCGCTCATCTGCAGGACCCGCCGTACCCCGGCTTCCTTGCAGGCCTGGGCGATCTTGCGCGGCAGCTTCACGTGCACGGCCGCGAAGCCCTGGCCCGCTTCGTTCAGGATGCCCACCAGGTTGATCACCGCATCGCAGCCGCGGAACGTCTCGCGGAGGACGACGGGGTCGTGCACGTCCGCTTCCAGCAGTTCCACAGTGGGCAGTACCCGCAGGTCCCGGTGGCGCTCGGGACGCCGCGTCAGCACCTTGATCCGGTGTCCGCCGGGGGTCAATTGGTTCAGCAACTGGCGTCCGACAAACCCGGTGCCGCCCAGGACGCAAAGGTTCCGTGTCTTCATGGAGGCGATTCTTCCGGTCCGTTCCTCGTTCTTGCCCTTTCCGAGTTTCAGTCTCCATGGCACGGTTTGCAAGGTGGTGCGGTGGCGCTATTCGACGGGACTCGATAGCGTATACTTCCCGAAAGCATCGGCAAGGGGGCTGTCATGATGTTGCGATCCATCAATCCGGCGGACGGCTCGACACTCAAGACCTTTACGGGATTCAGCGAAGCGGATGCCAAACGGGCGTTGGCCCATGCCGCCGCGGCGGCGCCGGCATGGGCTGCGTTACCCGTGGCGGAGCGGCGCGCGGCCATGTTGCGCGCAGCGCAGGTGTTGCGGGTGCGCCGCGAGGAGTTCGCCCGGCTCATCACCCAGGAGATGGGCAAGCTCATCCAGGAGGCGCGCGCCGAGATCGACAAGTGCGTCTGGGGGTGCGAGTACTACGCGGAGCGGGCCGCGGCATTTCTTGCGGAAGAGGAAATCGAGACCGATGCCGGCCGCAGCTATGTCGCCTACGAGCCGTTGGGCACGGTGCTGGCGGTGATGCCGTGGAATTTCCCGTTCTGGCAGGTGTTTCGTGCCGCCGCGCCGATGTTGATGGCGGGCAATACCATGCTGCTCAAGCATGCCTCCAATGTGCCGCAGTGCGCTCTGGCCATCGAGGGCGTGTTCAAGGAGGCGGGGTTTCCCGAAGCGGTGTTCCAAACCCTCCTGATTCCCGCTGCGATGGTGGCGCGGGTGGTGGAGGACGACCGGGTCCACGCGGTGACGCTGACCGGAAGCGAGGCGGCCGGACGCGAAGTGGCGGCTGTGGC
>JBAYZB010000175.1:0-6078 GCA_041672765.1 Gammaproteobacteria bacterium | reverse complement strand
GAGTTTACATTCTGTCCAGCTACAGGTTCCACCACTGCTTCTTTCCAGCTGCCGTCGTAGATCTGAGTGAAGTACTTGGCGTCGCGGATAAGCGGCACGATGGGATCAGAACCTATGATCTCAACAAATCTGTCGCCTTCATCATAATTTCCGGCAAAGTCACTTACCTTGTAACTGAAAGTAACTGAGGTCTCGGCCGGATCTATGATAGTAAGATCAACAAGATCAGCAACCCATACGTTTTGAAGTGCAGGTTTTGTTGGATCTATAGGATGGGGATACTCCTCGTAGAAGGAGATATTGTCGGCGGGTACATCATAGCTTGCTGGCATACCTTGTACAAACTGATCCAAATCTTCAATTTCCACTGTAGGCATTGCTTCAGGATTATCATTACCGCTGTCCTTGAAGATTACGATGATGCGACCATCATTGTCGCCGGGATATACATAACCTTCCATATTTGTGCCGGTAGTACCGCTGTATACATAGACGGATTCCAATTCCGGAGCACCCCTGTCTACGATACCTTCAGCTTCATATACATCAGATTCGAAGTAAGTGCTATTATCAGTAGAAGTATCTTCATAAGTAATAAGGTAGTAAACACGGTATTGTACGTCAATTTGCTCCAGATTGTTATCTACCAATATATCCTGATCAAGATAATAGGTAAAACTATCGTATTGAGCAAGAGCGACCCAATTGTCTACTGCTGTATCCAGGATGTATCTATCATTGATCTCTACCCGATCCACCTCAATCTTTTCAATCGCCAAAGCGCGGCCATTGTTTTCAGGCTCGGCAGGAGGATTGAGTACGATTTGCAGACCAATAGCCTGTCCAGTTGCCACATAAGGATCTGTGGCAGAGTTTAGTCTATCTACGCCATCATATTTATAGACCAGGATATCCTGATGCTCGTTTGTATAATCTGCGCTAAAAGCGAAATTCAATACAGGAGGATCAGCACGATATCCATCATCGGCATAGTATACGCCACCATTTGCAGCAGCACCGTAGTTTATGTGTCCCACCTTATCCTGCAAAGCAGCAAAAGTATAGCTAAAGCCTTCTAAAGTAGGATCTGCAGTGGTGCCAGGACTCAGCTTAAGGATCTTTTCTCTGCCATTGGCATCGTCTGTATCAGATATCAGAGTTACTTCCCAGCCATTGTTAGTAAGACCGCTTGGCATACCATCAGGAGCATCCAGAAGCTTTACACCTTCACCGTCATTAGCACGATATTTTACAAAGATGCTTTGACCATCTGGCCATCCTCCTGTTTCTGTATCAAGGGCCATTGTAATCGTATTTCCGGTCCAAAGATATCCTGACATATCAAGATAATCGCTGGCAACCGGAGTAGTATCACTTACGGCAACCTTAAGCTGGTTCTCATAAATCGGAACTCTGAGGTCTACTTGGATTTCATTGATATCGGTTTGAGAACCGGTTACCAATTCATATTCAAATGTAACCTCAATTGCTTCTCCGTCGTCATATCTATTCCATACACTTTGTACATCTGGCTCGATGTCCCATCCGGCGATATATTCATATAGCGTAATTTCCACCGGATCTTCACTTCCACTGGTAAGAGTTAGAGTGTGTTCAGTGATAGTGCTTGTGCTGGGCGGAGTAAGATTTGAAGCGATATTATCTTCAATCTCATCAAAATCCGCCAAGATCGGAGCTACTTCATCGGTAGGAGCTACGAGGCTTACAAAGTGATATTCAGCTACTACATTGTGCTCAGGAGCAAACCAACCAGCAGGATCTATGTCATCATAAGGAGTCCTTTCGTTGGCTACCACACCCTTCAATTCAGAAGCTACATCACTAATGAGCAACATCTGATGAGTGTAATTTTCAGCAGCATAACCATCTGGTGTGCTGGCTGCAAGCACAAAATCTGAAACCAGCAGAGCTGGATCAAATTCCATTTCCGCGATTGCAACGCCGGTCCACTTTACTTCCAATATATCACCTGCAAGAGGAGTAACAATGGGAACAGGTAAAGTCCACTCAGTAAGATCGATGTCAGCATTACTCAGCACCAGACTATCTATGTCCAGAGCATTGGGGCTGGTGATCTGGGCAGTGATGGTTATTTCATCCATGCCATTCATCAGAGTGCGAATCTCTTCTGCATCTTTTTCAAATACCAGAGATTCAATTACCGGTTGGACATCTACTTCTATAGTGGCAGTCTGAGGCACCAGATCCATTGTCAGACCATCGTAATCCACGGTTCCACTGATGGTAGCAGTGATAGTCTCACCATCAATATCCTCGTAGTCAAAGGCTGCAAACACTTCATTCATCTCGGCAGCAAAACCACTATCAATGGTAGCAGTGCCGATTACTTCCGTGCCTACGCTCAGCTCGATAGTAAGAGCAATATCGCGATCTTCCCAATTCGCCATTTCCCATGCAACTTCCAAATCCTCTCCAGGTACAAAGATGAGATCAGGATCGTTGATAGTTACATTGGAAAGCTCTGGGATATCCGGGACTATATTTAAGGGTAGATAGTATTCTGCACTATCCATATGCCACATATCCGCTGCATAAGGCAGAGTGGGTTCATTGTAACGAGCAGGGTTATTGGCTTCATCCCAAGGCAGGATCAATACCAGATTGGCATCTTCCGCTTCTTCAGGAGTGATTCCGGCAATACCGTTAACCTCTACTGTGATACTATAGAGATTGCCTCCCCCATTCTCTACGCTGCTGATAGCAGCAGTTAGGGGAGTTCCGCTATTTGTATTTGTCACATCGGAATTATCTTCCTTTTTCAGGAGAATCTGCCAATTTCCATCTCCTGCTGCGATCTCTGTGCCCAATGCTTCATTGGCTTGTAGATCAAAGCTGAAGGTGTTTGCATTTGCAGAAACAATCGGATCACCAGTAGTAAGAGTGATTACATTGTTTTCGATGCTTGCAATATCCGCTTCTGTAGCCAAGATGTAAGGATTCTCGTTGTCTACGCTAATCTCGATCTCGGGAGTGATACCCGTGGGAGGAGGAGCGTAGCCGGGATCGCTCATGGGATCTGGCAATATGCTAAGCTTCACTGTGAAATCTTCGGCATCGCCATTGGCTACTATAGCTTCAATATCCGGATCTGCATTACTAAGATTCTCAAAAGTTCTGGAAACAGCAGTGTTATTAGCATTCGGGATTCTATCTTCCCAGCTTTTCACTACATCCATTTCCTGAAGAACTTCCAATCTCCACAAGATATTCACACCTTCCGGTACCACAAATGACAATTCGTTGCTGTCCATCATACCATCAAAGGCATAGTTGGTTTCAGCATCGTATGTATTCATAGGATTACCGGGGGAGAATACTTCGTATTCAGCAGCCAGATTGTATTCTGAAGGATCCGTAGGCGGGAAAATGGGTTTGGGAGGAATTACCAGATAAAACTCATCGGCATCTTCCGCTACAAAGCTCTGAGCTATGGGACTGCCATTTACAGAGTATTCTATAGCATAAGAAGTAACCTGGATGTAGTTTGTGGTATCGTTATCTCCACCGATTCCCCATAGTATCCCGGGAGCCAATGCTCCATCTTCAACCGTGAAATCACTTACCGGGATTGAAATGGTCGCTACATTATCCACAAAATCGATTTTTTGCAGATAGCTGACTATTTCTTCCCCACTAACAGTGAAACGCAGCTCTACGGAATCACTTTCTTTAAGGAATGCGCTATCATTTACTTCGATCTCGAAAACAAGCTGGTCTTGTGAAGTATAGTACTCATCTGTATAGGGAGCATCTTCAGCAGCATATTCAGCGGTGAGATAGAAATTTTTGACATCGCCGTTGTATTGAGCAAGTCCACCCTCTACCAATTCGTGAATTGAGGTTAGTTCAATTCTATTGATGGTGGGTGTTTTCATAGCTTGATGCTGGATATTCATATCCACTACATCGGACTTTGTGATATTTCCGGCATTATCTTGCACATAAGCGTATAATTCGTAATCCACACCGGGATCCGCGGCGCCTATGAAGGGCGTATCATATTCATTACCCAAATCAAGTGTAACGTTTACGATATCCGAATTAGCTGCATTGCCGGTGAAGGGTACTTCTTGCAAGGCTGTGGCAAAATCAAAGCTGCCCATGTCTTCCCAAGCTGTACCATTGTAGAACCAAGCTGTGCTGGCATTTTCGGCAAATATCCAGTAGTTTTGGGTCTCATGACGCAGATCATTGGTATCAACAGTTACCTGGCGTTTAGTTCTGAAGCTCACATCAATCTGCTGGCTTCCGTCTACTCCGGCCGCGGTGTTGTAATAAACAGCTTCGCCATCATTCCATTCGCCATCGTCGTTTGTATCATCGATCAAGCGAATTATATTGGCATGATTGCTATTCACCAGAGCAAGATTATTAAGGTATTCGGTAGCTTGATTATCCACCACCACGTGAATGCGGTTTAGAATTACTTCATTATCATCCAAAAGTGCATGATCAGCACCTACATTGATATCGCCACCTGCGGGGAATTCAGCTCCGGTAACATATTCCAGATTTACTGCATTACCGGCTGCATCCTTCACTTCCCACAGGGTGATACCTATGGTAGTGGGAGCATCAAATACCAATGGATTGCCATCAGCATCACTGCCATCCCATAACACTTCCAGCAAACCGCCACCATTGTCGGTGAGCTCGGTACTGGCTGCAGTGTATGTTTTGAGGAAGGACAACCTGTTTTCACTTACAAAACGTAAGGTAAATTCAGTGGCCCCATCTACTCCCCAATCCGGAAGCTTCAACATTATGGTGAAGGTGTCCGGCGCAGTCCCATATCCATCTACAGAATCTGCGTTAGGAGAAAATCTGAGTCCATTGTCAGGATTGTAATATAGATCCCAGCCTCCGGTTAAATCCGGAGCAGAGGCATCCACTACGATCGGTGAGTCATCTTGAGCACCCGAAATGACATAGGAAAAAGCCACGTCGGATTCGTTTCCATTTTCAGTTTTTAACCATGTAATGGCGATCTCAAAATCATCCGTATCCTGCAATTCACCATCCGCAGGGGTGTAGGAAGCTGTAAGTACGCCACCATTTACATCATATTCTTCTTCGACTCTAGCATTGCTATAACCCCAGTCTATCTTAGCTTTTGTTACCCGGGTATCAAGCACGGCATTAACAGTTATAGGATCTCCCGAGTGAATGAAATGCTGATCCGGATCATCATTGATCACCAGATAGGATTCACCCACAAAAGCATCAGCTTCTTCCGGCACCCAATTGTCTACCAGGATAGCTTCATCAGCCGCAGCACTACCGGGATTCGGACTTCCAGATACATAAGCAAGCACTTCAGCTGTGTAATCACCGGTAAAATCTCCGGCTACCACTAAGTATTCTGCTGTAAAGGTGCTGTCAACTTGTGTCATGTCTACAAGTCCGCCACCAATAGCTTGAAAATCGACTTTTGCATTAATGATTTCGCTACTTGTAAAAGTAACCTGAATCGTTGAGCCAACTATTGCGGCACCGGTTGGGCCTTCACCATCAATTTCGACATCAATGGTCAAATCCTCGATATCGGTTGCGATGTTGTTTACACTAAACTCGGTATCGTCTTGAGTAAACTGCCCATCACCGTTTTCCTTCGAGGCAGTAATTTTTACTTTCGCCGTAGCGTCTGCCAATGAGCCTGCGCCCACTGTGTACTCGGCTTTCCACCTTTGATCACCATCGTCCCATACCATTGCTTCAGCTGCAGGACCCTCGAACTGGCTAAAATCAGCCGTAGCCGATTCTACGGCAATTTCCGTGCCAATATCGGGGTCTTCCAGCTCCACTTCTACAGTGGTTCCAATGATTACATGGTTTGGTCCATCCGGCCCCGGATTGAGTAGAGTCACATCAATGTGACTGGCATCAAACTCGCGGGTTTGCGCGAATAGAACTGATGATGCGATTACAAATAGCACTACGATGAGTAGTGCGCCACGAACTTTGCTGTTCATTTGCACCTCGCTTTTCCTTGTTCTTCGTTAATACTTGGTATATAACCTTTGTATGAAGCACGAA
>JBAYZB010000174.1:0-6151 GCA_041672765.1 Gammaproteobacteria bacterium | reverse complement strand
CCGATCCAGCGCGCCTTCCGCGCTCCTGGAAGCGGTAACGTCGTAGGCGTTGATCAAAAAACCCTGGAAGCCGTATCCGTTCATGGCGCGGATCTCACCCTGGAGATAACGCCAGGCGCCGACGCCACGCAGACGCAGTTCCAACGGCACCGCCGTCCCCGTGTGCACCGCCTCCGTAAACTTATGTTCCACCCACCCGACGTCTCCTGGAGGCAGCAACGTGCGCAGGTTCCGCCCAATCAACGCCACCTGGGCATGGCCCAGCAGCGTAGCGAACGCGGGGCTGACATGGTGCAACACGCCCTCGCGATCCAGCAGCGCGGAGATCGAGACGGTGCTGTCGAGCAGTAACCGCGCGGGCATCTCGAAGTCTCCCAGCAACTCGCGCAGATAGTGTGGATTGGTCGCCTTGTGCATATGCGACTCCAGTTCAAGCTAGCCGTACGATGGTGAAATGACGGCCCGCGTTTCCCCACCGTCTGCGCGTGACCGCTTCCCGCCACCGGTGCGGCACAACGAGCGATTGCTTTCCGAATGATCAAAACAAAGAGTAGCTGGTCCGGTTTCAGGATGTGGACTCCTGTCCGCAGACCGAAAAAACGGCAGCACAAGCCGCGTGGCGGTGGTCCGCCGCGTTGTCCATACTCAAATCACGGCAGCGATCATTCAACCCATCCGGGAGAGTCGATCATGCGCATCGTCCTGCACGCGGGGGAAGATCTCGAATTCAGCCAATTCGAAGCGCCCGATCTCACACTCGAGCCGGAGCATCCGCGTTTGCGTTACGGCCCGATGCAGATGTTTGCCACCTCGCTGGCGCTCTGCACCTATTCCGTGCTTGCGGTTTACGCCGAGACCATCGATACGCCCGTGGAAGACCTGAGCATGCGGGTACGCTGGTCCTATGCCCAACAGCCGAATCGCATCGACCGAATCGACATGGACATCCAATGGCCGGCGCTTCCGCCCGCACGTCTCCAGGCCGCGCGCCTGGCCGCCAGCCATTGCACCCTGCATCACACGCTGGAAAACCCGCCGGCCATCGCGACCCGGGTGGCCACGGGATAAAGGCTACAGGCGCACGTCCCGGCCCGTACCCGGATCGACTCGCCCCCGGCAAAAGGGCTGAGGGCGCGGATATGAAACACGCATCCCATTCTCCTTTCCGCGAATCGCGGAAATAGCGGACGGCGGCAACCACTGCCGCCCCGGCTTCGCGGCACCCCATCCGGCCTACCATCCACATCCGCGCTTTCCTACAAAGCGTCGCGCCTTTCCCCGATCCACACGCCTCGGTGCAGGCAGTAGCGTTCATCCTGTCTGCGAACGCGCCTGTGGCGCTGCACCACCCGTTTTCACTCACTTCGTGCCAGGAGGAAACCCATGAATAACGCCCATGTCGCTGTTCTCTGGTGTTCCTTGCGTCCGTATTACGTCAGCGGCGAAGGCTGGTATCTGGAGACGCGCGAGGGACTGCTCGGTCCTTATCAGGAACGCGCGGAGGCCGAGCGGCTGCTGGCGCAGATCAAGCAGGCCGGCAGGACGCGGAGAACGATCTGGGCAAAAGAGGTGCGGGATGCGTACAACCTGATGCTCGGGAGCCACCTGCTCCGGCCCGAGCCGATCATGGGCTGAGCACCGGGACGGGTTTTCGGCACCGTTGCCGTCCTTGCCAACCATTCCGGAGTCCCCGTTTCCTTTCAGAGAGCCCAACCCGCCGGGTTGGTGCAATGGCGCGTGGTTTGACGCACAGCCAGCCCTTCCTCCTCGCCCCTCCCCATTAAGGAAGCGGGAATATGCCGCCGGGCACGCCCGAGACCTTGGCATCCCGCCTACGCAGGCACTGTTGGGCACTGCTTGCCGGAAATCGGTCATTGCATGATCACAAAGTTCCTACAGAAAAAATCGTGTTGCGCCAATGTCGCGTCCTGCGCCGCTGTCGCATCATCCGGTCAAGCCCACAACGAATTTACAGCGAACCAACAGTGTCGATCTCCAGCATCACGCCACACGCGAACGTACTCGAACCGGCACGCCGGGCGGGGACTCATCGTTGCACGCACCGCCGGACCCCGCGCGCGGCCTGCGTTCAACCGGCGTGGGCCTTCCTGACTGCAACGGCCCGCCGTCTTGCGCAGACGGCGCGGCCGGGAGGCTGACCAAATGTCACCCTCACCGCAGACCCCATTTCCGGCATTCCCCCGGTCCCTGTGGATTGCGCCCTTTTCCATTGCCGTCCTCGCGGCGGCTTTGCTTTTCGCGTCGAACGGCCTGTCTTTGTACACCGCTTTCCAGACGCTCGTCCTCGTCATTGCCGCCGCCGCATCCGCCCTGGTGATGACCCGTCACGCGCAGCAAAGCCTGGGCTCTCATAGCGCCGCGGCGGAGAGAGCCTGTGCGGAATGCCGCGCTGCGGCGCCGGTGGCCATCAGCAATCTCGACGGCTTCTGCACAAACGTGCTGCCCGTGTGGGCCCGGCACATCGAATCGGCACGCAGCCAGACCGAAGAGGCGATCGTCGCGCTGACCATGCGCTTCTCCAATCTGGTGCAGCGGATAGAAGCGGCCGTCCAGGCGTCGCAAAGCGCCACATCCGACATGGGCGCAACCTCCACCCGCGACCACAGCATCCTTTCCTTGCTGTCGGAAAGCCAAATCGAACTGCATTCCATCATCGACGCGCTGCAGTCGGCCCTGCAGACCAAGGAACGCATGATGCAGGAAGTGGTCAGCCTGTCGTCCTTCGCGGACGAGCTGACGTCCATGGCCGCCGACGTGGCCGCCATCGCGGATCAGACCAACCTCCTGGCGCTCAATGCCGCCATCGAGGCCGCCCGCTCGGGCGATGCCGGGCGCGGCTTTGCGGTCGTCGCCCACGAAATACGCCAGCTCTCGAACATGTCCCGCGATACCGGCAGCCGCATCCGCGAGAAGGTCCGCGTCATCAATGATCGTCTCGCCTCCGCCCTCGATATCTCGCGGCGCTATGCCCAAGAAAATGCCGCCGTGGAATCCCGGTCCGAGGCGACCATCCGCGAGGTGTTGTCCCGATTCGAGCGGGCGACGAAAGGCCTCTCCGAATCATCGCGGCTGCTGGAGGCCGAGACGACGGGCATCCGGGACGAAATCTCCAACATGCTCGTTTCCCTGCAGTTCCAAGACCGCGTAAGCCAGATTCTGAGCAATGTCCGCGACGACGTCGAAAAGCTGAACCAACGCCTCGCGTCGGCCGCCGTCGCAGACGAAAACGAAGCAGACACCCCGGACGCCATGGCCTGGCTCGACGAACTGGCGACGACCTACACCATGGCGGAGCAGCATGAAAACCACCATGGAAGGAACGCGGCCGCCTCGTCCGACACTCAACAGATCACGTTCTTCTAGGAGCGCCAATGAGCAAGACCATCATGATCGTCGATGATTCCGCGTCGCTGCGCCAAGTCGTCGCCATCGCCCTCAAAGGTGCCGGTTATAACGTGGTGGAGGCATGCGACGGCAAGGACGCGCTGGCCAAGCTCGACGGCACCAAAGTCAATCTGATCATCAGCGATGTGAACATGCCGAACATGGATGGCATCACGCTGTTGAAGGAAGTGCGCAACCGTCCGGACCTGCGCTTCACGCCCGTCATCATGCTGACGACGGAATCGCAGGAGTCCAAGAAACAGGAGGGTCGTGCCGCGGGCGCGAAGGCCTGGGTGGTCAAGCCCTTCCAACCCGCGCAAATGCTGGATGCGGTCGCGAAACTCCTTCCACCATGACCGCGCCCGGCAAATGACCTCTACTTGCCGTCTTCAGGAGAACAACATGGCAGTCGAATTCAAAAAGAGTGGCGATACATGTCAGATCTCCATAACCGGAGAAATGACCATCCATAACGCGGCCAACACCCGGCAGGCGCTGCTCGCGGCGCTGTCCGGCTGCCGCGAGGCCGAGATCAATCTGTCGCAGGTCAGCGAGATCGATACGGCAGGCGTCCAGCTTCTGTTCATGAGCAAGAAGCAAGCCGCGTTGCAAGGGACGGTGTTGCGGCTCGTCGCGCACAGCCGTCCGGTACTCGACGTCATCGATGCCTACAACCTGGCATCCGTATTCGGCGACCCGCTCGTTCTCCCCGCACGGCCGAATACTTGCCCCGACCATGTGGAGATGCCGGCATGAACATCGACAAAGCCCTTCAGACATTCATCGCGGAAGCACGGGGCCTGCTACAGGACATGGAAAGCCTCCTGCTCCAGTTGGAAGCGGAACCTTCCAATACCGAAGTGATCAACGCCCTGTTCCGGGCGGCCCACACCATCAAGGGCTCCGCGGGACTGTTCGGTCTGGAGGCCATCGTCGCCTTCACCCACCGCGTGGAAAGCGTTCTCGACCTGATTCGCGAAGGGAAGATCCAGATCAGCGAAGAACTGATCGGCGTCCTGTTGCAGTGTCGCGATCACATCGACGAGTTGGTCGAGGTCACGGCCGTGGAAGGCGGATCCCTGGACGAATCCGCACAGGCGCGCGGCAATGAACTCACCCTTGCGCTGAATGAATACCTGCAGGGTGCGGGGGCACAGGCGCCCGCTCCTGCCGTCCCTGCCGAACAGCATCCAGCGCCCGCCGCCACCGATTCCCCATCGCGACAGACTGACGCATGGCACATCTCCCTGAAATTCGGCCCGGACCTGTTCCGTCACGGCATGGATCCACTGTCGTTCATCAACTATCTCTCGGGCCTGGGCGAGATCGTCAACCTCAAGACATCTTTCGACGCCATGCCCGAGCCATGCGACATGGACGCGGAAAGCTGTTACCTGGCGGTCGATATCGAATTCCGCGGCAACGCCGACAAAGCGGCGATCGAGAACGTGTTCGAATTCGTGCGCGACGATTGCGAAATCCGTATCACCCCGCCCACCGACCACATCGCGCAGTATGCGGATCGCATCAGCAATGCATCCGGCGACCCGGACCTGCTCGGCGCCATCCTGATGGAAGCGGGCGCCGTCACGCCCAATGAATTGGAGCAGGCGCTGAAGACCCAACACGCCCAGGACACCGACGCGTCCGCTCCGGGCGCAGAGCAATCCAAGCCGCCGCTGGGCCAGATCCTGGTGGATCAAGGGGCGGTGCCCAAAGAGGCCGTGCACGCGGCGCTGGAGAAGCAGCGTCAGGTGCGCGAGCACAAGGCGCAGGAGAGCGCGTTTGTGCGGGTGCACGCGGCCAAGCTCGACCAGTTGATCAACCTGGTGGGCGAGCTGGTGATTGCCGGGGCGAGCGCGAACCTGCTCGCCCAGCAAAGCGGGGTGGGGGCGCTGCAGGAGGCCACCTCCGCCATGGCGCGGCTGGTCGAGGAGATCCGCGAGGGGGCGCTGCGGCTGCGCATGGTCGAGATCGGCGAGACGTTTCAGCGCTTCCCGCGGGTGGTGCGCGATGTCAGCCGCGCGCTGGACAAGGCGATCGAGCTGGTGATCACCGGGGCGGAGACCGAGCTTGACAAGGGCATGGTCGAGGGGCTGGCCGATCCGCTGATGCACCTGGTGCGCAACGCCATCGACCACGGCATCGAGCCGGCGGCGGAGCGGGCGGCGCGCGGCAAGCCCGCCCGCGGCCGCGTCAGCCTCCACGCCTACCACGACTCGGGCAGCATCGTGATCGAGGTGGCCGATGACGGCGGCGGGCTGCCCAAGGCGGCGCTGCTGGCGAAGGCGCGCGCGCGGGGGCTGGTCGGCGCCGAGCAGACGCCCAGCGACAGCGAGCTCTACCAGCTCATCTTCGAGCCGGGCTTTTCGACCGCCGGGGCGGTGACGAACCTCTCGGGCCGCGGGGTGGGGATGGATGTGGTGCGGCGCAACGTCGAGGCGCTGCGCGGCACGGTGGAGGTGGAGAGCGCGGAAGGCGTCGGCACCACGGTGCGCCTGCGCCTGCCGCTGACGCTGGCCATCATTGACGGGTTTTTGGTCGGGGTGGCGCGCGCCGCCTACGTCATCCCGCTCGACATGGTGCTGGAGTGCGTGGAGCTGGCGGGCGGGGGGCGGCGGGCGGGGTATTTGAACCTGCGCGGCGAGGTGCTGCCGCTGCTGCACCTGCGCGAGCGGTTCGGGCTGGAGGGGGCGGCGGCGGGGCGGCGGGCCAACGTGGTGGTGGTGCAGGCCGGCGGGCAGAA
>JBAYZB010000173.1:0-6241 GCA_041672765.1 Gammaproteobacteria bacterium | reverse complement strand
ATGGGCGCCATCTTCACCGCCTATTTCATGGCGCCTGCGATGCGCAACTTCGTGAAGCCCACCATCGAGATCATGGGGGCGCTGCCGACAGTCATGCTGGGCTTCCTGGCCGGGCTGTGGCTGGCGCCGCTGGTGGAGGCCAATCTGCCCGGAATCTTCGCCCTGTTGATCTTCCTGCCCTTCGGTATTCTGGGGGTCGGCTATGCCTGGCACCGGCTGCCGGAAGGGGTGCGGCACAAGGTGCCGGACGGCTGGCAGGCCGCATTGCTGGTGCCGGTGGTGTTGCTGCTCATCTACGTGTCGATGGTCCTCAGCGGACCCTTGGAGGCTTGGTTGTTCGGCGGCGATATGCGCCAATGGCTGACCCACGAGATGGGCATCGGCTTCGATCAGCGTAATGCGCTGGTGGTGGGGCTGGCCATGGGGTTTGCTGTCATTCCGACGATCTTCTCCATCTCGGAAGACGCCATCTTCAACGTGCCGCGGCATCTGACCAACGGCTCGCTCGCCCTGGGGGCAACGCCGTGGCAGACCCTGGTGCGGGTGGTGCTGCTCACGGCGAGTCCGGGCATCTTCTCCGCCGTCATGATCGGACTGGGCCGTGCCGTGGGCGAGACCATGATCGTGCTGATGGCCACTGGGAACACGCCCATCATGGACATGAGCATCTTCCAGGGCTTCCGCGCGCTCTCCGCGAACATCGCGGTGGAGATGCCGGAGTCGGAGGTGAACAGTACGCATTACCGCATCCTGTTCCTGGCGGCTTTCGTGCTGTTCATGTTCACGTTCATCGTGAATACGTTGGCGGAACTGGTGCAGCAGCGGCTGCGCAAGAAGTACAGCAGCCTGTAAACGGCAAGCGAATCACGACGGCGACACGGGTCAAAGACATGCGGGAATGGTTCAAAAGCGGAGCGCCCTGGATCTGGCTGAATGCCGGCGCGGTGGCCGTGAGCCTCGTCATGGTGCTGGGCGTGCTGTGGCTGACGGCCATCCGTGGCCTGGGGCATTTCTGGCCTGCTGCGCTGGTGGAAACCACTTACACCCAGGACGGCGATACTATCCGTCTGGTCGGCGAGATCCACGAGAAGAGCAGCGTTCCGGCGCAGACCCTGCGGGACGCCGGTCATGACATCCCCGGCGACCGGCCCACGGTCACGCGCTATCTGATCAAGGTCGGCAACCGCGATCTGTTCGGTACCGATTTTCAGCGGGTTCTCGAGCCGTTGTTGGGTGAGCTGCGCTATCCCGCCGAGCTGGTGGCGGTGGAGCGGCGTGAGTGGGGCAACCTGTACGGATACCTTCTGGCCGTGAAGGAGAACGGCGCCGTCGTGGCGGAAGGGGAGGCGGCCTGGCCCGAGTTGCAGCGGCGCCTGCAGCGCGCCCACGCCCTCCACGAGCAGATCCACCAGCTCGAAAAGAAGGACATCGGCGCGATCAATTACGCGATGGAGCGGTTACGGTTGCGGGAGCGCCGCATGGAACTGGCGCACGAACTCGATCCTGCCAGTCTTGAAGAGATCGCCATGGAGCGGCAGGCCCTGCAGGCCGACTACGAGCGGTTACAACAGGGGCTGGCGAGTCTCTATGAGCAGGCCGGACGCGATAGCTTCGTCACCGAGGTGGCGGACGGCCAGCGGATCGAAGTGCCGCTCATGAAGGTGGTGCGGGCCTATCGGCCGAACGCCATGGGGCTTCTGGCAAAAACCGGATTCTACGCCGAGAAGCTGTGGGAGTTCGTGAGCGAGGACCCGCGCGAGGCGAATACCGAAGGCGGCATCTTCCCGGCGATCTTCGGTACGGTGATGATGGTCCTCATCATGTCGGTGCTGGTGACGCCCTTCGGCGTGATCGCCGCCGTATACCTGCGCGAGTACGCCAAGCAGGGGCCGCTCACGCGCCTCATCCGCATCTCGGTGAACAACCTGGCGGGCGTGCCCTCCATCGTGTACGGCGTGTTCGGTCTGGGATTCTTCGTCTACTTCCTGGGCGGCAATATCGACCGCATGTTCTTCCCGGAAGCCCTGCCGGCGCCGACCTTCGGCACTCCCGGCATCCTGTGGTCGTCGCTGACCCTGGCCCTGCTGACAGTGCCCGTGGTGATCGTGGCGACGGAGGAAGGATTGGCGCGGGTGCCGCGCGCCATCCGCGAGGGCAGTCTTGCGCTGGGCGCCACCAAGGCGGAGACGCTGTGGCGCACCGTCCTGCCCATCGCCAGCCCGGCGATGATGACGGGCCTCATCCTGGCCATCGCCCGGGCGGCGGGCGAGGTGGCGCCGCTGATGCTGGTGGGCGTGGTGAAGCTGGCGCCGGCGCTGCCGGTGGACGGTTTCGCGCCCTTCGTGCATCTGGACCGCAAATTCATGCACCTGGGCTTCCACATCTATGACGTGGGCTTCCAGAGCCCCAACGTCAAAGCGGCGCGGCCGCTGGTATACGCCACGGCGCTGCTGCTGGTGTGCATCATCATGCTGCTCAACTTCGCGGCCATTTATTTGCGCAACCGCCTGCGCGAGAAATACCGCCTGATGGAAAGCTGATGGCGGTGCGCGGCAAGGATAGGTTTTGGCTTGACGAGGCTGGTATCCCACGATGACTGAAAACACGACGTTCACTCACGGAATCGATTTCTCGGCGCTGGACCGTGGCACGCGCACCCTGCGCCTGGCCTCGGAACAGCCCTGCATCGAGGTGAAGGGCCTCAATCTTTACTATGGCGAGAAGCAGGCGCTCAAGGACATCAACATGGTGATCCCGCGTAACCGGGTCACTGCGTTCATCGGTCCCAGCGGCTGCGGCAAGTCCACGCTGCTGCGCTGTTTCAACCGCATGAACGATCTGGTGGACGGGGTGCGCATCGAAGGTGCCGTCACCCTGGACGGGCAGAACATCTTCAGCAAGTCCGTCAACGTGGCGGACCTGCGGCGACGGGTGGGAATGGTGTTCCAGAAACCGAATCCCTTCCCGAAGTCCATCTACGAAAACGTGGCCTACGGGCTGCGCATCCAGGGGATCAACGACCGGCGCACCCTGGACGAGGTGGTGGAGCGTTCCCTGCGCAGCGCAGCGTTGTGGGATGAGGTGAAGGATCGGCTGCATGACAGCGCGCTGGGACTCTCCGGCGGCCAGCAGCAGCGTCTGGTGATCGCGCGCGCCATCGCCATCGAACCGGAGGTGCTGCTGCTGGATGAACCCGCTTCGGCGCTCGACCCCATCTCCACCCTCAAAATCGAGGAACTCGTCTACGAATTGAAATCTGCTTACAGTATCGTGATAGTCACCCATAATCTGCAGCAGGCGGCCCGCGTTTCGGACTACACTGCATTTATGTACATGGGGTCTCTGGTGGAGTACGGCGATACCAGCACCCTGTTTACCAAGCCGCGCAAGAAGCAGACGGAGGACTATATAACGGGGCGTTACGGGTAACGGAGAGACGGCGAACGGACGGGGCGGCCGGTACAGCGCCGGCCGAATCCCGGCGAGGAGCAAGTATGGACAAGAACAGCATCAGCCATCATATCTTCCGTCAGTTCAACATCGAGCTGGAAGAGATACGCAACCGGGTATTCGCCATGGGTGGCCTGGTGGAGCAGCAGATTGCGGATGCCATCGCCGCGCTGGTGGATGCCGATCCGCACCTGGCGGAATCCGTGATCGCCAACGACTATCGTGTCAATGCGCTGGAAGTCTCGATTGATGAGGCGTGTAGCCACATTTTGGCGCGGCGCCAGCCGGCGGCCAGCGACCTGCGGCTCATTGTGGCGGTGATCAAGACCATCACCGATCTGGAACGCATCGGCGACGAGGCGGAGAAGATTGCGCGCATGGCGATTCGCCTGTCCAACATGGAGCGCCCCAAGGATCACTATCTGGAGATACAAAATCTGGGCAACCATGTGGGCCGGATGGTGCACGACGCGCTGGATGCCTTTGCCCGCATGGACCCCGAGGCGGCGCTGCGGGTAGCCCAGGAAGACGACAAGGTGGATCATGAATATGATCGCATCATGCGCCAGTTGATCACCTTCATGATGGAAGATCCGCGTACCATCACGCGCGTGCTCAATGTGATATGGACCGCCCGCTCGCTGGAGCGCATCGGGGATCATGCGTGCAACATCAGCGAGTACGTCATCTACCTCGTCAAGGGCAAGGACGTGCGCCACACCAGCCTGGAGCAGATGGAGAAGGATGCGCGAGCGGATGAGTAATCGTCGGCGCGGCGAGGATTCAAGAGATTCAGCGCAAAGACGCAAAGGGCGCCAAGGGCACAAAGACTTCTTCGGAATGTCAAGGTGGCGCAATTTGCGCAAGGCATTGCACACCAAAAATGCCTTGACAACCGATGCATGATGGTGGGCGGTACCCCACACTACGCGAATGGCGCTCTCCTACCATCCCAAAAACTTTGCGCTCTTGACGTCTTTGTGCTCAAGCTCCAGGGACAATGCAAAGGCGCAAAGGATTCATGTGAGGACGACGCCTGTCTGGAGGGGTTCCGTCAAGCCGGGGAGGCCAAACCGCGCAGGGTAAGGCCTTTCTTTATTTTTGCGAAACTTTGCGGCCTTGGCGTCTTTGCGTTTAACTCCCCGTTTGGAATCCGAAACACGCTTGATGCGCGAGTCGGTATCTACGGTTTCCCGCCCACGAGCAGCAGTTCCAGCAGCGCCTTCTGCGAGTGCAGGCGGTTTTCCGCTTCGTCCCACACCACGCTTTGCGGGCCGTCGATGACCTCGGCGGCCACTTCTTCGCCGCGGTGCGCCGGCAGACAGTGCATGAAGATCGCTTCGGGCTTGGCGGCGGCCATGACCTCGGCGGTCACCTGGTAAGGTGCAAACGCGCGCTTCCGTTGCGCCTGCTCTTCCTCCTGACCCATGCTTGCCCAGACGTCCGTTACCACCAGGTCGGCACCGCGTGCCGCCTCCAAGGGATCACTCATGAGCATGACGTGGCCGGTCGCGGCTGCCACGATGCCCTTGTCGGGCTCATATCCCGCGGGACAGGCAATGCGCAACTGAAAATCGAATTGCCGTGCGGCGTTGATGTAGGAGTGGCACATGTTGTTGCCGTCGCCGATCCAGGCCACGGTGCGACCGCGAATGTCGCCCCGGTGCTCCTGGAAGGTCTGCATGTCCGCGAGCAGTTGGCACGGATGGAACATGTCCGTCAGGGCGTTGATGACCGGAACGCGCGAGTGGGCAGCGAACAGTTCGATCTTCTCATGCTCGTAGGTGCGGATCATGATGGCATCCACCATGCGCGACAGGACGCGGGCGGTATCCTCCACCGGTTCACCCCGCCCGAGCTGCGTGTCCCGCGGCGACAGAAAGATGGCGTGCCCTCCGAACTGGGCCATGGCGGTCTCGAAGGACACGCGGGTGCGGGTCGAGGATTTCTCGAACACCATCCCGAGCACCTTGTTCTTCAAGGGCGTATAGACCTCGCCGGCCCGTTGCTTGGCCTTGAGTTCGATCGAGCGCCGGATGAGGGCGCGCAGTTCGGTCGGAGTCAGATCGAGCAGAGTGAGAAAATGCCGTGGAGCCATAGTGGAGTGCTCAATTCAACGGAGAAGATGCGAGCATGCGTGCGGGTGCAGCGCGGCCGAATGGTTCTTTGCCATTCCGTATGACACGCTTTTCCGCTGCCGTTGGGGGGACATAGGGGGCGCCGATCATGCTTGCATATGCGGCTTCGGGTACTTGCTCATTCTTGCAGGAACCCTAAAACCAGCCTGCTTACGGTGTTTACGATTTGATCGGCTTCCCCATCGGTCAGTATCAGCGGCGGCAGCAGACGCACCACCTTGTCCGCCGTGACGTTGATCAGGATTCCTTCTTCCAGGGCGCTTTTGACCAACTCGGCGCATGGGCGATCCAGCTCGATGCCGATCATCAAGCCCTTGCCGCGAATGTCGGCAACGCCTGCGGCTTCGCCCAGCGCGGTCTTGAATCCTTCGAGCATGCGCGCGCCGAGCTGCGCCGCGCGTTCTGCGAGATTTTCCCGTTCCACGGTCCGCAGCACCGCCAGGGCGGCGCTGCAGGCGAGCGGGTTGCCGCCGAAGGTGGAGCCATGGTTGCCGGGCTTGAACACCTCGGCTGCTGCGCCGCGGGCAAGGCAGGCGCCGATGGGTACCCCGTTGCCCAGGCCTTTGGCGAGCGTCATGACATCCGGCATGATGCCGTGCTGCTGGAACGCAAACCAAGTGCCGGTACGGCCGATCCCGGTCTGCACCTCGTCC
>JBAYZB010000172.1:0-6261 GCA_041672765.1 Gammaproteobacteria bacterium | reverse complement strand
GCCGGACTCACCGGCCTGAGCCGCCCGCGCCTGTTCGCGCAGCCGTTCCAGCTCCCGCAGTTGCCGCAGGCCGCGCCATTCGCGCAGCAGAAACTTGGCGCCGGTCACCGCCACCGCCCCGAGCAGCGCAACGACCAGCGCGCCCAGCAGCCACGAGCGCCCGAACGCCCACTCCAACAGTGCGTAGATCTCCCAGAGCATGTAAGCCCCGAGGGCCGCCGCCAGGGCCGCGGCGAAGCGGCGTCCCCACGGCGCGGCGCGCGGTGCGCCGGCCGGCACCAACTCGCCTGCCGAGGACTCCGGTGTTTCGGCGGGCGTGAATTGCGCGTCGGGCGGAATCTCCACGGGACCGCGGAACGCGTCTTCCGCCGCCTCGCGCTCGCGCAGCACGGAGACGCGGTCGGGGTCGAAGCTTTGCGGCGCACGCCGCTCCTTCTCGTCGCTCATCCGAATTTGTCTCCCAGCAGATATTCGAGGCTCTGGTCGAGCCGGATGTGGGGGATCGGGCCGTAGCGCAGGTCGCGCAACTGCGGGGGCGCGAAATCGATGAAGTTGAAGCGATCGTGCCAGTCGGAGGCGGCGGGGATCTCGGTGGGCACCTCGCCCGGAAACAGCGCCACCAGCGTTTTGTCGCTGTCACGGATGCCACGCAGGCAGGAGATCTTCTGGCCCTGGAATTCCGCCACCGCCGGCTCCGTGGCGCGCACCGAGGCCAGCGCCAGACACTCCGTCTCGATGCCCTGGAACTGGATCTCGTTGCGCGCCTCGGTGACGAGCCGGCGCAGGAACAGCTCCAGGTTGTGATACTGGTTGGGCGTCACGTGGTCGGCCTTGGTGGCGGCGAACAGCACCCGGTCGATCTTCGGCCGGAACAGCCGCGTCAGGATGCCCGATTTGCCGTAACTGAAGCTCTTGAGGATAAGGGTTACCGCCTCCTGCATGTCCCGCACGCACTCGGGACCGACGTTCAGGGCGGAGAGGCAGTCCACCAGCACGATCTGGCGGTCGAAGCTGGCGAAGTGGCGGCGGTAGAAGGCCTTGACCACATGCTCCTTGTAGTACTCGTAGCGCTCGCGCAGCACCGCCTGATAACTGCGAGTAGCCGCACCCGCGCCTGCCTCCGCCAGCCGCTCGGGCGGCAGCGGAAAGAACGACAGCACCGGCGTGCCCGCCAAGTCGCCGGGCAAAAGGAAGCGGCCCGGCTGGATGATGCTCAGGGCAAAGCGCGGGTCCTTGCAGCGGCGCAGGAATTCCACGTAGGCGGCGCTGACGTCGCGGATGATCCCGTCGTCCGCCGGCGCCGCCGGATCGAGCGCCTTCACCGCGCCTTCCCACGCCCCGAGCAGGGAGCGGCGCGGCTCCTGCTCGAAGCGCCGCCACGACTCGCGGCACCAGTCTTCGTAGGAAAGCTGCAGCAACGGCAAGTCCAGCAGCCATTCGCCGGGATAGTCGATGATGTCGAGATAGAGCGTGCCGGCATCCGCCAGCCACTTGCGCAGGAACGCCTCGGGGCGGTAGCGGACCACCAGCCGCGTCTCAGCCAGGCCGCGTGTGGAGTCGGGCCAGCGCCCCGCCTCGCCCAGCGCGGCGAGCGCCGCCTCGTAGGGAAAGGCGGCGACGTCGAGGTTCAGGTGCTCGACCCGCCGCACGCCCAGCAGGCGCCGTTCCCGGGCGGGCGTGAAGAACGGCAGGTTCGCGGTATCGACACCGTGCAGCAGGTGATGGAGCACGGAGGTGATGTAGGTGGTCTTGCCGCTGCGACTCAATCCGGTGACGGCCAGGCGCACCGAGCGGTCCAGCCCGCGGTTGACGGCCTCCTTCAGATGCCGGGCGCCCTGCCCGACCGCCGCCTTCGTCGCCTTCATCGTTGAATCCAACGTCACCTTCATCGCGGATAGATCCCTGCAAGCTCGTTCACTCCCGACCACCCCTCCGGGTGGAGCGGCGTTTCATACTAGCATACGCCCAGGACCGCTGCGGTCGATTCGCCGCGGAGCCGCTCCTGCGCGGCACGGCCGCCGCGATGACTCGCTGCAACTGCATTCCGATCCCGCCGATTCGCACCCCTCACCAATATCTGCTATGCCTGTGGCTTGGGATGTTGTTTGGTCGAGCGTTTATCCGCACCGTGTGTGGCGTTTATTCGAGCGACTGATCAAAGAATGCGGTTTGAAAACATGGAGTCGTTCCGATGAGAAGATCCACCCGGCCCGTGGTGGCCTATCACAACCAGGATTTCCTCAACAGCCGCGATGCGCGCGCGCTGCGGATTCTCTCGGAATATCTGGAGCCGCAGAGCCGGTTCGATCACTACCGCATCGACGACACCATCGTGTTCCTGGGCTCGGCGCGGTTTATCTCGCGGGAACAGGCCGAGCAGGAACTGCGCGCCGCGGAGGCAGGCGATGGTGATGTGCAGCGGGCGCGGCTGCGGCTGGAGATGTCGCACTACTATGAAGCGGCGCGGGAACTGGCGCAGCGCCTGACCGACTGGTCCAAGCAGTTGGTGGACGAGGAGCGGCGCTTCGTGGTCTGCACCGGGGGCGGGCCGGGCATCATGGAGGCGGCAAACCGCGGCGCCTCCGAAGCCAAGGGGATGAACGTGGGGCTCACCATCTCCATCCCCATTGAGGAATTCGATAATCCTTACATCACGCGGGAGTTATCGTTCCACTTCCACTACTTTTTCATGCGCAAGTTCTGGTTCGTCTACCTGGCGAAGGCCGTGGTGGTGTTTCCGGGCGGGTTCGGCACGCTGGACGAGCTTTTCGAGCTCCTGACGCTGCTGCAGACCCGCAAGATCCGCAAGCACCTGCCGGTGGTGCTGTTCGGCACCCGCTACTGGGACGAGGTGATCAATTTCGATGCCCTGATCCGCTACGGCACCATCAGCCCGGAGGACGTCGACCTGTTCCACCGCACCGATTCGGTGGACGACGCCTACGACTACGTGACCCGTTCCCTGAAGGAGTACGCGCTCGCCGAGCGGGGCGCCATCCTTTGACCACGAGGAGAATCGGACGCAGGGACGCTGGTGCTAGGGCAGAGGCGAAGCGACACGGTACAATAAGAACGTATCCGCAAGATTCCTTCTTTTCCGTAAGCAGCCATGAGTTCCAACGACCAAATCAAATCGACATTCGACGAAGCGGCCGAACAGGCCGTCGCCCTGGGCAACCGTCTGGCCGAGCAGAACCCCGACGCGGACGCCTGGGACATCGCTTCCGGGCTGCTGGCCGGTGTCGTTCACTACTGGCTCTATGCCCATCAACCCTGCGGCGACCCCTACTGCGAATCCTGCGCGGAAGTGGCCACCGCCGAGCAGCGCCTGCGCCGGCTGCTCGATGAGACGCGCCAGTCCGCCGAGGAGAGCGACTACTACCACACGCCCCACGACAGTAACGTCGGGACCGCATAATGCCCGCCCGTGTGTCGCCGGGCTGACGCCCAGCCGGCGACGGCATCGAGACCTCCTGCAGCGCCAGATCGCCCGGCTACGAAAACATCAGCCGCAGATGCTTGTGTCCGGCCCGCACCCGCCGCTGCGCCGCCGTGGCAAAGCCCCCGGCCTCCTCCGCCGGGAGAGAGGAGGAATTGCCAACGGCTTCCTGGAGCCGCTTCCAATTCCTCAGGAACCAAATTCCCGCGCCCCGAGTATTTAACTTCCCCCTTCATCATCGATAATACATGTCATAAAAGCATTACCGACCACCGCCCTTTTCCCCACCGGGAGGAGTACTCCGCCGATGTCCACAGCCCTCACCCACCCGATCGTCCTCCAGTCGCGTCGTCAGGCCGTCGAACCGTTGGTGCGCGTCGAGCGGGTGAGTAAACGCTTCGGGCAGGTGCACGCCGTGGAGGAGGTCTCACTCGACATCCACCCGGGCGAGTTCTTCTCCATCCTCGGCCCCTCCGGCTGTGGCAAAACGACGCTGCTGCGGATGCTGGCGGGGCTGGAGCGGCCCGAGGCCGGGCGCATCTTCATCGACGGGGTGGACATGACCCGGGCGCCGCCCTACGAGCGGCCGGTGAACATGATGTTTCAGTCCTACGCGCTGTTCCCGCACATGACCGTGGAGCAGAACGTAGCCTTCGGCCTGCAGCAGGAGCGCATGAACCGGACGGAAATCCGCGAGCGCGTCGCGGAGATGCTGGAGCTGGTGCGCATGACGCCCTACGCCCGGCGCAAGCCGGACCAGCTCTCCGGCGGCCAGCGCCAGCGCGTGGCCCTGGCGCGGGCACTGGCCAAGCATCCGAAGCTGCTGCTCCTGGACGAGCCGCTGGGCGCGCTGGACCGCAAGCTGCGCGAACACACGCGCTCCGAACTGGTGAACATCCAGGAGCGGCTCGGTCTGACCTTCGTGATGGTCACCCATGACCAGGACGAGGCCATGACCATGTCGAGCCGCCTGGCGGTGATGGACCGCGGGCGCATCGTCCAGGTGGGCGCGCCGGCCAACGTGTACGAACATCCCGCCACGCGCTTCGTGGCGGAGTTCATCGGCGACGTGAACATCTTCGCCGGACAGGTGACGGAGACCCGCGGCGGCGCCCTCGTGATCCGCTCGGAACAGGCCGACTGCACCTTCCTGATCGAGCACGGCGAGCAGCTCCACGTCGGCACGCCGGTGGCCATCGCACTGCGGCCGGAGAAGATCAGCGCGCACGGCGCAACGACCGGCGCGCCTTACAACGAGATGCGCGGCACGGTCGCGGAGATCGCCTATCTGGGCGACATCTCCGTCTACCGCGTCCGCACCGCGGGCGGCGCCATCGTGCAGGTACAGATCACCAACCGCGCCCGCGCCGCCACACCGCCGCTGGCGCGCGACGAGGAAGTGTTCCTCTCCTGGTCGCCCGCCAGCGCCGTCGTGTTGCAGGAATGAGCCTGTCGGAACAGTTCCCGGCGCAGGCCGGCCAGGACGCCCGCCGCTCGCGCCGTTCCTTCGCGCCGGCGGCGCTGCTGCTCCGGCTTACCCAAGGCCCGGGCGGGCGCGCGCTGGTGGCGGGGCTGCCGTTTCTGTGGCTGTCCCTCTTTTTCCTCGTGCCGTTCATCATCGTGCTCAAGATCAGCCTGGCCGAGGCGGTGCTGGCCCAGCCGCCCTACACGCCGCTGCTCGACACCAGCAATGGGGGCGTGCAGGTCCGCATCAACCTGGAAAACTACCGCCTGCTGTTCACCGACACGTTGTACCTCGACGCCTTTCTGAATTCCCTCAAGGTGGCGGGCGTCTCCACGCTGATCTGCCTGCTCGTCGGCTATCCCATGGCCTACGGCATCGCGCGCGCCGGGCGGTCGGCGCGGCTGATCCTGCTCATGCTCATCATCCTGCCGTTCTGGACCAGCTTCCTCATCCGCGTCTACGCCTGGATCGGCATCCTCAAGGACAACGGCCTGCTCAACAACCTGCTCCTGGCCGTGGGACTGATCGACCAGCCGTTGCGCCTGCTGCATACGGAATTCGCCGTGTATCTCGGCATCGTGTATTCGTACCTGCCCTTCATGGTGCTGCCGCTCTACGCCACGCTGGCGCGCATGGACCTGAGCCTGCTCGAAGCGGCGGCGGATCTCGGCGCGCGGCCCTGGAAGGCCTTCTGGACCGTGACGCTGCCGCTCTCCCTGCCCGGCGTGATCGCGGGTTCCCTGCTGGTGTTCATCCCCGCCGTGGGCGAGTTCGTGATCCCGGACCTGCTGGGCGGACCCGACACGCTGATGATGGGCAAGGTGCTGTGGACGGAGTTCTTCACCAACCGCGACTGGCCCCTCGCCTCGGCCATCGCCGTGCTCCTGCTGCTCACGCTGGTGGCGCCCATCATGCTGCTGCAACGGGCCGAAAAACGCGCCGGCACGGAGGCCACATGACGAACCGCCACCCCTTCGCGCTGTTCACGGTGCTGGCCTTCGGCTACGCCTTTCTCTATCTCCCGATCGTTTCGCTGATCGTCTACTCCTTCAACGCCTCGCGCCTGGTCACCGTCTGGGGCGGATTCTCCACCAAGTGGTACGGCGAACTGCTGCGCAACGAGCAGCTCCTCGCCGCCGCCTGGCTCAGCCTGCGCATCGCTTTTTTCAACGCCACGGGCGCGGTACTGCTCGGCACCCTCGCCGGCCTCGCCCTCGCCCGCTTCGGCCGCTTCCGCGGCCGGTCGCTGTTCGCCGTCATGGTCAACGCGCCGCTGGTGATGCCCGAGGTAATCCTCGGACTCTCCGCGCTGCTGCTGTTCGTGGCCATGGAACAGCTCATCGGCTGGCCCGCCGGC
>JBAYZB010000171.1:0-6313 GCA_041672765.1 Gammaproteobacteria bacterium | reverse complement strand
GCCTGCGCAATCGCCGGCCAGCCCGCGCGCAGCAGGATGGCGGCGGCGAGGTTTTCCTTCAGCGGGGCGGCCCCGCCCTCCTCGCGATAGCCGCGCCGGTGCAGACTCTCGCCCGAGAGGTCCAGGCTCACCGTGGCCTCGTCGCGGCGCAGGTAGACGTTGATGCGAATGTCCGGACACTCCAGCGCCACGGAAGGCCGTACGCCGCACAGGTCGCGAAACTCGTCCACCACCGCGTCCTTCACCTTCTGCGCGCCGAAATGGCTATGGCCGATCCGCGACTGCACGGTGCTGAAATCCACCGCCAGGGTGCCGTCCGGCACCATATGCTCGGCCCAGTCGATGGCGCGCACCCCGGCATACAGCGCCTCGGGCGTATCGGCCCGAAAGCGTGCGAGCGGCAGCAGGATGCGATTGGCGGTGCGCGACCACAGACACGCGCGGTAGGCCACCGCAAGCGGTCCCTGGAACGTGACGCCCGCCCGCGTTTCCTTGACGGCCGATGCGCCAAGGCCGCGCAGTTCATCCGCCAGAAGCGGTTCGATGCCCTTCGGGGCGGTGGCGAAAAAGATCAGTTCATCGACCATACGGGCTGTCGTTGTAGTGGGAATCCTTGCGCCTTGGCATCTTTACGTTGATAAACGCTTCGAAAGTGCTGGCGGCGGCGGGCAGCATACCACTATAATGCGCCCCGCGTTACGCCCGTCGGACTGCGCAGCAACGGCCAAGCATCGGTCCATGCGCAATCCGCCGGCTGACCGCCATAGCAAAACGTTCATCGCTCCCTGACCTTCCCTCTGCTTTCAGCCCTCTGAAGCTGCAGTAACAACCGGTTGGCGACGATGTGTACCTGCGCCAGCACCGTTGTTACGGCCTTCCCGCGCTCCGGGACGGCGTGCCGCATTGCTTGCGCGCCCTTCTGTCTGAGGAACCAATTTTGTCATTCGAAAACCTGAACCTGCACCCCGGCATCCTGCGCGCCATCTCCGCCAGCGGCTATTCCGCCCCCACCCCGATCCAGGCCCAGGCCATTCCCGAAGTGCTCGCGGGCCACGATCTGCTGGCCTCGGCCCAGACCGGCACCGGCAAGACCGCCGCATTCATGTTGCCCGCGCTGCAGCGCCTCACCGTCGCCTCCACCGTGCACGGCCGCGGCCCGCGCGTGCTGGTGCTGACCCCGACCCGCGAACTGGCCCAGCAGGTCAACGACGCGGCCAACAAGTACGGTAAATTCCTGCGCCTGCGCACGGCCAACATCCTGGGCGGCATGCCCTATCCGCCGCAGATCAAGCAGCTCGCCGCACCTATGGACATCATGGTCGCCACCCCGGGCCGGCTGATCGACCACATGGGACGGGGCCGCGTGGACTTCTCGCGCCTGGAGCTGTTGATCCTGGACGAGGCCGACCGCATGCTGGACATGGGGTTCATCGACGACGTGAAGGCCATCGCCTCCGCCACGCCCGCCACGCGCCAGACCCTGCTCTTCTCCGCCACCGTGGACAACCGGATCGCCGCGCTGTCGAAACAGTTGCTGAAAGATCCCAAGCGGATCGAGATCAGCCACAGCCGGGCGCGTCACGAGAACATCGAGCAGCGCCTGCACTATGTGGACGACGCGGACCACAAGAACCGGCTCTTGGAGCATTTCCTCAGCGACGGCAGCATCAACAAGGCGATCGTGTTCACCGCCACCAAACGCGACGCCGACGCGCTGGCGGAGGAACTGCAGATCAAGGGCCACCGCGCGGCAGCCCTGCACGGCGACATGCACCAGCGGGCGCGGAGCCGCACCATCGAGAAACTGCACCGGGGCGCGGTGCGCATCCTGGTGGCCACCGACGTGGCGGCGCGCGGCATCGACGTAAACGGCATCAGCCACGTCTTCAACTTCGATCTGCCGCGCCAAGCGGAGGATTACGTGCACCGCATCGGCCGCACCGGCCGCGCGGGCGCCTCCGGCATCGCCATTTCTTTCGCGTCCTACCGGGATTTCCAGCACCTGAAGCGGATCGAGCATTACACCGGCCAGCCGATTGCCGCCCACGTGATCCCGGGCCTGGAGCCCAAGCGCCAGCCGCGCCGGGAAGCGCGCCCGGGCAAATCCGGTTCATCGGGGGCACCCGCCGCGCGGTTCTCGCGCCGCAACCCACGCAGGCCCGGCGCAGACGGCCCCGCGCGGCGTGACAACGGCGCTGCCGGACGTCCCCGCGCGAATCGGCGCGGCGACGACCGGCGCGCCGCCGGGGCTTGGCGGGAGCGCTGATCCGCCGTAACGTGCCGGGCGGTCGGGCTCCCCTCCTGCCGGACGACACGCACGCGGCCCCCGACCGGCACGGCCCAGGCCGTTTCCGCCCGCAGGACAAACAGGCGGAAACGGCCTTCCCCATCCGCATCGCCCGCAGTCTTCGGCGAATGGCTGTTCGCACCGGTTTATCAATACTTATCGCGCATCCGACAACCCCGTAAACGGCTATAAGAAGTTAGATAGGCTAATATTTCGATAGGGTTGCAGCGAGCGGGCGCTCCACCGGCTCAGCGGACAGAAGTTCGTTCGTCCCTGCGGCTATGCCAACCATCGGCGTGGACCGCGGGACGCTCACCTCTCCCGTCACATCGCAAGGAGGTGCGACATGAAGAGCAGATGGGCTTTATTCCTGAGCGCCGGTCTCGGCGCGGGACTGATGTATCTGCTCGATCCACAGCGGGGAAGGCGGCGGCGGGCGTTGCTGCGCGATCAGATGGTCCATTCCCTGCGCAAGACCACGGATGCCATCGACACGACTTCACGGGATCTGATCAACCGCTCCCGCGGTATCAACGCGCAACTCCGCTCCTGGATCTCCCCCGACCCGGTGAGCAATGAGGTCCTGGAAGCGCGGGTGCGCGCGCAACTCGGACGCCTCGTCAGCCATCCGCATTCCATCACTGTCAGCGCCACCGACGGCCGCGTCACGCTGAGCGGCCCCATCCTGGCCGACGAAGTCGAGCACTTGCTCGATCGCGTAGCCGCCATACGGGGCGTAAAGGCGGTGGAAAACGCCCTGGAGATACACGAGCAGGCGGACAACGTGCCGGGCCTGCAGGGCCAGCCCGCCCGGCGCGGCGGAGAGCGCTCCGAATTCATGCAGAGCAACTGGTCGCCGGCGGCGCGGTTCATTGCCGGAATCACCGGCGGAACGCTCGCGCTCTACGGCATGGGCTGGCGCGGCCTGCGCCGAACGCTGCTGGGCGGTGCGGGGCTTACCCTGTTGGCGCGCGCCGTCACCAATATGGAGTTGAGGCACCTCACCGGCATCGGCGCGCGCCGGCGCGCCATCGACATACACAAGACGATCAACATCGCGGCGCCGGTCGAGCGGGTGTTCGAGCTGTGGTCCAACTTCGAAAATTTCCCGCATTTCATGACCAACGTGCGCCACGTGCGGCGCATCGACGACCAACATTCCCACTGGACGGTGGCGGGCCCCGCCGGCATGCCCGTCGAGTGGAACTCGGTCATCACCGCCTACGAACCGCAGCGGAAGATCGCGTGGAAGACCACCCCCGATTCGCCGGTGCAGCACACCGGCAGCGTGCAGTTCACCCCCAATCCGGACGGCTCGACGAAAGTGGACGTGCGGCTGACCTACAACCCGGTGGCCGGCGGCATCGGCCATGCCGTTGCCGCGTTGTTCGGGGCCGATCCGGAAAGCGAGATGCACGACGATCTCATGCGCATGAAGACCTTCATCGAAACCGGCGTACCGCCGCATGACGCCGCGCAACCCGCCGGCCAGGAAGCGCGCCGTGAGTACCATTAGCCCGGACATTTCACCGAGACGGCCGCGGCTTGAAAGTGGATGGAAAACGGTTCCGGCGATTTGATTGCACCGGAGCGGCGCGCGGCGCATTCCGTCAGCATCCGCGATGCTTGCCGAAACATCCGGGGCAGATCGATTGACGATTGAAGGCGCGGGAACGGCACGCCCACGCCTTTTCGTGCCATCCTCCGCCGACTCGGCCGCAAGGACCCGGGAAAGCCCGTCGGCGCTCCCTGCATAACTAACAGGATGCATGCCGATGAACGACATCAGCGAAAAAGGCAACGATAACGGCGGCCGGACAGTACGCCTGGCCGCCGTGGGCGATCTCCACTGCAGCCACCGCCAGCAGGAGCTCCTGCGCCCGCTGTTCGCCCAGGCGGCCGATAGCGCGGACGTGTTGCTGCTGTGCGGCGACCTGACCGATTACGGGCTCCCCGAGGAAGCGCATGTAATCGCAGCGGCGCTTGGCAACATTGCAGGCAAGATTCCCGTACTCGCGGTACTCGGCAACCACGATTACGAGTCCGGAAAGGCGGATGAGGTGCGACGTATCATGGCCGATGCCGGCATCAGCATGCTCGACGGCAACACCTGCGAGGTATGCGGCATCGGCTTTACCGGCGTCAAGGGCTTCGCCGGCGGCTTCGGCACCAGGGCATTGCAGCCGTGGGGCGAAAAGAGCGTCAAGCACTTCGTCAACGAAGCGGTGAACGAAACGTTGAAGCTGGAGTCCGGTCTGGCCAAGCTGCGCGCCGCCCAACGCGTGGTGCTGCTGCACTACTCGCCGATCCGCGCGACGGTGGAGGGCGAATCGCCGGAAATCTATCCGTTCCTCGGCTCCAGCCGTCTGGAAGAGCCGATCAACCATTATCAGGTCACGGCCGTTTTCCACGGTCACGCACACCACGGACGCCTGGAGGGCAGAACCGGCGCCGGAGTGCCGGTCTATAATGTCGCAATGTCGCTGTTACAGCACGCCTTCCCGGAACGCCCGCCATTCCGGCTCTTCGAGATTGCGGTTACCCCCACAACAGTCAGCGAATAAGCGGTGACGAGAGCGATGGGCCAGGTCTCGGCCGAGGCAGGTCCGCGGACTGTGGAGGGATCGACATGGCATTTGCATCGGCGTCGGGCCCGGACGCACTCGACCCCAAGCGGACCTTCTATTACCGCACCATCAAGGCGCTGCAGGATGTGCACGTGCCTTTTCTGGTGGGCGGCGCCTACGCCCTGCGGCATTACACTGGCATCACCCGCGAGACGAAGGATCTGGACCTGTTCGTGCGCCCGCAGGACCTGGAGTACGCGCTCGACACCATCTCCGCCGCAGGCTACCGGACGGAGGTCACCTTCACCCACTGGATCGGCAAGGCGCTGTGCGGCGAGTACGTGGTCGATCTCATTTTCAACTCCGGCAACGGCGTCAGCGAAGTGGACGACTCCTGGTTCGACCACGCGCCGCAGGGCGAAGTGTTTGGCCTGACGGTGTTGATGAGCCCGGCGGAGGAGATGATCTGGTCCAAGGCGTTCATCATGGAGCGGGAACGCTTCGACGGCGCGGACATCATGCATCTGTTGCTGATCTACAGCGACCGCCTCGACTGGCGCCGCCTGCTCGTCCGCTTCGGGCCGCATTGGCGTGTGCTCATGGCGCATCTCATCCTCTTCGGCTTCATCTATCCCAGCGAACGCGACAGGATTCCGCGTTCGGTGATACAGGAACTGCAGAACTACCTGCAGCAGGAAATGGCGAGCGAACCGCCCACGGATCGGATCTGCCGCGGCACGCTGCTCTCACACCTGCAATATCTCGTCGACATCCAGGATTGGAACTACAAGGACGCGCGCCTGCTGCCCCATGGCTCGATGACCGAGCAAGAGATCGCGCTCTGGACCGCGGCGTTCGAGAAGAACGGCAGGAAGAAGGGATAGCGCTTCCCGCGCCTCAATTCCCGGATGGCCGGGCTGAGAAACAAGAAACGAACCCACCTGCACTATCGGCGCGCAACGATGTGGGTCTCGATGAACTCCCGCACCGCGTACTCCGGCTGCGCGCCGCTGAAACGGGCCACCGGCTCGCCGTTCCGGAACAGGATGACGGTGGGGAAGCCGCGCAGCTTGTAATGCCCGGCGAGGCGCATGTTGTCGTCCACCTCCACCTTCGCCAGCAGGAAGAGCCCGTCATAGGCCTGCACCACGCGCTCCAGCACCGGCCCCAACACCAGGCACGGCGCGCACCACTCGGCCCAGAAATCCACCAGCACCGGACAGGTCCTGGAACGCTCCAGGACCTTTTCCGCGAAATCGGCCTCGCCAACATCGAACGTCAGATCGGAATTTGTTGTTTTCATGCAATGGGAAATACGGAAAAACAGTGGATCGGCCGGGCTTGCCGGCCTCCTCGTACCAAAAGGGTTGCAAAGGGACGAATTGTGCAGATACCGTCCCAGCTATCAAGCGTTTTCGGGTTCCAGACGGGGGGGTTGAACGCAAAGACGCAAAGGGCG
>JBAYZB010000170.1:0-6391 GCA_041672765.1 Gammaproteobacteria bacterium | reverse complement strand
GCTGTGCGTCACCGGCCTGGTGGGCGATTATCTGGCGGAACTGGACGCCCTGCCGGCGATGAGTGGCAGGCGGCTGTTCGTGTTCCTGGGCGGCACCATCGGCAACTTCACGGCCGCCGAGGCGGTGAGGTTTCTGCGCGGCGTGCGCGGCTGCATGTGCCCGGACGACCGGCTCCTGCTGGGGGCCGATCGCGTCAAGGATCCCACGGTGCTGCACCGCGCGTATAACGACGCCGCAGGCATCACGGCCGAGTTCAACCTGAACCTGCTGCGGGTGCTGAACCGGGAACTGCGAGCGGATTTCGATCCTGGGGCCTTCGCGCACGAAGCGCTGTACAATCCGCAGGCGGAGCAGATCGAGATGTACCTGGTGGCGAGCCGGTCCCAGACGGTCTCCGTCGGCGCCTTGGGCCGGGCCTTCCGGTTCGAGGCGGGCGAGCGGATGCTCACCGAGATCAGCCGCAAGTTCACGCCCGATTCGCTGCGCGGGCTGTTCGGCGCGGCTGGGTTCACCATCGAGCGTCACTACCAGCCGGATAACGGCTATTTCTCCCTGGTGCTGGCCGCGCCCTGAAGGGCTGACCGCTGCGGGCATCGTGCCGGCCGCTATTTCCCCACCCGAGCTTTTTCGTTACGATCCTCGGCGCCACGGGACTCAACGAACGCGCGGCGAACGATGGCGGCCATACGCACCCTGGAGCAATTCGAGTTTCACCATGTCCTGGAACAGACCCCGGGCCTCAGCCTCGTGATGTTCACCGCGGCGGCCTGCGGTTCCTGCCGCCGTTTCAAGGCGGTCCTGTCCGAGTACCTCGAGCGCTACCGGGATCTCCACGTGTTCGAGGTGGACACGGAACGCGACCTGGCCCTCACGCGCGAATTCGGCGTATTCCATCTGCCGGCCCTGTTCCTGTTCGTCGATGGCCGGTATCACGGCGCGGTGCAGAGCGAGGCGCATCCGGAGCGGCTGCGTGACGCCCTCCAGGCGCGGCTGGCGGCCCCTGCGGAGGAGGCCCCGTGAGGGTGGACCGGGAGCGGGGGCTGCTGGAGGGGGCGCGGCTATGCCCGTCGCCCAACTGCGATCCGCGGCCGCTCGGCACGGAGATCGATCTCGTGGTGGTGCACGGCATCAGCCTGCCGCCCGGCCAGTTCGGCGGGCCGTGGATCGACGCCCTGTTCACCAACACCCTCGATCCCCAGGCGCACGGGTATTTCAGCGACATCTGCCACCTGCGGGTCTCCGCCCACCTGCTGATCACGCGCGCCGGCGAGATCGTGCAGTACGTGCCTTTCCACATGCGCGCCTGGCATGCGGGGCCGTCGTGTTTCGCCGGGCGCATGGCGTGCAACGATTTCTCCATCGGCATCGAACTGGAGGGGGCGGATGACGTGCCGTACACCGAAGTGCAGTACACTGTGCTGGCGGCGGCGATCCGCGCGCTGATGGCGGCCTATCCCGGGATCACGCCGGAGCGCATCGTCGGCCACTGCGACATCGCGCCGGGACGCAAGACGGACCCGGGGCCGGCCTTCCAATGGGCGCGGCTGCGGGAGTTGCTGCAGCGCGCGACCGAAGTTTGAGACCAATGACAAACAAGGCTCGAGGATCATGACATTACTGGCCATCATCATTGCCCTTTCGCTGGGACACTTCCTGGGACACGTGCAGGAGCTGCGGCAGTTCGGCTGGTTCGAGCGGCTCAGCGGCTGGGTGCAGACGAACTTCAAGGCGGGAGGCGAGTGGAACGGGGCGGCCGGCGTGCTGCTGGCGGTGATTCCGCCGGTGCTGGTGGTGGCGCTGGTGCAGGACGGGTTGGATGAGGGGCTGCTGGGTTTCCTGGGGTTCGTGTTTGCGGTGTTGGTGCTGCTGTATACCCTCGGGCCCCGGGACCTGGACCAGGACGCCGAGACTTACATCGATGCGCTGGAGACCGGAGATGAGGAAAAGGCCCGGCGCAGCGCGCGGGCGATCCTGGAGACGGAACCGCCGGAGCAGGCCGGCGAACGGACCCGGCTGGTGGCGGATACCCTGCTGGTGAAGGCCAACGAGGCGCTGTTCGCCGTCTTGTTCTGGTTCGCGCTGCTGGGGCCGGCGGGCGCGGTCCTGTACCGGTTGGCCTGGGTGCTGAAGGAAAAAGCTGGCGTCCCGGCCGAAGAGGCCGGCGCCTTCGCCGTCGCCGCCGGGCGGCTGCACGGCATCCTCGCCTGGCTGCCCGCCCGCCTGCTGGCGGTGGGCTACGCCCTGGTGGGCAGTTTCGAAGAGGCCATTCACGCCTGGCGCAATTACCGCGACAGATGGAGCGACCGCTTCGGCGATTCCAACGTGGGCGTGCTGGTGTGTGCGGGGAACGGAGCCCTGCACCGCAGCGTCGAGCGTGACGCGCCCGTCGAGGACAGCGTGGAACTGGGCGTGGAGTGGATTCGGGGCGTGCTGGGCCTGATCTGGCGCACCCTGGTGCTGTGGGTGACCGTCATCGCGCTGCTGACCCTCGCCGGTTGGGCAAGCTGAGCGCGATTCCCTCCTGATGCCGCGGGGCTGTCGGCGGGCAGCCCCGCGGTCCGTTTTCCTCCATCTTCCGCAAACGCGTTCCGGACCGCCGAGGGTTCGGGATGCCGCTATCCTTACAAGACAGCGTAAGCGAGTACCAATCTGTCCTGCAGTTGAGGGATGCCTGGAGGCCTTGCCGATGGTGCAGGAAGTCAGCCAAGGAGCGGCGGTTGTCGTTTTCAAGTGGGCGGTCGCGAAGGGTTGGCCGGTGGAATACGTGTCTCCGGATATTTCCCAGTTCGGCTATTGCGCCCAGGATTTCCTGAGCGGCCACAAGTCCTACGCGGACATCGTCCATCCCGAGGATCGGGACCGCCTGGAGGCGGCGTTCGCCGCGGCCGGAGAACAGGGCGCGGCGCTGTCCGGCCGTGCGTACCGTATCGTTCTGCCGGACGGCAGGGTGCGCTGGGTCCGCCACTACGCCATGGCGCTGCGCGACGGCAGGGCCAGGGCGAGGCACTACCAAGGCTACGTGATGGATGTGACCATGGATGTGACCGGCCGGGCGAGGGCGCAGCAGTCGCGCCGGGGCGCAGTGTCGCACCTGGATTTGCTGGAGCGGGCGGCGGCTCCGATCATCGTGCACGGCGCGGGCCGGTTGCTGTATGCAAACCCGGCGGCCGTGCGCCTGTTCGGTGCGCACAGCGCGGACGAACTCATCGGCAATGCGGTTGACAGCCGGATCCGGGCCGTGGCGCTGGGTGACAGGGGCGAAGCCCAGGCGGCGCTGGTGTGTCCGGGCCGGGTCGTCCGGGACGACGGCCAGGAGCTGGAGGTGGAGATGTGCGGGATGCTCGTGACCTGGTACGGGCAGGCGGCCACCCAGGTGCAGTTGCGCGACCTTGCGCCGGCGCACGGTGCCGAGCGGGATCTGCGCCGCAGCGAGGAGGTGCTGCGCAATACCTTCGCGCAGGCGGCCGTCGGGCTCGCCCACGTGGCGCCGAATGGGCGATGGTTGCGCGTCAACCGGCGCCTGTGCCGCATTACCGGTTATTCCGAGGCAGAGCTTCTGCAGGGACGGTTCCAGGACATCACTCATCCCGATGACCTGCAAAAGGAGCAGGTGCTGCTGCACAAGCTGCTGGCGGGCGAGTCGTCCGGCTATCAACTGGACAAGCGTTTCGTGCACAAGAACGGCTCCACGGTCTGGACCACCGTGACGGCGGCGCTGGCGCGTAGCGATTCCGGTGCGCCGGATTTTCTCATCCTGGTCATCGAGGACATTACCGCGCGCAAGGATGCCGAGAAGGAGTTGCGACGCTATCGTGACCACCTCAAGCACCTGGTGGAGAAGCGCACGAGCAAGCTCAGGGCGCTCAACGAGCAGTTGCGCGAGGAGATCGCCCGGCGCCGGCAGGTGGAGCAGGAGTTGCGCGAGAGCGAGGAGCGTTTCCGCCGCTTGTCCGAAGCGGCGTGGGAAGGCATCGCCATCACCTGCGACGACCGGATACTGGATGCGAACCGGGCCTTCGCCGCCATGTTCGGCTATGAGCTTCCCGAGGTGACGGGCCGCTTGCTGAGCGATTTCATCATGCCGGAGCGGCGCGCCGAGTCGCCCCATACGGCCGCCGATGGGCGCGAGCGGGTCGGGCGCCGCAAGGACGGGTCGCTCTTCCCCATGGAGCTGCACAGTGAGCCGACGTTCTACCACGGGCGCACCGTGACGGTGAAGGTGATCCGCGATCTGACCCAACGGCTGTTCCTGGAGGAGCAGCGGCGGCTGCACCAAGCGGAGCTGGCGCGCGTGTGGCGGCTCAGCACCATGGGCGAGATGGTGAGCGGGTTGGCCCATGAGCTCAATCAGCCGCTGGCGGCAATCATGAATTACACGCGCGGCTCGTTGCGGCGGATGGAGTCCGCGGCGTGGGACATCGCGTCCATCCGCGAGGCGATCGGGCAGGTGGCCGTGCAGGCGGAGCGCGCCGGCGAGATCATCCGGCGCCTGCGGCATTTCATGCGCCTGCGCGAGGCGCGCCAGGGCAGCCAGGATGTGAACAAACTGGTGGAGGAGGTGGTGCGATTCGTGGTGGCGGAGATTCGCCGCCTCCAGGTCAAGGTGGCGCTGGATCTGGCGGAAGCGCTGCCGCCGGTCCGCATCGATTCCATCCAGATTGAGCAGGTGGTGCTGAATCTGGTAAGAAACGCCATCGAAGCGATGGAGGCGGTGAGTCCCGAACGGCGGCAGCTCACCATCCGCACTGCGCTGCGGGACGAGCGGTTCATCGAAGTGCAGGTGAGCGATCGGGGGACGGGGCTTGCGGACAGCGTGTACGAGCGGCTGTTTCTGCCGTTCTTCACCACCAAGCCGAACGGCACGGGGCTGGGCCTGGCGGTCAGCCAGTCGATCATCGAAGCCCATGGCGGCCGGCTGTGGGCAGAAAACGATCCGCGCGGCGGGGCAACGTTTCATTTCACCCTGCTGGCCAACAAGAACGGGCAGAAGTAGCAAGTCGCATATGTTGCGGATAGGCGTTGACCTGGGCGGCACCAAGATCGAGGCGATCGCCCTGGATGGCGCGGGCAAGGTGCTGGCCAGACGCCGAATTCCCACCCCAGCGGGGGACTATGAGGCCACCGTGGCGGCTGTGGCCGACCTGGTCGGGAAGATCGAGGCGGAGCTTGGCCGGCAAGGCATGGTGGGCATCGGGACCCCGGGGGCGATATCGCCCGCCACCGGCCTTCTCAAGAATTCCAACTCCGTGTGCCTCAACGGCAGGCCGCTGCAGCACGATCTGGCCGCGGCGCTGGGCTGTCCGGTGCGCCTCGCCAACGACGCCGATTGTTTCGCGCTGTCGGAGGCGACGGACGGCGCGGCGGCGGGGGCGAGCGTCGTGTTCGGCGTCATCATCGGCACCGGCACGGGCGGCGGCATCGTCGTCAACGGCCGGCTCCTGTCCGGTCCCAATGCCATTGCCGGCGAGTGGGGGCATAATCCGCTGCCGTGGCCGCAGCCGGACGAATGGCCCGGCCGCAACTGCTACTGCGGCAAGACGGGATGCATCGAAACCTTCCTGTCGGGGCCGGGATTCGCGCAGGAGTACCATGCCACGACCGGCCAACTGCTCACGGCGCGGGAGATCGTGGCGCGGGCGGCGGAAGGCTACCGCCGGGCCGAAGCGGCCCTGGCGCGTTACGAGGACCGGCTGGCGCGCGCCCTGGCGAGCGTGATCAACGTGCTCGACCCGGAGGTCATCGTGCTGGGCGGCGGCATGTCCAATATCGCCAGCCTCTACACCAACGTGCCGTGGCTGTGGGGGAAGTACGTGTTTTCCGACCGCGTGGACACGCGCCTGGTGAAGGCCAAGTACGGCGACTCCAGCGGCGTGCGCGGTGCGGCCTGGTTGTGGCCGGCAATGCAGGTGTGAATTGATGCAGGATTGGAACGTTATTGTCCGTTCGACGGATGAATTGCACCGGCTGGTGCGCGACAACGCCGGGGCGCTGGTCTATTTCGGGTCGCCCGATTGCGGCGTGTGCACGAGCCTCAGGCCGAAGGTGCTGGCGTTGCTCGCCGAGAGTTTTCCGCAACTCGAATCGGCTTACGTGGATTGTGCGCAGAGCCCGGACGTGGCGGCCCAGGCCGGGGTCTTCAGCGTTCCGGCCGTGATCGTCTATCTCGACGGCCGCGAGTTCGTGCGTCGGGTGCGCCACTTCAGCCCGGCGGAATTGCGCGCGGCCCTGCTGCGGCCGTACGCGATGCTGTTTGCGTAAGGCGGGCGCCGTTTGCTCGTGTTTTAACTTTTAAGGAAGCTCTGAAATAGTAGTGACCAATGGCGCGACGACTCCAACACGAGCGTATTTCCCGCGGAATATGGGCCGTTTGGCCGGTTAATCCTGGCCCAC
>JBAYZB010000169.1:0-6422 GCA_041672765.1 Gammaproteobacteria bacterium | reverse complement strand
AATCTACACCCGCACCGGCGATAAGGGCACCACCGGACTCGGCGACGGCAACCGGGTGGACAAGGACCATCCGCGGGTGGAGGCCTTCGGCGACGTGGACGAACTCAACAGCGTCATCGGCATGGCATTGACCGAGGAACTGCCCGCTGTGGTGCGCGAGGCGCTCGTCCACATCCAGCATGATCTGTTCGATCTGGGCGGTGAATTGTCGGTGCCGGGACGCACGACCTTCAGCGAGAAGCCGGTGGCACGGATCGAGGCGCTCATCGAGCGGATGAACGCCGAACTGCCCTATCTCCAGGAGTTCATCCTGCCCGGCGGTCAGCGCGCCGCGGCCTTCTGCCATCTCGCCCGCGCCGTGTGCCGCCGCGCGGAACGCCGGGCGGTGAGCTTGGCACGGACCGAGCGGATCAACGCCCACGCCATCCAGTATCTGAACCGCCTGTCCGACCTGCTGTTCGTCATGGCGCGCTACATCAACCAACAGGCGGGCGTGCCGGACGTGCTGTGGGAACCGGGGCGCAGCGAACGCTAGGGCATGGTGCTTAAACGCAAGGGCGCGAAGGCGCAAAGAATTTACCGAGAGAATTACGACAGTCCAGGCAGCTTGCCGGACGGACCGAGGTGTCTTGGCGTCCTTTGCGTCTTTGCGTTTAATCTGTGCACCCTCAGCGCCTCTGCATTGAAATCCTGCGCCGCCGCGTAATCCCATCCAGGCGCTGCGGCGCGCCACCTCACCCGTCGGCGGAATCGGGCCGGGGTGCGGATTTGGCCCGCGCCTGCTCCAACTGCCCGCACAGCAGCCGCGCCCCTTCCAGGATGCGCGGCGTGGCGCGCTGGATCAGATCGGGATGCACGAAGAACAGGTTGCCGCGGCGCACCGCCCGGAGCTGTGGCCAGGCGCGCCAATCGTCGAGCCATTCGGGGCGCGTTTCCCCCATTCCGCCGCCGACGATCGCCTCCGGATCGGCCGCCAGCACCGCCTCCAAGTCCACCTGGGCCGCCAGCGTCGGCAGGTCCGCGAAGACGTTGCGCCCGCCGCACAGCGCGATCACCTGGCTGATGATCTGATCGCCGTTCACGGTCATCAGCGGCCGGTTCCAGATTTCGTAGAACACGCGCACCGGCCGTTGACTGCCGTAGCGCTGCCGCAGGTGGCTGAGTTCCGCCCGGAATGCGGCCGCCGCCTCGCCGGCGCTGCGCGCGGTGCCGGCCAGCGTGCCGAGACGCTCCAGGGTCGCGGCAATGTCGTCGAGACTGCGCGGCTCGCTGACATACACCGCAAAGCCCAGGTCCCGCAGCCGGTCCACCTGATGCCGCGGATTGCCGCTGTGCCAGGCCACGATGAGGTCGGGCTCAAGCGCGACGATGGACTCGAGGTCCAGGCTGTCGTAGCGGCCGACACGCGGAATCTTTTGGGCTGCGGGGGGATGATCGCTATGCTCCACCGTCCCGATCACCTGGGCGCCCGCCCCCGCGGCGAACAGAAGTTCGGTGGCATGGGGCGCGAGGCTGACGATGCGCCGCGCAGGGCTTGCGAGGGTGACCGTGCGGCCGAGATCGTCCTGCACTGCAGGGCCGGCCATGACGGGCTGCGCGGCGAAGCCCTGCGCAACCCACAGCAGCGCGGCGCACCACAGCCGGGATGCCGCCCCGAAGCACCGGCGGCCGCGGCCCCGTCCTCCGTTCCCGTCCATGGCTAACCGATTGTAGCCGGGAAGATACGATCGCATCACAGCGCGAGCACCACCAGTATCGCCGCTTCCATTATCTCGCACGCCGCCCCGGCGGTATCTCCCGTGGTGCCGCCGATGCGGGAAAGCATGGCGCGGCGCAGCAGCCAGCCAACCATCAGCAGGGTCATGAGCGCGAGAAAACCGGCACCGCCGGTCAGCGCCAGCGCCGCCGCCGCCACCGCCAGCGCAATCAACCTCGCCCACTGCCGCGGCAGATGCTCCGCGTAATGGGCGCCCAGGCCGTTGGGCCGCACGTAGGGCGTGGTGAGAAACAGCGCCAGCAGGCCCGTCCGCCCCAACACGGGCGCGAGCAGCAGCGCCTTCCAGGCCGCGCCGCCCAGCAGCGCGGCGAGGGCGGTGAACTTCACCAGCAACACCAGCGCCACCGCCCAGATGGCCGCGGCACCGTTACGCGGGTCCCGCATGATCTCCAGCGCGCGCTCCCGGTCGCCGTGGCCGCCGACCCAGGCATCCGCCGTATCCGCCAGACCGTCGAGGTGCAGGCCGCCCGTGACGAGCACCCATACCACCAGCAGCAGCGCCGCTTCGAGCAGGCGGGCGGTGCCGCCGAACATGTCATGGAAAGCGATGAGCACGATGCCGATCAGCGCCCCCACCAGGGGAAAGAACAGCATCGCCCGGCCCCAGTCCTCGGGCTGGGGCTCGAACCGGTACGGCGCGGGAATGCGGGTGAGAAAGCGCAGGGCCAGCCAGAAGGCCCGTTCCACCTGCTCCATCACAGGCTCCCCGAATGGAACATCAGGATCGGCAGGGCATCCTCGCCCCGGCCGTCGATGCGGATGCGCGTCAGCCCGGCGTTGGGCACGTCGAGGCGGAACATGCGGCCCAGGGGCATCTCCAGCACGTGGCGCACCACCATGCGGATCACGCCGCCATGGCCCACGATCAGCACGTGCCCGCCGGCGTGGCGCGCCAGGATGTCGTTCCAGACGGCGATCACGCGGTCGCGAAAATCCGTCAGAGCTTCCGCGCCGGGCGGCCGATGATTGACGGGATCGCGCCAGAAGCGCGCGAGGGCGCCCGGATCGCGCGCCAGCAAATCTTCCGCCGTATGCCCTTCCCATTCACCGAAGCCGATTTCCATCAGGCGCTCGTCCATTTCGAGGGGAAGCCCGTGGCGCACAGCCAGTTCCCGGGCGAAGGCCGCGCAGCGGCTGAGGGGCGAGCTGACGACCACATCCCAGGGACAATGCCCTTCCACCGCCGCACGCATCTGGGCCCAGCCCTTCTCGCTCAAGGGATCGTCCAGCCGGCCGCGAAATTTCTTGCCGCCCACGGGCTCGCCGTGGCGGATCATGTCCACGAGGGTCGTTACGTCACTCATCATGCAACTGCTTGATGCTCCCTGTTCAGTTATGGATTTTTCCTGGCAAACGAAACGGATCGGACGCCGGCTACCCGCCGGAAATGCCGGCCTCCGCGAAGGTGGCCATGCGGTTGTGCAGATCCAGCGCCAGCCGCAGCAGCGGCACCGCCACCGCCGCCCCGCTGCCTTCTCCCAGGCGCATGCCGAGGTCGAGCAGCGGCCGGGCGGCGAGCGCCTCCAGCACCAGGTCATGCCCCGGTTCCGCCGAGCGATGGGAATAGAGCAACCACGGCGCCACCCCGGCATTCAGACGCACCGCCGCGAGCGCCGCCACGGACGTGATGAAGCCGTCCACCAGCACCGGGATTCCGGCCTGGGCGCAGGCGATATAGGCCCCGGTCAGGGCCGCGATCTCGAATCCCCCGACGCGGCGCAGCACCTCCAGCGGATCAGAAAATCCGCCCGCATGCAGGCGCAGGGCCTCCTCCACCACCGCGGCCTTGTGCCGCACCCCGGCCCGATCCAGGCCGGTGCCCGGGCCGGCCACCCGTTCGGCCGGGATATCCAGCAGCGCGCAGGCCACCGCCGCTGCGGCGGTGGTATTGGCGATTCCCATCTCGCCGCCGATGAAAAGCTGGATGCCATCCGCGACGGCCCGCTCCGCAGCCGCCCGCCCCGCCCGCAGGCAGACCTCGAGCTGGCTGCGCTCCATGGCGGGACCGCGGCGGAAATTCGCGGTGCCCACACCGGCGCGACAAGAAACCACGCCGGGCAGCGGCCCCGGATCGGAGGCGGTCCCCACATCCACCACCTCCAGCGAGGCACCCAGGGCGCGGGCGAGCACGCTGACCGCCGCCCCGCCCCGGACGAAATTGCGCACCATCTCCACCGTGACCGACTGGGGAAAGGCCGACACGCCTTCGGCGGCGATGCCGTGGTCCGCGGCGAACACGGCGATGCGCACCCGCTCCAGTGCAGGCCGCGCGCTGCCCTGCATGCCGGCCAGCCGCAGCGCCACATCCTCCAGCCGGCCGAGCGATCCGGGCGGCTTGGTCAGGGATTCCTGGCGCTTCCGTGCCGCATCCCGCGCAGCGCCGTCACTGGCGCGCGCGGGCTCCCGCCACCATTCCGTCATCCACCGGTTCCTTTCACGGTCAGCGGCATACCGGCCATCATCAGGGTCACACGATCACAGACACGGCCCAGATCCTGATGCAGCCATCCGGCCTCGTCCTGGAAGCGCCGGCTCAGTTCCCCCATGGGGACGATTCCCATGCCCACCTCGTTGCTGACCAGGACGATATGCCCCGGCAGCCCGGGCAGCGTCTCCATGAACGCGGCGCGTTCCCGCTGGAACAAGGTCTCGTTGGCCGGATCGGGATTGTCCAGCAGGTTGGTAAGCCACAGCGTCAGGCAGTCCACGATAATGCACTTCTCCGGTCCCGCGGCCTGCCGTAGCGCCGCCGCCAGGGCCAGCGGCTCTTCCACCAATCCCCATTCCTTCGGGCGGCGCGCCCGATGGGCTGCGATGCGGGCGGCCATCTCGGCGTCCTGCGCGACGGCAGTGGCGATGAAAGTCACGGGAAAACCGCTCTCCAGCGCGCGCCGCTCCGCGAACGCGCTTTTGCCCGAACGGGCGCCTCCCAGAATCAGTTCGATCATAGCGAGAAACCACACTGGTGAAGGTTGGGTACGAGGGTCGTGCCCGAAGGCAAGGCGAGAGCTTACCAGAAACGGGTTATTTCATTCGTGATCGTTTTATCGGCGTGCGCACGGCACTATACTCGCCCCATTGCAGAGGAGCCCATGACCGACGTACACGCTCAGGATACAGCGGCCAGGCATGCCGAAGACCTCGCGCGGCTGGAACTTTACGATGAAAATTCCGGGTTGATCGGCGCCATCGAGAACCGGCCCGGACAAAAGTTATCGCTAAAGATTTATTATCAGGTTGCGCTGGAGTACGGAACCATCGGCCCGCAGGCGGCGCGGCGCGCCCTGGAACTGTACGGCGCACACGCGGCGGATGCCCAGGCCAATCCCGGCAAGCATCCGAACATCGACCGGCTGTTCCGCATCGTCGCGGACAACCTTCGCCTGACCATCGTGCCCGTTTTCCGGGATTGATCGACTCCGCGGCGGATGGCTACGGTCGGATAGTTTGTAGGGTGGGCATCGCCCACCGAACAATGCCTTGACCAAACGGCGCATGGTGGGCGGTGCCCACCCTACATCATTCATTCCACGCTCGAACGCAGGCGGCAAGATGCAAGACCCCATCGTACTCATCGGCATCGGACAGATCGGCGGCGTGCTCGCCCGCGGCTTCCTGCGCCGCGGCCATCCGGTGTTCCCCATCACCCGCGGCATGGACATGACGCAGGAGGCCGCCGCCCTGCCGCGCCCGGCGCTGGTGCTCGTCACGGTGGCGGAAGCGGATCTCCATCCGGTACTGGAAGCGGTCCCCGCACCGTGGCGCGAACGGCTCGGCCTGGTGCAGAACGAGCTGCTGCCGCGGGACTGGCAGCGGCATGGCCTCACCGATCCCACCGTAGTGTCGGTCTGGTTCGAGAAGAAGCCGGGCCAGGACGTCCGGGTGATCATCCCCTCCCCCATATTCGGCCCCCAGGCACACCTGATCGAAACTGCCTTGCAAGCCGTCGACATCCCGGCCTGCACGCTGGGTCAGGCAAGCGAGCTGCTCTACGAACTGGTGCGCAAGAACCTCTACATCCTCACCACCAACATCGCCGGTTTGATAACCGGCGGCACCGTGAGCGAGCTGTGGGCGCAGCACCAGAACCTCGCGCGGCAGGTGGCCGACGAGATCATGGATATCCAGGCTTGGCTAACGGGCGAGGAGTTGCCGCGGGAACGGCTGTTTGCAGGCATGCTGGAGGCATTCGCGGGCGATCCGCAGCACAAGTGCACCGGCCGCAGCGCGCCGGCGCGGCTGCAGCGCGCGTTGGCCCATGCGGATGCCGCAGAGCTTGCGGTGCCGAAGCTGCGGGAGATCGCGGCGCGGCTTGGACTGTAAGGCGAACATCGCCGCCCCGCCTGCGCGAAAGCCTTCAACGCAAGAACGCGAAGACGCAAAGAATTTTGTTGAGGATTGTGACAGGCTGAGCGGGTTGCCGTACGGCCCAAAGAGCGTGCCGGAGCCGCAAGTCCAGCCCGCGCAAGCCAAAGCCTTTCTTGTCTTTGCGGTTCTTGGCGGCCTTTGCGTCTTTGCGTTAAGGAACTTCTGCAAAAGTCCCCGATCTGATCCCCTGTTCAGGTAAATCAGGTCGGGAACGAGAATAATGAAACAACTGAGCATGGGCGCCGGGTTCGAGAAATACAGCAAGACGACGCGACGG
>JBAYZB010000168.1:0-6430 GCA_041672765.1 Gammaproteobacteria bacterium | reverse complement strand
GTAGGCTTTGTGCTGTTTGAGAAAATCCCTGTAAATCAATTGTTTAACAAATATCAAATTTCAAATCCCGAGGATGATTTTCCTAACTTATTCAGTTTCAGCGAATCTTAACGGGACACTAGTGAAAAATCATATGAATTTGTGTGAGTGACTGACAAAGTCTGCTCGGAGTTGGTAACTTTATACGGGTTTTATCGGATGCTTACCGTTCTTCATATAGTCATACTTCTTCAGAATTTCAAACGCTGTTGCATTCAGAGGGACATGGACCGTTATGGAATTCCCATCTTTTGTCTTCTAGGGAATGTAACTGATGCACTTGCAATTCCAAATGGAATAAATCTGATAAACACAAATACAGTTGTACAATTATTGGGCAGTAACACTAAACTATCAAAGCCTATCTTTAAGAACAATTTTACGTTCTAATTTGCCATTAAAGGCTTTCCAACTTCCTTCACCGCTCCTCCCAATATCTGAAATATAAAGGTCAATAATAAATTCGCCATCCCATTCGTCATCACCTGGTTCTGTTAATATTAGTCTAAAAACAGTATAGTTACCTCCTAAACCAGTAGGCTTTTCCCACTTATTAACAATTTTTCCTTTAACTGGTCTTCTATTTTTACCTGTCACATTATACCCTTCAACATATTCACCATCAACTTTTTCAATAAAAAGCTTAAAATCCTTAGAACCAATAGTCCCAAGATAAGTATCTTCAATTAATTTATTCGCCACTAAAGATGATTCTTCATGATATAAATGATCATTAACTACAATATTAGAAGAAGTTTTTTGTTTTTCTTGTTTATTACCATTAACAGGCAATAAGAATTTTATTACAAAGAAAAGTATTACAGCTCCAAGAATACACAGAGTTCCGATCAAAAGTCCTTTTTTATTTTTACTTATCCAACTTGAAGAGGCGTTAATTGGGTTGGGTTCAGAAATCTCTTGAATAGATTGATTTTGAATGTCTTGTTGTATATTTTGAATTTGCCCGTTCTCTTTAGGAATTATTGATGGTTGTTCTGTATTCGGATTACTAATGATAGGACTGTGAATCATACCAGAATTGTTTAACAATTTTTTATTAGCACTATTAGCTGCGATAACCGCCCAAATAATACATGCTATCCAAATAAAAATTAAACCAAATCCCAAAGTAATTATTCCTACTGCTACCCCAAGAATAAGCATGATAATTCCTCCAGCAACAGAAGAATAAAATAGCCCAAGGGGACCGAATAAAAAAGTAAGGACAAATGCCAATCCTACACTTTTAGACTTACCAACAACAACAACAGTCTGTGGTGATGTTGTTGAGTTGCTTGAAGAATTCTGATTTTTCAAGTTTTCAGTACCGCTGTATTTTCTTTCCATTTTTGGAATAGGAGGCGGAACTGATTTAAATCGACCATATAATTCAGGCAAGGTTCCAGCAGGTTGCCAGTCTGCCAATCCTTCAAACCAAATTTTTGTCTCTCTTCCAATGTTTTTTTCTTGTAACTCCTCTAAGGTAAAGGGGCCAAAACTATTTGCTCCATCTGTATAATAGTATTTCTTCATATTATTCTGTTTTTTTAGATTTTTATGGTAGACTAATAAGGTGCAAGTTTTTTTTAAAAGCAATACCCCGAATTGAGTGCGATTGATACTCACCACCTTGTGGCTGCTGCAGTATACCCATATGATTAATATTCTTATGTATAAATTATTTTTTACTGAATTTTAATCCTGCACACATCTTACATAAAAAAAACATGGATCAAAATCTGTTGATATTTGGGATATAGTGGCTTCTGCAAAATTAGGTTTTGGTTGATATGTTGTAAATACAGTGAAATAGAACTCCCCTTCTTTTTCTAACGCCCAAAAATATGTACATTTATCTTTCCCAAAGAAATATCCTTTTGAGCAATAGCCACCTGGTAAAGCATTGAACCCACTATTCACTTCCACATTTCCCTGATTTTTTAATAATTTTGCAAAACCTGAATATTCCAACAATTTCCACCAATCTTTATAACTTGGTATATGCCACCCTTTTGGACAAAGATTTCCCGTCTTTATAGCACTCCAATTGTATAATGCACCATATACTGTTCCATTGTAATTGTCATGCTCATACCAACAGTAAGCAGGCTCTCTTGAATATGAATTGGATTGATTATGAAATTGAAGTGATTTCCCATTATTTAATTTTGTTACTCTTAAATTTTCTTTCATCCAAAATTGTGAACCAATTTGAACGGTAGCATAAGAATTACCATCAATATCTCTGATAAACCGATCCCCTTTATAATATACTTCCTCTGATATTACTTGTCCGGTTTTACTTGTAATAGTCCACAATCCATCCTTTTGGCCGTTTTTAAAGATGCCAATAACTTCTTCTCCATTTTTGTATATCTCCTGAACAGTTTCATAATAATCACCGTTCTTAAATATCCTTTCTAGAATTATTCTTTCTTTAATAAGACTTCCATTGGTATATGACCTTTCACGTTCTATCTCTCCGGTTTCAGTATAGAAATTATATTTCCCATCATCAATAATATCCTTAGAATAGTAAATTGAGTCTTTTAGTGTGCCATTTCTATACCACTCTTTAAATACGCCATTCTTTTTATTCTGTTGATATATAACCTCTTGTTGAATTAAGCCGTTCTCATACCAGATAGACTCCTTTCCATCTTTCTTACCAGCAACAAACCGCGTTTCTGATCTCTTTGTGCCATTTGCATCCCATTCTATGATTATTCCATCAAACATGCCGTTAAGATAAGTGATCTCAACTTGTTTTGTCCCATCCTCGTACCAACGAGACACCTTGCCATTCATTTCATCTTCAGAATAGTTTGCCTCAGACTTCATATTCCCATTCTCATACCATTCAAAATGAGCCCCTTCTTTTTTCCCTTCAACGAATAGACCTTCATACTTTTTCTTATCAGGGCTAAAACGTTCAACAAACAAACTGTTTTTTTTGCCATCCTTAAATTGTCCTATCGTTACGGGCCGATTGTTGATTAGAAATGTATCTAGTAAAATGCCCGTGAATAATTGCCCGTCTTTATAAGCCAATCCATTACTGAAGCGTAGATCATTATAGCGAGCCAAAGGAAGATCCTCTTGCGCCATACATGGAATAAATAACAATACTATTATTAAATATAAATACGTCTTTTTCATAACATGCCTTAATAAAATTTTGTTCCAGAGAGATTTTTTTCAATTCTTCGAATGCAACAATCCCCTATCATATGGATTACAAGCTCAAGATTCTTTCGCTATTAATGTTATCATTTATTATGTCATGCTATCAATGATTATTTTTGTACATTATGAATTTTCCGCTCTCTAGTCTTGAATACATCTAACAGAAAAATAAAAGTAATTATCTAAAACTGCAGGAAGCATCCCAGCTGCAGTTAAAAATTTTGCCAACCATGCATAGTAAGCATAATCCCTGTTATCACCATATAAGTTGTTTCTTCTTTTTGACGTCCAAAAAAATGAATTTGCTCCTTTCGCAACAAAAAACCAATACTGTTTCCTGCCTCCTGGCAAACCAGTGAATCCACTACTATTATCAGCACCCTCATTTCCCATGTTTTTATATTTTTTATTGTCATCATAATCCCAAAGCTCTGTACCAATAGATTTTAATTTACCCCCAGCAATTTCTTCACCTCCTAAAAAATCAAATAAAACTTTCCATTCTTTAGGACTTGGTATATGCCATCCTTTTGGGCAAAGGTTACCTCTCTCCACAGCTTCCCAATTGTATAACGCACCAAACAAATTTCCATTCTTTTCGTCATTCTCATACCAACAGTAAGCCCCCTCTTTTGGATATGATTTTGGCTGATCATTTAACAGTAGAGATTCTCCGTTGTTCAATTTTGTTACTTTTAAATTTTCTTTCATCCAGCATTGTGAGCCAATTTGAACAGTAGCATAAGTATTACCATTAATATCTTTGATAAACCGATTCCCTTCATTATATATTTCCTCTGATATTATTTGTCCGGTATTGTTCGTAACAGTCCACAAACCATCTTTTTGACCGTTCTTTAAAGTGCCTGTTACTTTTTTTTCACCATTTAAATATATCTCTTGGATGTTTTCAATATAATCACCATTCAGATAAAAACGTTCTTCAATAATCTTTTCTTTAGTAAGTTGCCCCTTGTTATATGTTACTTCGTGTTCTATTTCTCCAGTTTCAGTATAAAAATTATATGTACCATCAGCAATAATATTCTCAGAATAGTATATTGAATCCTTCAGAGAACCATTGCTATACCACTCTTTGAACATACCATGCTTATTTCCCTGTTGATATTCAGCCTCTTGCTGGATCACTCCGTTCTCAAACCATACAGACTCTTTCCCCTCTTTTTTATCAGCAACATACGACATTTCATTTCTCTTGTTCCCATTTGCATACCATTCAGTTATTAACCCGTTTTTCATGCCATTAAGATAAGTGGCATCAATCTGTTTTTGCCCATCTTCGTACCATAAAGACACTTTACCATTGATATTATCTTCAGTATAGTATATTTCAGATTTCAAGTTCCCGTTCTCATACCATTCAAAATGAGCCCCTTCTTTTTTCCCTTCAACGAATTGACCCTCATACTTCTTTTTATTTGGACCATACCGTTCAACAAACAAGCTGTTTTTTTTGCCATCCTTAAATTGTCCTATCACTACGGGCCGATTGTTGATTAGAAATGTATCTAGTAAAATGCCCGTGAATAATTGCCCGTCTTTATAAGCCAATCCATTCCTGAAGCGTAGATCATTATAGCGGGCTAAGGGAAGGTCTTGCGCCATGCAAGGAATAAATAACAATACTATTACAAAATATAAATACGTCTTTTTCATAACATAGTTCATCATAAATTATTCTTCAAGAGAAATTTTATTTTCAATTTTCCTCACACTTCTTTGTATTGATAAGAAAGCAAGGATAGTCGCTATCAGAACAATCAATAAGATTCCGCCACCGATAACAAGCAGTGAGCGGTATTTGTATGAAGCTTTTATTTCCTTTCTTGAATTGTATTTCATTTCTGCACGAAAGAGACGATCATTATACTTTTCCTCAACCTGATTTACTTTATATTGATACTCCAATTCGATTTGGTTGATCTTTTGGTTTCTTTCTCTATTCTTAATTGTATATACCCTGTAAAACTGATTTATCACGTTATTTTGATTATTTTCTTTTATTTCTGGTAACAACGTCAAAAACATATCAGTAGCTTCTTTCTGTTTTGTGAACTCTTTATCAAAGAAAGAAGAGTAACTATTTCTTATAGATGAAAGAACAGCGGCACGTTGAGGTGGAGTAATTTTTATAAGTATTGATGATGCATAATCAATCAACTCATTCCCTGAAGATTCGTATCTTTTCAAAAAGATTAAAGTGTTGTTGATATGCTTTAAATCAACATTATTGGGTAAAGTAAGCAGTAATTTAGATAATGAAACGCAATTACGATGCGTATCATTTATATTTTTTGTGTTATGAGTAATTAATATATCAAAAAGTTGATCACGTACTTCTGAAGGTCTGTTTTTCACTACATCAATATATCCATCAAGTAAAAGTTTCTTTTTTAAGTAGCTATCTGCGTCTGTCCTTCTGTAAGAAGATTCCAATCTTGACTGTATACTTGGCTTATTAATAACCCAAGACCTGTATTTTTCTTTTTGATAAAAATCCCAGTACTCCTTACCATATGGATAAGACCAATAACCAGCGCCCGCCCAATCGCTTTCTTTAAAAAGAGATTTGAAGATGTTTAAAGATACTGTATAGTTAGCAAGACCTGTAGTATCTATAACAGGTTCTTGTGTAATATTCTCAGGTTCAGCAACAATTTCTTTTTGAGGAAGAACGGGAGTTGCTTTATGTAAGTTTAAATCTGATAGACTAACTGCCACTGGAGCAGGATATTCAGCTCTTACTGGATAAGGGTCTTTTTTTACTTTTTGTTTGAAAGTAGGAGCTATTGTCCAGATAAAAACTATAATACCCGCAGCGACTGCAATTGAAGCAAGCATAATTATCAAATGCCATACAATCAAAGACAAATTAAAGACATATTTATCTTCAACTTTTGTGAAATAGTTATTCTTTTTCATGTTATTTAGGTTGATTTACAAATATTATTAACTCATTTATGGAATAAACAACGCGATATGTTATTAGTAAAGGATATCATTTATACTACCTGGTTTCATTTATCATTATTTAATAATAAAAGATAATTCTCTGAAATAGTTTTGAATATTTTTAATCCCTTATACAGCGAATACTATATCCGGTAGACTTCCTGTTGTAGCCACGGATCCTACGTGCAGAATTGTATTCAAATCCCCATAACCATCCATTGACTTGATCGAA
>JBAYZB010000167.1:0-6483 GCA_041672765.1 Gammaproteobacteria bacterium | reverse complement strand
ACAGCGGCGGCCTGTTCTACACCGAAAACCTCCCGCCTGAATCGCTGTTGGTCGCACCGCTGCTCGCCAGCCAGACGCGCACGGGCAGGGAGGATGATTGGGACGATGCCGTGGGCGTGATGGCTAAGATCAAAAACGTCATCGAAGGCAAGCTGCTGCAGATCGGCGGCGACGCCACCACGGGGCGCGGCCTGGTCATGGTCAAGGTTGTGGAGGAGATGTGATGAATACGAATGTGAAATCTTCCAGCCCGGCAGACGGTGACAGGAAGCCGCGGCTTACGTTGGAACAGCGGCGTGCACAAGATGCCTGGGGAAAGTGTGAGAGCTATTCCAATAAGCATGCCCTTTTCGCCAAGGGTTTGCCGGCGCTCATCATGAACTCCGGTCTCATGCAAGTGCTGGCCTTTTGTTATGAGAAAAGGGAGAAGAAGTCTCAGCGTCACATCGAGGAAGTGGCTCGTGATCTCCGTATATGGCTTCAATCCTGCTTTCCCTCTTTGATCAAAAGTGCTGAATTCAAGCCTTTCATGGAGTCGCTGATGGAGATTGAGAACCCAAGAGATTATCAGGCTATTACCGCGGAGGCTTTGGCTTGGTTACGCTGGATGCGGCAGATGGCCGCTGCTAGAAAAGGGGGAAGCTGAAATGCCAATTGCCGCTGTACCCAAATATCTGCAAAAGAATGACCCGGAATTTTATCTCTCAGCACCCCCCGGGCACCGTTTTTTGTTGTATTTCGCTGCTTGGGGTGAGAACCGGGAAATAGGCCAAGTTGATTGGCGAATGAAAGACCGAGTGCCAAAAATCGACAGAAAGACCAAGCAGCAGAAAATTAGCAATAAGGGTTCTGAATGGGAAGAACTACAAAATGATCAATTTGCATGCACCATCGCGGCATGTAGGACGCCACCGTACGATGAGGAGAAACCCAGAACAAGAAGGCCGAAGGCTGATCCAGGACTGAAACCCTGGATACCGATGATGGAGAGCTTGCTTGAGCGTCAAGTTACCGCTGCAAAGCAGCTCACCGGTTATGCCTTGTTCAGTATCGAAGCTGTTGCAACATCCCCCTTCACCACCGGCCTCGGCAACGGGCACCCGCTGGAGAACGGCTTTGCCTTTCTCAATCCCTACGGGCTGCCCTATCTCCCGGGCAGTGGCGTCAAGGGCGTGCTGCGCCAAGCCGTGCGCGAGCTGGCCTCAGGCCAGTGGGATGACAGGCGCGGATGGAGTGAGGAGAGGCGTTATACGGTTCAAATAGAGAAAGAGACGATTCAGCTCTCCATGCTCGACGTGCTGTTCGGCCGCGAAACCGGCGATGGCGAGACCGGCCACGTGCGCGGCGTGCTCTCGTTCTGGGACGTCATCCCTCAGATCAAGGGCGACAGCCTCATGGTCGAGATCATGACACCGCATCAGGGACACTATTACCAATGGGAGAAAGACCAGAACGGCAACGAAATCCAGGTCCCACCCCACGATTCCGGCTCACCCATCCCTATCAGTTTCCTCACCGTGCCGCCGGGCTCTGGGTTCACCTTTCATGTCGTGTGTGACCTCATCCGTCTGAACCAACTGGCACCAGAACTTGCGCAGGATAGCCATTGGAAAACGCTACTCACCGCCGCCTTCGAACATGCCTTCCAATGGCTCGGCTTTGGCGCCAAGACGGTCGTGGGATATGGCGCGATGGAGTCCAGTGCGATGCGCGAGGCGCGGCTGAAGGCCGAGAAGGAACGCCGCGAACGCGAAGCAGAGGAAGCCAAGCGCATCCAGGAAGCAAGACAACAGGCCGAGGCCGTGGCATGGGAAGGCGCCCGGCTCAAGTTCAACCGGGCCAGCAAGGCGCTGATCGCGGAAAAGGGCGGCAAGAGCGCCGTTGCCCTGGCACCGAAGGGCGAAGAACTGCTCGCCTCCTTGCCGCCTGACGTGCGCAAGAAGGTCGAAATCAATCAGTTCGTCAAAGTGACGGCTTATGTAGCGGGCAGCAACCTGGTGAGGGTTGAGGCGTGAGGCTCGGTTTGCGCGGGGTAACATCGCCCACCGAGAAATGCCTTGACAACCGGTGCATGGTGGGCAGAGTCCGCTCCACATACTGAAGGGTGTCACCGTACGGGTAGAGCAGAAGGGTAATCTCATCGAATTGAAAGGGCTGGCATGACAACCTACTTCGTCACCCGTCACCCCGGCGCCGTCGAATGGGCGATCGGTGAGGGGATCGTCGTGGATGAGCTGGTTGCCCACCTTGATCCCGCTTCCGTTCAAGTTGGTGACGTCGTCATTGGTACACTGCCGGTAAATTTGGCAGCGGAGGTATGCGCCCGCGGCGCACGCTATCTGCATCTTACGCTGGAGTTGCCGGCGGTGTTGCGCGGCAAGGAACTCGCTGCGGGCGACATGCGCGCCCTCGGCGCGCGCATCGAGGAATATCGTGTCGAACGATTGGGTTCGAATTCAGAGCCCCTGTAGCCGCGGAGGATTAATGGAAAGACCCTATTTACACGTCTGTATCGCCACCGGGCAAAACCTCGCAAACCTCATTCCTGCCCTGCAACTGCGGGCGGGCAAAGTAGTTATCTTGGAAACTGCGGCAATGCACAATTCAGCGCGCAACCTGGAGGCGGCGCTGCGGGCCCATAACGTCGAGGTGGAGCGCCTTTCTTTCGACGACAGCACGCCGGAAAGCATCGTCGCCTCTGCCGAGCGTATTGCTCTTCAATTGGGCGAGGAGCCGCTTGTGTTTAACGCCACGGGCGGCCACAAGCTCATGACGTTGGCATTGTCCGACCGCATGGAGGTGGCCGAGGCGCTGCACCTGCTTTACTGCGAAACCCGGCATGACCGGCTCGATTGGCTCAAGCCTGTTCCAATTATCGAGCCGATGCTGGACGTGTTGAAACTCGAAGATATATTGTGCGTTCAGGGCTACCGCATTCGTAGGCGTACGGAACGGGACGCGTACTGGCTGAAGGATGCGAACGAACGGGAGACCCTTACTCGCAAGCTCGGGGACAACGCCGATAAGTTGGCAAAGTTCTTCGGCCACTTGAATGGTATCGCGGACCAAGCGTTAAAAAACGAGCCGGATGGCCCTTTGCGACCCCAGCAGCAGCTTCCCTTTACACCGGGCGGACGTAATGCCGAAGTTCTGTCCGAAGCCATGAAGCTCGGTCTGTTGCACTGGGATGGGGAAACGGAAGTCGTATTCGCCAGCAAAGCCGCGGCACGCTATTTCCGCGGTGGATGGTTGGAAGAGTATGCTTTACTGAAGCTTCGTGGCATCAAACCGAGCGACTTTTCTGTCGACGTCGTGGTCGAGAGCGTTGAAGGCAAGACGGAAAACCAATTCGATGCGTTGGTGGCCCATCGCAACCGTCTGCTGGTCATCGAATGTAAAACAGCACGCTTCGGTCTCAATGAACACAAAGACTCCAACTACATCTACAAGCTTGCGCAGCTTTCCCGTCGGATCGGCGGGATCATGAGTCGGAGCCTGCTTCTCTCCGCGCGGCCGGTTAGCGAAGATATACTCAGGCGGGCGAAAGACAACCAAGTCGATATTCTTGCCGCCGAAGAGGTCAGGAACTTGGTCGGATATATTCGAGACTGGATGTCCGAAGTTGGCGAATAGGCGTAGCCTATGCGCACTGATATCGCCGTCCAGGTGCACGTTCTCGTTAGTGCACTGTTGCGTCAAGAAGGCATGCAACAGAATGGCTGCATCGGCTGAATCATGCCCGGTAATATGGGGTATTTGATTCGTTGAGTCGGTGCGAGGGTGAAATGTTTTTCTGCATTGGATGAATGCCGGGACATGCCTCGCCCAGCTCCCGCAAGCTTGCCACATCTGCACCTCCCGCTACCTCCGCGTAACATGACGCCATCGTCAACATCGCGGAGGCCTTCATGCCGGATCGTGACCTCTACCTTGCCGCCTACGACGTTGCCGATGCCGGCAGACTGCGCGCCAGCCTCGATCTCGTGCGCGGCTATGCCACCGGCGGGCAGAAGTCCGTGTACGAGTGCTTTCTCACCGAGGCCGAGCGCAGCGAACTGCTGCACAACCTGGCGCTGATCCTGAACGAGGAAAAGGATCGCTTCCTGCTGCTGCGTCTCGATCCGCGCGCCCGGGTCCACACCCTCGGTTGTGCCGAGCCGCCGGTGGATTCCCCTTACTTCTACATCGGGTAAGCATCATGGCTACGCTCGTTCTCGATCGCTCCAACCTGGAACTGCGTGTCGACGGCACCGCCCTGGCGTTTCACGAACCGGACGGCCGCCGCGGCAGCGTGCCCATGAAGCTGCTGGAACGGGTCGTGCTGCAAGGTCAGATCACCCTCGACAGCGGAGTGTTGACCAAACTGGCCGAATTGGGCGTGGCCACCTTGTTGCTGTCGCGTCGCCAGAGCCGTCGCGTGGCCGTGGTCCTTGGCCCTGCCCATAACGATGCCGCCGTCCGGCTCGCCCAGTCGCAACTCGTGTTCGACGAACGCTGGCAGATCTATTGGAGCCGCCGTCTGGTCATGAAAAAGACCCGCGCACAACTGCGTCTGCTGGAACGTGCGCTGGCCGAACGGCCCGACGTGCGTAAGCCGCTGTTCGACGCGCAGCAGATCCTGTGGGCTGCTGTCGCCAATCTCGCCCGGCCCGACCTGACGGTGGAAAGCATACGCGGCATCGAGGGCGCCGCCGCGCGCGCCTACTTCCATGGCTTAGCCGCCCTGTTTCCGTCTGCCCTCGGGTTCACCGGGCGCAACCGCCGACCGCCCCGGGACCCGGTCAACGCCTGCCTGTCCCTCGGCTACACCCTGTTACATTTCGACGCCGTACATGCCGCCCACATAGCCGGGCTCGATCCGCTTCTTGGTTTCTATCATCGTCCCGCTTTCGGGCGCGAGTCGCTCGCATCGGACCTCATCGAGCCCTTACGTCCGCAGGTGGATGCCTGGGTCTGGACCCTGTTCCGCGAACGAATCCTGCGCGAGCATCACTTCGTGCGCGACAAAGGTGCCTGCCTGCTGGACAAGGAGGGGCGGAGCATCTTCTACGGTGCCTATGACGATGCAGCTCGCCCGCTGCGCCGAGTCCTGCGCCGCCAATGCCGGCTGCTGGCCCGCGTCCTCCGCAAGCGAGGTGAACCGCTGCTCGAGCAAGGCGGGGATGACATGGAGGACGCCTGACCATGTGCGCCTACGGCACTCACACACTGACCCCAAGCCGACCGACAGCGGCTTCGGTCCGGCTACCGCTCTACCTGCGCGGTCGTGAGCGTACCGCTGTGGATGCCGAAGGGCCGGCTCTGACGGTACGCAGGACCGGACGCGCTATCGCGCGCTATCCCATCGCACGTCTCGCTCGCATCATCGCCGGCCCCAACGTGCACTGGACCGGCCGGGCCCTGCGGCTGTGCATGGAGTACGAGATCCCGATCGTCCTGATGGATGCGGAAGACTCACCCATCGGCTACATTCAACCGGCCCTGGTTCACCGCTCCGGCATGGATGGCTTGTTGCGCCAATGGGTGGATCGTCCCGAATGGCCGGAACAGATGAAGAACTGGATGCGCGCGCAGCGCATGAGCATCCTGAAGAACTGGCGCGCCGCGCAAGCGCAGGCTGGCAAGCCGGTGCCCGACGACGATTTTGAAGAATTGGCGCGCCGTCACGTACAGCGCGCAGAAATGGAGCAATACCTGCAGGTTCCCAAGACATACCGTGCCGCCCTCGCCGCATTTGCCGGCCAAAAGCTTCAGGAGGCAGGAATCTGCGCCCGCTACTGGGGGCACGGAGGCGATGTCCTCGACCTGCGTGCAGCGCTGCTCGAACTCCTGGAGCTTGCGCTGTCGCTGGAGTTCTCCGGGCTCGGCCACGCAAGCCAGGTGGACGAGGCAGCCAGGCTGCGCATCCTCCATGTCTTCAGTCAGAGCTTGACTCAAACCGTCTACCATATCCTGGGCAGTTTGCATCAACACGTAAGGGGATTACTGGAAGAATGGCGCTGAACGCTCCTTGCCTCTGGCTGGTGGCCTACGACATCGCCGACCACAAACGGCTCGCACGGGTTCATCGCCTGCTCAAGCAAGAAGGCGTGCCGGTGCAATACTCCCTGTTCGCGCTGCGGAACACTCCCCAAGGCGTGTTGCGGCTGAAGGCAAAGCTCGCTGACCTGATCGACCACAAGGCCGACGACGTTCGCATCTACCGCCTCCCCGAACGTCCCAGCTACGTGGCCCTTGGCGCCACCATCTTGCCTGAAGACCTGTTAATATTGGGTGGCCCGAATGGCTTTGCCGCCAAAAGCGACCCTCGGCTGCGGACCCGTGACTGACGGAAAGAGGCGGAAGGGAAAGTTAGCATTCGAGATGGCCGAAATTCTGTCAACCGTCTCTACAAGTATTTGTAATTTTGGCAAAATTACGGGCGTGCGGTCAGAACCGTAGACCTGATGAAGAAGGGATTAAGACGCTTCGGCCGCCGCCTGA
>JBAYZB010000166.1:0-6538 GCA_041672765.1 Gammaproteobacteria bacterium | reverse complement strand
CGCTCCATAACACCTCGCGCGGCCTACCGAGCTGCATCTGCACTTCCAGACGAAGCAGCGCCTGATACTGGAACAGATACGGCCCATAGAGCCCTTCCCTGGCCAGGAAGTACCATCCCTTCCCTTCGATCTCGAAAACCCGGTTGCACTGTTGTGGTTCCATCGCTGCGGTGCACCTCTTCGTCTTGTTATTCTTCCCGCGAATGAAGTCAAGCATGCGCACCTTGAGGCATGGACTCGACAGGTCCACACTCGCAAGATGGATATTATTAGTGAGTACAATAAAAAAATATCAGCCGATGCCGGAAATTTTTGTACGCCTCGGCTTACGGAGCGAACGCTCTGGATCCTGTCAGCGAGACAGCCATCTGAAACAGATGAACGGGGGTGAATGGAAGAACCGATAGCGAGGTTCGCGGCGCTTGCCACCGCCGGATGCAAGCCGAACTAATGGATCGTCTCCGGACCAGGCCCGGAGATGTCCTTCAACCACTCCGCAATCTTGGTCTGCGCCGCTTCCACCAGCGTCGGCAAGGCCGCCGTCACTGCCGCGCTCAGCGGCGCTCCCGCCGTGGCCTGTTCGAGCTCCACGCCGAGCAGATACAGCTCCCGCGGCAACGTACCCAGCGATGCGGCCAGCGCCACCGCCTCGGCCACCCCCAGGGCGTGGCTGAGCGCCTGGGGGCGGGCCAGCGCCACCAGTGCCGCGGCATCGAGGCAGTGGAGCTGTCCCGCCGGACCGCCGCTCCACACCGCGTCGAGCAGCAGCACGTACTCGGCTCCGCTCAGATACTCTATGAGCGCCGGACCAGGCCGATCGATGGTGAGGACCTCGACCCGGTGCGGCGCGTAGCGCATCCGCAGCGCCTCGGCGGCGCGCCAGCCGAGCTGATCGTCGCCCCAAGGCGCGCCGATGCCAATGACGCGGATACGGCTCACGTGCGCTCTACGGTAAGCTTCAGGAAGTGCGTGGCGCAGGAGATGCAGGGATCATAGTTGCGGATCGCGGCCTCCAGGCGCGTGGTGAGCGCCGCATCGTCCAGGTCGAGCGCTTCCTGCACGCTCTGGTACAGATCCGCCTCCATCGCCGCCTGATTTTGGCTGGTGGGCGGCACAATGTGCGCATGCACCACATCGCCCCGCTCATCGAGCGTGTAGCGGTGCCACAGGATACCGCGCGGCGCCTCGGTCACCGCGGCCGCGGTGCCGGCGCGCGGCGTGACCTCCACATACCCCTTGGCGGGCCGGCGATAGCGCTCCAGGATGCGGATGGCCTCGATGAAGGCGACGTGCACTTCGATGGCGCGGGCGAGCATGCCGTGGTAGGGATTGGGGCTCGGCCACGCCACCCCGGTCTCGCGCAGGAGCTTTTCGGTCTCGGGCGGCAAGCGATCCAGGTTGAGATTGAGCCGCGGCACGGGCCCCACCCAATAGGGCTGCCCGTCCAGGTGCGCGTGCAGCGCCGTGGAGTGCGGGGCCTGGAACTCGGTGAAGTGTTTCTCGAAGTCCTCGGCGTCGATGTCCAGGCCGGTATCGGAGACGATGCGCCCCTCGTTCATCGGGTACTCGTCGGGATGGCGCATGGCCACCCACGGCACCTCGCGGATGACCTCGGGCACCTTGACGCCCGCGGTCCAGCGCACCATGCCCGCCACCGCCGGCAGCGCATCCCGGCAGCGCTTGAGCATGGCATCCACCTCGCCCTTCTCGGGCGCGCGGTAGAAGCCGCCCGGGCGCGCGCCCACCGGGTTCACCGGCCGCCCGCCAAGGAGCTTGACGAGATCGTTGCCGATGGCCTGCAGGTGCATCCCGCGCTTGACCTCGGTCGGGTACTCGCGCGCCATGGCGATGGCGTCGGGATAGCCGAAGAAGTCCGGGGCGGCAAGCAGGTGGATGTGCAGCGCGTGGCTTTCGATCCACTCGCCGCAGTAGTAGAGGCGGCGCAGGTCGCGGATCTCGGGCGTAATGGCGGCGCCGAAGATCTTCTCGATGGCGTGCACGGCGCTCATCTGGTAGGCCACCGGACAGATGCCGCAGATGCGCGCGGTGACGTCGGGCACCTCCTTCCAGGTGCGCCCCTCCAGGAACTTCTCGAAAAAGCGCGGCGGCTCGAAGATGCGCAGCCGCAGATCGGTAATCGCACGGCCCTCGATGCGCACGTGCAGGGCGCCTTCGCCCTCCACGCGGGTGAGAACCGGCACCTCGATGCGACGGGTCGTCATGACGGGTCTCCAGGGGTTCTTTGTAGTGGCAGCGGCGTATGGGTCTGCCCCTGCGCCTCCCAATTCTTGGAGGCCTCGCGGATGGCCGGCTCCCAGCTATAGATGAAGCGCAGGCGGCGCGTCACGTCCTCGGGCGCCAGCCCCAGGCCCAGGAAGCACTGGCCCATGGCGGTGAAGTTGGGACCGCCCTGCGGGCCGAAGCAGCCGTAGCAGTCGCGCTCCTGGTGCGGGCAAAGCGCGCCGCAGCCGGTGCGTGTGACCGGCCCCATGCAGGGCTCGCCCTTGGCGACCAGTACGCAGACGTTGCCGTCACGCTTGCATTTCATGCAGACGGACTCGCTCGGCACGCGCGGCTGCACGCCATTGAGCAGATCGGTTACTACGCTCTTGAGCTGCCCCTGATCGGGAGGGCAGCCGTAGAGTTCGGCATCCACCCGCACATGGTCGGTTAAGGGCATGGAATGCTCCAGGCTCTCGATGTGCTCGGGGCTGGCGTAGACCGCGTTGACAAACGCGTCCAGCTTGCCCCAGTTACGCAGCGCCTGGAGGCCGCCCGAGGTGGCGCAGGCGCCGATCGCCACGAGAAAGCGGCTCTGCTCGCGGATGCGCTTGATGCGCTCCACGTCGTGCGGCGTGGACACCGAGCCCTCCACGAAGGACACATCGTACGGCCCTTCGTCGATCATGCTGGTGGCCTCCAGGAAATAGACGATGTCGACACGGTCGGCCAGGGTCAGCAGCTCCTCTTCCAGGGTGAGGAACTGCAACTGGCAGCCGTCGCAGGACGAAAACTTGTGGACTGCCACACGCGGTTTGCTCATTCTTCAGTACCCCTTCACCTGCATCAGTTTGCGGACGCGCTCATAGGGGAATACCGGGCCGTCCTTGCAGACGAACTCGGCGCCGTATTGGCAGTTGCCGCAGTGGCCAAGCGCGCACTGCATGTTGCGCTCCATCGAGACGTAGATGTCCTCGATGCGCGCGCCCCGCTTCAGGAGCTCTTCAGAAACCGCCCGCATCATGACCTCGGGTCCGCACATCATGGTAACGCCGTTGAAAACAGCCGGGTCCACGTCATCAAGGAGCTTGGTCACGAGCCCCACCCGGCCCTGCCAGGTCGGGCCCGCCTGCACCGCCGCCAGCAGCACCTGAGCGTTGGGCGCGGTCTGCCAGCGCGCGAAGCGTTCGCCGTAGATGAGATCTTCCGGGCGGTTGACGCCGTGGCAGATGGTGACGCGGCCATACTCGGCCGGGCGGGCAAGCACGTACTCGATCACCGAGTTGGTGGGCGCGCAGCCGATGCCGCCGGTGATGAGCAGGAGATCCCGCCCGCGCGCCTCCGCCACCGGCCAGCCGCGCCCGTACGGGCCGCGCAGCCCCAGCACGTCGCCAGGCCCGAGCCGCACCATGCCCTCGGTCACACGCCCGACGGCGCGGATGGTGTGGTCGATGGTGTCGGTCTGGGCGGGGTCGGAAGAGATCGAGATCGGCACCTCGCCCACCCCGAACAGGTAGAGCATGTTGAACTGGCCCGGCTCGAAGCGGTAGGCCGAGTGCGCTTGGGGGTCGCGCAGACGCAGGCGCAGCGTGACGATCTCGGGGGATTCCTCGATCCGCTCCACAACCTCGGCGATTGCAGGCAGATAGGGATTGGGAGTATGGAGTACGGCACTCATGCGGTTTCGCCCTTCTTGGTGGTGAGCCCGGGCTGAGCCCGGATGGCGGCGACCTCTTCGGTCAGATCGATGCCGGTCGGGCACCACGTGATGCAGCGCCCGCAGCCTACGCAGCCCGTCATCCCGAACTGTCGGGTCCAGGCGCCGAGCTTGTGAGTGAGCCACTGGCGGTAGCGCTCGCGCACCGTCGGGCGCAGCCTCAGACCGTGGATGGAGCCGTGCTCCAGCGTGAAGCAGGCGTCCCAGCGGCGCACGTGGTGGCTCTCCGTGCCGTCCAGGGCGGCGATGTCCTCCTCACGGTGGCAAAAGCAGGTGGGACAGACCATCACGCAATTGGCGCAGGAGAGGCAGCGCGCGGCCACATCGTCCCAGCGCGGGTGTTCGAGGTTGTCGAACAGCAGCTCATAAAGCCCCTCGGTATCGAGATGGCGGGTCTGGGAAGCGGCCGCAGAGGAGATGCCCTGCGCGGCCGCCTGCAAATCCGTTTCGGCGGCGGGGCGCAGCGGCAGCTTCGCCGCCACCGCCTCGCCCGCGGGGCTGCCCGCCTCGACCAGAAAGTCGTCGCGCAGTTCGGTCAGCACGAGATCGAAGCCCTCCTGCGCCCGCGGCCCGGTACCCATCGAGGCGCAGAAGCAGGTGGCGCCCGCCTGCACGCAGTTCACCGCCACCACGAACAGTCCCTTGCGCCGCGTGGCGTAGTAGGGGTCGGTGAAGGATGAGTACTGCCCTTGGAGGAAGGTGCGATCCTGCACCCGTGCGCCGGCGACGTCGCAGGGGCGCGCGCCGATCACGGCGGTGGGCGGCACCTCGGGCTGCGTCGCCTCGACGCGCACCTGGCCGTCGGCCGTGATGCTCCACAGGCGCTCCTCCGGAGCGAAGAGAAAGCGTTTCAGGGAGTCGGGGCCGTGGGCGAAATCGAAGTAGCGGTCGTTGCCCTGGTCGACCCAGCGGTACCGGCCGGGCGCCTGTTCGCTGCGGATGCCCCGGGGCAGGTCCGCGGCGCTGTCGATCTCTTCGAGCTTGATGGCGTCGGCCCGCAGCCGTGGCCCCAGGACGCGATAGCCCTGGCCTTTCAGGGTCTGGATCAGTACGTCGATATCCGCTCTTTTCAGAAGAGCCGGTTTCATCATCGGATTTCACTCCATGGTGGCACACTGCCAGTATATGAACCAAAACCGAATCTGGGGACCCTCATTGCGGCTAATTCGGCTGTGATCAAACAACGTTTTCCGTCGTCAGTTTCGACTGACAGGATCAGCGAACGGCAGCGCCATATTGCGCTGCGCTCCTGCGCGTTGCGCCATTCTCCGCCCTGCCGGTCATTCCTGAGCCGGCGCCGCATCGCTGTTGCGCGGCAACGGCTGCACGTTCCAGATCTCATCGGCGTACTCGCGCACGGTGCGGTCGATGGAGAAGCGGCCCATACGTGCCACGTTCAGAATCGCACGCCGCGTCCACTCGGCCGGGTCGCGGTAGAGCGCCTCGACCTGCGCCTGGGCCTCCAGGTAGGACGCGTAGTCGGCCAGCAGCAAGAACCGATCGCCCCCATGGGTAAGGCTGTCGACGAGCGGGCCAAACAGCCTCGGCTGTTCAGGCACGAAGTAACCCTGGCCGATCATGTCGAGCGCTTGGCGCAGCTCGGCGTTGGCGTGGTAGAGCGCCCAAGGGTCGTAGCCGCGCGCGCGCAGCGCCGCCACCTCGTCGGTACGCAGGCCGAAGAGAAAGATGTTCTCCGCCCCCACCGCATCGCGGATCTCGAGGTTCGCGCCGTCCCGGGTGCCGATCGTCAGCGCACCGTTGAGCGCGAGCTTCATGTTGCCGGTGCCGGAGGCCTCGGTGCCGGCCGTCGAGATTTGCTCGGAGAGATCGGCGGCCGGGATGATCTCCATGGCGGTGGAGACGTCGTAGTTGGGCAGAAAAACCACCTGCAGCCGCCCAGCGACCGCCGGGTCATGGTTCACGACATCCGCCACCTCGTGGATGAGCTTGATGACGAGTTTGGCCATGAAGTAGGAGGGGGCCGCCTTGCCGGCAAAGATCACCACGCGCGGCACCGCCTTGGCGCGGTAATCGGCATCGGTGCGCAGGCGATTGTAGAGTGTGACGACGTGCAGCACGTTCAGGAGTTGGCGCTTGTATTCGTGAATGCGCTTGACCTGCACGTCGAAGAGCGCCTCGGGCGCCACCTTCAGCCCCAGGCGCCGCTCGATGAGGCTGGCGAGCCGCTCCTTGTTGGCGCGCTTGATGGCGCGAAACTCCGCCTGAAAATCCGGTTCCTCCGCCAGCGGCTCGAGTCTGAGCAACTGGTCGAGGTCGGTCAGCCACTCCGCCCCGCTGAGCTGCGCGGTGATGAGCGCGGCAAGCCGCGGGTTGGCTTGGTTGAGCCAGCGGCGCGGCGTAACGCCATTGGTCTTGCTGACGAGCTTGCCGGGATACAGATGGACGAAGTCGGCGAAGATCGACTCACCGAGCAGCCGTGTGTGCAGCTCCGAAACGCCGTTGACGGTGTGGGAACCGACAATGGCCAAGTGCGCCATGCGCACGTAGCGCTCGCCCGTCTCATCGATGAAGGAAACCCGGCGCAGCAGATCCACGTCGCCCGGATGGCGGTGCGCCACGTCCTTGAGGAAGCGATAGTTG
>JBAYZB010000165.1:0-6577 GCA_041672765.1 Gammaproteobacteria bacterium | reverse complement strand
CCACCGCTTCGCTCTGCGCCACCAGCAATCCGCCGGCCGGCGGTTCGGGCTGGCCGGCGCAGGCATGCAGTTGCTTGCGCAGCGTGGCACCTTGCTCCTGCAACTCGGCATCCAGCACTTCGCCGGTGCCGACCTGATCCAACTGTTGTCCCAAGTGGTCGCCGCAGGCGAGCAGCAGCGCGATCAATTCTTCGTTCACCGTGAGCGTGTTCGCCCGCAGCCGATCCAGGACGCTTTCGAGGGCGTGGGTGAAGGCGACGATGGCCTCCAGCCCGAACAGTCCCGCGGAGCCCTTGATGGTGTGGGCGGCACGGAAGGCGGCATTGATGGCCTCGGTATCATCGGGCTGCTGTTCCAGCCGCAGCAGCGCGTCCTCCATGTCCTGCAGCAGCTCGCGGCTCTCGGCCAGGAAGGTGGGCAATGCCTGATCGATGTTCATGGTCCTCTCCTCTCTGCCCGATTACTGCGCGTGCGACCGCGCGGCGGGCAGAATCAGCGGATCACCGAAACGGGCCGCCAGGTTGTAGAGATCGATCACGGCGCGTACCGCATCGCTATGGGAGGTGAGGCGCAGCGTCTTGCCGGCACGGCCCGCCTCGAACTTGGCCAACAGCAGCAGTTGCACCCCGGCGGTATCCAGTTCGGTGACGCCGGCCAGATCAAGTTCGAGTACTTCGCTGCCCGCGAGCAGGGCCAGCAGCCGTTCCTTGAGTTCCTTGGCCTGATAGATGGTCAGGTCGCCCTGTAGACGGGCCACACAGACATTCCCGCGTGTCTCGACATGGATGTCCATGGCACCTCCTCTAGGGCAGGATGAGCTTGGCCACCGCAGCCAGCATAGTCTCGGGCTTGAACGGCTTGACCACCCACGCCTTGGCCCCCGCCGCCTGCCCTTCCTGCTTCTTGGCCTCCTGACTCTCGGTGGTAAGCATGATCACGGGGGTGAACTTGTAGCTCGGATGCTGCTTCACCTGCTTGAGAAAGGTAATGCCGTCCATGTTGGGCATGTTCACGTCGCTGATGATGAGATGGATCTTCTGCCCGTTCAGCTTGCCGAGCGCCTCCTGCCCGTCGCCCGCCTCGATCACGTCGTAACCGGCGCCCTTCAGCGCAATCGCCACGACCTGGCGCAGCGAAGCAGAGTCGTCCACGATCAGGATGGTCTTGGCCATGTCTTCCCCTTAAAAGAAAGTAATCTCGTCTTGATCCTGCTTGTCAGACGCCGCAACCCCATGATTGACGCGCTGCTCGTGCGTGGTATAGGTGTGCAGCATCGCGTTCAGGAGGGCCTCCCGGTCCAGCACAGCCTCGTCGTGCCCCGCCGCGCGCCAGGCCCGGATCTGCTCGGTCATCTGCGTCACCGTCCCGGTGGCCTGCGTAAGGATCTGGGAGACACGGTCCTGGAACTGCAGGGAGACGAGAATGTCGGCGATCTCGGTGCGGATACCGTCGCTCTCGTGTCGCAGCATGTGGGTCGAGTTGGAGAGACCCTCGGCCAGTCTCTCCAGACGCTCAAGCACCGTCCCGATGGTCTGTTCCGCGGCCTGCACCGATTGAGCATCTTCGGCGGCAACACGCTCGGCGCTCTCCAGCGCGGCCTGCATGGCACTGCCTATGGCATCCACCTGACCCGCAATATGCTGGCCTGTGTGCCCGGACTGTTCCGACAGCGTGCGCACCTCGCCCGCCACCACCGCGAAACCGCGGCCGGCATCGCCCGCACGTGCCGCCTCGATGGAGGCGTTCAGCGCCAACAGGTTAGTCTGCGAGGCGATCTTGGCCACCTCTTCGGCCATCCGGCGCAGCGCCCCCACATGTCCGGCCAGTTCCCGCACCCGTTCCAGCATGGTGTTGCGGCTGATCAGGGCCTGGCGCAGCACCTCCACCACCGTCGTCAACTCGGCCCGGCTTTGGGCGAACAGGTCCGCCACACCCGCGTCGCCACCCTCCGCGTCCCCCGCCGCCGCCCGCGACGCCTCGACCGCCTTGTCCAGCCGCTCCACCAGCGCGGCGAAACGGGCCGTCAATGCCAGCACCGCGTCTTCGGTCTGAACCCGCGCCGTCTCCACCTGACGCGCCCAGATGGGCAGCACTTCCTCGCACACCGCGGCCAGCGCGTCGCCATCCTTGCAGGTGGGCGCGGGTTCCGCCGCGGGTATCGCTGCGCACGCAGTCAGCCCGTGTCGATAGGCCGCGCCCAGGCGCCAAGCACCGATGGCCGCCACCCCCACGGCCGCCACTGCCGCCGTCAACGCGGCAGCGCCGCCACCGCCTAGCGACACCAGCAGCACCGCCACCGCCACCCCGTAGCTCAGCGGCCCCCAACGCAGCACTCCGGGCACTTGATGCTGCGCCTCGCGCTTCCCCGTGTCGTTCATTCCATCCCCCTTCCACACACCAAACGGCCCAGCGACACCGGCCGGTCACGGGACTTCGCTGCGCTCGCCGAACCGCGCTCCGCACTTCATTCCGCGGCGCGGCCGGCGGACACAGAAACATAACAATAATCAGGCGCAGAGACAGCGGTTCTAATACGTGCCTCCCATGCAGCCGCAGATCGATATACGAGCATCGGCGTCTGCCTTGTTCTTTCATTTCACGGCGCCTCCCCACCCATCCCAGGTGCATGCGGTGGCCATGACGCCACCTTCCCTGAGGATCACCTCGTCGCCGTAAAGTCGGATCGAAGGCAAGACGGAACTGTTGGAAAATCGCTTGGAGTTCTCCAGCCCGCTACAAGGGTCCGTCTTGACGGATACAGTTATACCTTTGCCGGAGTGTGTCCAAAATACGCAAAACTACGTATCGTCCCCGCCGCTGCCTGCGTCATGCCGGATGTTTTAGCCGCAAGGCCGCGATGAAGGGTTGATCCGCGCGTGCAAGGGCGTCATGATTTCGCGGCCGGCACGGTGAATGACTTGTCGGCAGGCACTGTGCTTCTGCTCATGGAAACGGAGTATATGAATTCGAATCGGTTTGATCGCGGTCAACGCATTTTGCAGCGAGACATGTACCAAATAAGATGCGACGCCGCGACCGGTTGCCCCGTATCGGCAGGTCCACTATGACTGGACAGACTCCACAGCCACCTGCTTATCGCGTTATCGATCCGCGTACCTTGGGCCGCCCGATGCATCTGCTGCGCCCGTTCTCGGATCGCTTGCGCGAGGATTTGTCGCGGCTGTTTGAAACAAGCCTGAATCGCCGTTACCGCGCACACTTCGAGGTAGAGGACATATCGGTAACGCTCATGGACCAGCCTCAGCAAAACGAACGGTGGCGCCCATACGATATCGGCGACGGCCGGATCGGTTGCGCCATCGACCGGCCCCTGGTGTTGGTCGTCATGGGCTATCGCTATGGCGGCAATGAAAAGAAGAGCGTGATTGGACGCAAGGCAGCACAAATCCCGCAAAGCGCGACCGAGGAACGGCTCGAGTTTCATCTGGGGCGACAACTCGTCAATATCCTTGCAAGCCACCTTGGAAACGCTGTCGAAGAGGCCGACCCTTCCGCCGAGAAACCTACCTCGGACACCAACGGGTTTCATGTCCCCGCGGGAACCTGGCTGATCACCGTCCCGGTTCGCGAACAGGCGGTGTCCGTGTCCGGGACGATCCGTTTCGCCCTGGACGATACCCGGATGACCCGATTGCTGCTCAGCGCCGCCCCCGCCACGGACCGGACACGAGAGCGCATCGACTACGGCGGCCCGCTGCCGCCGCGCTTGCCCCTCACGCTGACGGCGCGCCTCCTGCAACAGGAAATGTCGCTGGGCGATCTCCTTGACCTCAAGGTGGGGGACATCATTCCGATCAAGATGGGAGCGGCCGAGGTGCTGATCGATGATACGCGTCTGTTTAAGGCTGCGGTTGCCGACAATAAAGGCAAACTTTGTTTAACTTGCTTTGAGGGAGCGAAATAGGACCATGGCGCCACAAGAAGAAGACATGAATGAAGAAAATATGAATGCGGTGCTTGAGGACCTGCAGCTCAACGGCGACGAGGAAGAATCGAGCGAACCATCCGATACCGCAACTGCGCAAAACCGCGCGATCACGCAGTTGATGCGCAAGATCCCGGTTACGCTGACGCTTGAGGTGGGCTCCGCTCGGGTTACCCTGCAGGATCTGCTGCAACTCAATGTCGACAGCGTCATCGATCTCGACACCGCTGCCGGCGCTCCGCTCGTCTTCAAGGTAAACGGCACGCCGATAGGCCGCGCCGAGGTCGTCGTGGTCGGCGAAAACTACGGCCTCAAGGTCGTCGAGCTGGCCGACCTGGACCTGAACAACCTGAATCCCTGATGCGGTGGATGTTCGACATGGTGCGTGCCAGGGGCATGGGAACGCTGCTGGTCCTGCTGGCCGTGGGCTTCTCCACGTCAGCGCACGCCGGCACGATCGAACTGTTCAGCGCGACCAGCGGCGATACGACCACGGATTTCACGGTCAAGACGCAGGTCCTGATCATCCTGACCGTGCTCGGGCTGCTGCCCGTGCTGGCGTTGATGATGACCAGCTTCACCCGCTTCGTGATCGTGCTGTTGTTGCTGCGCCAGGCGCTGGGCCTGCAGCAGGGGCTGCCCAACCGCGTCGTGACCGGGGTGGCCCTGATTCTTACTCTGCTGGTGATGCGGCCGGTGGGCGAGCAGATCTGGCAGGAGGCCTTCGCACCGTACGATCAGGACGAGATCGGCCTCGAACAGGCGCTACGCCTCGCCGAGGTCCCCTTGTCGCGTTTCATGCTCGCCCAGACCAGCAGGAGTTCTCTCAGAACGATTTCCAGCCTGGCCGGCGAGGAGCAGGTGGAACGGCCGGAGGATCACGCCTTCACGGTCAAGGTGGCCGCTTTCATGTTGAGCGAATTGAAAACGGCATTCCAGATCGGGACCATGCTGTTCATCGCCTTTCTGGTCATCGACCTGGTGGTGTCGTCGGTTTTGATGTCCATGGGCATGATGATGCTGTCACCGCTCGTGATCTCGCTGCCGCTCAAACTGCTGCTGTTCGTGCTGGTGGACGGCTGGACATTGACCGTCAACACCCTGGTCACTAGCGTACAGGCCTACTGATGCTCACACCGGATATTGCGGCAGACCTGCTCAGCGAAAGTCTGCATGTAGTCATGCTGCTGGTTCTCCTGCTGATAGGGCCCAGCCTGATCATGGGACTCGTCGTGAGCCTGTTTCAGGCCGCCACTCAAATCAACGAACAAACCCTGAGTTTTCTGCCCCGCCTGCTGGTGACGCTCCTGGTGATCAGCGTGATGGGGCGGTGGATCGCGGGTTACCTGATGGATTTCTGCGTGTCGATATTTCAGCGGGCCGCATTACTGGTCGGCTAGCAGAAACAGGATGTATGGAACCTCTGTTCAGCCAACTGACAACCCTGCTGCTGTCGCTATGGTGGCCGTTCTGCCGCATCCTCGCCCTGTTCAGCGCCGCGCCGATGATCGGCGAAAACATGGTGCCGGTATCGGTGCGCGTCCTGCTGTCGCTGTGTCTCGCCGTTGTGCTGCTCCCGGCGGCCCAGCCGCCCGCGCTTGGCGAGGTGTGGTCGCTGCACACGGTGTTGTTGACGGCGGAACAGGTGGTCATCGGGCTCATGCTCGGCCTGGCGTTTCATTTCGTCCTGGCGGCGCTCATGACGCTCGGCTTTCTGATATCCGCGCAAATGGGGTTGTCGATGGCGATCATGAACGATCCGATGAGCGGCATGTCGTCGGACGTCATCTCCGCCCTGCTGTACGTCTTCTACATCCTGGTCTTTTTCGCCATCGACGGCCACTTGATATTCACCGGCGTATTGAGCGAGAGCTTTCGGGCGTGGCCGATCGGCAGCGGGGTGCCGGCGGCATTGCTGCACAGCCTGGCGCTGAATGTCGCCTGGGTGTTTGCCGCTGCCGTCCTGATGGCGGTGCCGATCATCTTCGCGATGCTCGTCGTGCAGATGGGATTCGGCTTTCTCAACCGCGTCGCCCCCACGCTCAATCTGTTCTCGCTTGGTTTTTCTCTCTTCACCCTGTTCGGCCTGTTCCTGCTCGGCTGGATGGCGCGGGGACTGCCGGAACATTACCTGCGCATGACGCGACGGGTACTGGAGATGATCAACTACAACATGCACGCGGTGCCGCATGGCTGAGCATGCAAGCCAGGACAAGACAGAGAAGGCCTCGCCGCACAAACTGCGCAAGCTGCGCAGCAAGGGCCAGGTGGTCCGCTCGCGCGATCTGGCCATGGCGATCGGCATCGTGACCGCCCTCCAGGTTACGGCATTGTCAATGCCGGGGTATCTGGAAGATTTCCGGCTGCTCTTCGCCCACGCCTTCGTACCGCTCGCCGGCGAAGGCGCGCTGGAAAACGCCTGGTCCGCCCTGTTTTCCGGTTCCATGCTGCTGCTCCTGAAGATGCTGTTGCCCCTGCTGTTCATTCCGCTGGCCATCATCGTCAGTGCCCTGGTGCCGGGCGGCTGGATCTTGAACCCATCCCACCTGGTTCCGCGGCTGAAGCGCCTCAACCCGATCGCCAACCTGCGCCGCCTGTGGACCGCGAAACACGCCGCATCGGTGATAACCA
>JBAYZB010000164.1:0-6577 GCA_041672765.1 Gammaproteobacteria bacterium | reverse complement strand
GCGTCTTCGCGCCTTTGCGTTGAAAGCCGCCAAGGGCGCAAAGAAACGATGCTCTTTGTTGGCGTTCCGTACGCCTTTGCGTTACAAGGTGCATTACGCCGCGGGCAACCGCGATCGGCGTTGGGGGTTAATTCGACACAAGGGAGCTCATCATGAGCATCACGGACATCTTCTGGCTCCTGTTCCTGATGATCGCGTTTCAGCCGATCGTGCGCCAACGGTTTCTGGAGCAGGCGCGGGCGCGGCGCATCGCCCAGATCGAGAGGCAGCGCAAGTCGCGGGTGATCCTGCTGGTGCACCGCCAGGAGACCATGCGCCTGTTCGGGCTGCCGCTCATGCGCTACATCGACGTCAGCGACGCCGAGACCATCCTGCGCGTCCTGCAGATGACCGCCCCCGAAATCCCCGTCGATCTGGTGCTGCACACCCCCGGCGGGCTGGTGCTGCCCTCCCTGCAGATCGCCCGCGCCATCAAGGCCCGGCGCGGCAAGGTGACGGTGTTCGTGCCCCACTATGCCATGTCCGGCGGCACCCTCATCGCGCTGGCGGCCGATGAAATCGTGATGTGCCAGCACGCCGTGCTCGGCCCCGTGGACCCGCAGATCGGCGAGTTCCCCGCCGCCTCCCTGCTGCGCGTCGTGGATCAGAAGCCCGTGGCGGAGATCGACGACCGCACCCTGGTGCTGGCCGATGTCGGGCGCAAGGCCATCGAGCAGATCCGCGCCGCCATCGAAGAGCTGCTCTCGGGTCACATGCCGCCGGAGACGGCCGCCCAGACCGCCGAACTGCTGTCCCAGGGCACCTGGACCCATGACTATCCCATCACCGTGGAACAGGCGCGGCAGCTCGGGCTGCGGGTCAGCACGGACATGCCCGGCGCGGTCCTCGATCTGCTTGCCCTGTTCCCGCAGCCGGTACGCCGCCAGGAGGGCGTGGAGTACCTCCCGACTCCCAAGAAGCGCCGGGAGGCGGACAAGAGACGCAACCATCCCCTGAGCGATTGACGCAGCGCGCCGCGCCGGGTGCAGACCCGCTGCCCACAACGCCCGATTCCTTGCCGGCATAAAGGTATTTCCTTACGATGCCGGCATGCGCCGTCCCGCCTTCAATCCCCATGTCCTGCTGGCCTGCGCCGTCCTGCTCCTGGCACTGGCCGAGCATTTCGGCCTGCACCTGCTGTTGCCGCTGGAGAACCGGCTGTCGGACCACCTCGCCAGGCTGCACGCGCAAACCCTGCAACCCGACCCCGACATCGTCATCGTCGACATCGACGAATACAGCCTCGCCCGCATGAACGAGCAGGCCGGGCAATGGCCCTGGCCGCGCGCAATCCACGGCGAGCTGATCGAAGGGATGCGCAAACAGGGCCCGCGGGCCATCGTGTTCGACATCCTGTTCGCCGAACAGGACCGGTATCGTCCGGAAAGCGACGCCTACTTCAACGAGGTCGTGCGCGCCACCCCCAACGTCTACTTCCCCATCATCCGCCAGGGCGCGGAAGACGATGCCCAGGGCATCCCGCTGGCCCGCTACGCCGCCGCCATCGGCATCGAGCCCACGCCCGCAGCCACGCCGGATGCAAAAGTCGCGCTGCTTCTGCCCTACGCCATTGACGCGACGAGCTGGCGCGTGGGCACCATCAATTTCCTCGCCGATGCGGATGGCGTGGGCCGGCGCTATGCCCTCTACACCCCGGCCCATGGCTGGCGCATCCCTTCGCTGGCGGCGCGGGTGGCCGCGGACCTGGGATTTTCCCTCCCGCCTCGGGAGCAGATCGTCCTTGGCTGGCGCGGTCGCGCCGTGGCGCACACCCGCATCGCCTACGCCGATCTCTACGAGGATTTCGGCCGCAGCGAACCGCGGCGCGATCCCGCGGAACTGAAGGACAAGATCGTCATCATCGGCACCACCGCCTCCGGCCTGCACGACGTGCGCGCCACCCCCGTCAGCAGCCTGCACCCGGCCGTAGACATCATCGCCACCGCCATCTCCAACCTCAAGAACGGTGACTTCATGCGCCCCGCAGCGGCGGCCAGCGGCCCGCTGCTCACCCTGGCGCTGATCGCGGGCCTCCTCGCCGCGTTTCACACGCGCCGCAACACCCTGCAGACCGGCCTGTTCCTGGTGGCGGCCACCGGCGGGCTCTACGGCGCGGGCTATGCCGCCGTGGCGGGCCGTTACCTGCTGCCGGTACTGACCCCGCTCGCCTTCGCGTGGCTGTATTACTTCGCCGCCGCCCTGTACGAATATCTGCGGGAGCGCCGCGCCCGCGAGCAGACCGTACGCGTCTTCAACCGCTTTCTCGACCCCCGGGTGGTGCAGAGTCTGGTGGATCAGGGCGAAACGGTGGACAGCCTGAGCGGCCAGGCGCGCACCATCACCGTGCTGTTCTCCGACATCCGCGGCTTCACCACGCTTTCCGAGACACGCAGCCCGGGCGAGATCGTGTCACTCCTGAACCGCTACTTCAGCCGCCAGGTGGAGGTGATCTTCCGCCACGGCGGCACCCTGGACAAGTTCATCGGCGACGCCATCATGGCGTTCTGGGGCGCGCCGGGCGAAGACCCCGACCACGCGCGGCACGCCGTCGCCGCCGCCCTCGACATGGTCGACCAACTGAACCAGTTCAAACAGGAACTGGGCGCAGTGGGCGACACCTTCGACATCGGCATCGGCATCCACACCGGCCCGGCGGTGGTGGGGTTCATCGGCTCGGAGCGGCGCCAGGATTACACCGCCATCGGCGACACGGTGAACCTCGCCAGCCGCATTGAGGGCCAGACCAAGGGCATCGCGCGCATACTGGTCTCTGCCAACACCGTACAGGCCTGCGCCGGGACGTTTGACTTTGTGGATCACGGTTCATATAAAGTCAAAGGCCGGGCGCAGGCGGTCCGGCTGTTCGAGCCGCTGAGACAACAACAATGACAAGAATCCTCAAGCTGAGTCTGACCTTCCTCCTCTGCATCACGAGCAACCTCGCCGCCGCTGCCGAAACGGCCGTCACCATCAGACCGGTGGAACTGAAGCAGAAACCCTTCACCGACGCGCCAAGCCTTGCCACGCTGCCCGAAAAAACCCCAGTCACGATCCTCGAGCGCCAGGGTGCCTGGACCCACGTCCAATCCGCGCCGCAAACCCAGGGCTGGGTCAGGATGCTGAGCCTGCGCCTGGGCGACGGCACCGTCAAACAAGGCGATCTGGGCCTCGCCTCGGTGCTGAACGCCGCCCGCACCGGCAGCAGCGGCGTGACCGTCACCACCGGCGTGCGCGGCCTCTCGGAGGAGGAACTGCGCGACGCGCAGCCCGATCCCGCCGAACTGGAAAAAGTGGAGAGAATGGCCGTGGCGCCGCAGGAGGCGCGCCAGTTCGCCGCCGATGCCAAGCTGAAGGCCGCACCGCTGGCCTATCTTCCGGCGCCCGCGGGTAGCGGCAAATCGTCCGCCTCGACCTCCACGGACAGCTTTTTCGGAGACCTGTGATGATCGGCTTGCAACGATCGAGTATTGCCGTCCTGCTGCTGGGCCTTGCCACCCTCCCTGCCCATGCGCTCGACCTGCAGAATCTGAAGCTCGACCGCCTGACGGGCATCCTGAGCAAGGCTACTCAAGCGCAGCAACAGTTGGATGATCACAGTGAGGCCGAACTCGGCCGCGGCATCGCCGCCAGGGTGCTGGGCGCGGCGCCGCTGGTACAGGACGAGCGCCTGCAACGGTACGTGAACCGCGTGGGCCAATGGATCGCGCTGCAGACCGAACGCGCCGATCTGACCTGGCGTTTCGGCGTCCTGGAGACCGACGACGTCAACGCCTTCGCCACGCCCGGCGGTTATGTCTTCATCACCAAGGGTCTGCTGCGGATCCTGCGCAACGAGGCGGAACTCGCCGGTGTGCTGGCGCACGAAATCGCCCACGTGGTGCAGCGCCATCACCTCACGGCCATCCAGCGCAACGCACGGGCGGGGCTGCTCGCGGACATCGTGAGTCTGGCGGCGGACAACCAGAAGCACGGCGAGGCCCTGAACAAAGCCATCAGTGCCGGCACCGAGATCTACGCACGCGGGCTGGACAAGGACGACGAGTTCGAGGCCGACCGCATGGGCGTGGTCATCGCCGCCCGCGCCGGCTACGATCCCTACGGCCTGCCCGCCGTACTCCAGACCCTGGAGAGCCTGAATGCCCAAGACAGCAGCCTCGCGCTGCTGTTCAAGACCCACCCGTCGCCGACCGAGCGTCTGGCGATGCTGGACCAAGCCATGGAGGAGCGGCTGGACAGCCATGCCTTCGGATCGCAGGTGACCAAGCGCTTCAACCAGTACGTGAAGGTGGCACGGTAGCGCGCGGGACGCGCAACGAACTGCAACAATTCAATTCAGCGCAAAGGCGCAGAGCGGACGCAGCAAGCCGCGCCTTTTGAGCGCGCCTACCCCGCACGACTGAAACAACTGCGGAAGCCAGCAACCATGCAGAAGACCATCCTCATCACCGGCTGTTCCACCGGCATCGGCCGACACGCGGCCGAAGGCCTCGCCGCGCGCGGCTACCGGGTGTTTGCCACGGCGCGCAAGGCGGAGGACGTGGAGGCGCTCCGGGCGGCGGGACTGGAAAGCCTGCAACTGGACCTGGACGATTCCGCTTCGATCAACGCTGCGGTGGACGAAGTGCTGCACCGCACCGGCGGGACGCTCGACGCGTTGTTCAACAATGGCGCCTACGGCCAGCCTGGCGCGGTGGAGGACCTGCGCCGCGACGTGCTGCGCGCGCAGTTCGAGACCAACCTGTTCGGCACGCTGGAACTCACCAATCGCATAATTCCGGTTATGCGCGCCCAGGGTCACGGCCGCATCATCCAGAACAGCTCCCTGCTCGGGTTGGTCGCCCTGCCCTACCGCGGCGCCTACAACGCCAGCAAGTTCGCGCTGGAAGGCTTGACCGACACACTGCGGCTGGAATTGGCGGGCAGCGGCATCCATGTCTGTCTCATCGAGCCCGGCCCCATCGAGAGCCGCTTCCGCGCCAACGCCTACGCGGCGTTCAAACGCAACATCGACGCTGCCGGCAGCGTGCACCGTTTGCGTTACGAGGCCCAGGAGCGGCGCCTGACCAAGGTCGGCCCCGCCGCGCCCTTTACCGAGCCGCCCAGCGCCGTGTTGAAGCGCCTCATCCACGCCCTCGAAGACCCGCGGCCAAAGCCGCACTATTACGTGACCGTGCCCACCTGGTTTTTCGCCATCGCGCGCCGCGTGCTGCCGGTCCGGCTCCTGGACCAGGTGCTGCTCGCGGTGTCCCGCGGCGAGTCGCGCTGAACGCCGCTCACGCCTTCGCGACGATCAACGGCACATATAGCTCCTCGCGGCTCAGCCCGCCGTGGACGCCGATCTGGTCGAACGGGTGCTCGCCCGGCATGCGGTCCTTGATCACGTAGTTGTCCTTCATGACGAGCACGTAATCGCCGATACGATCGCGCAGGCCCGGATGCTCCGCCCCCGGTCCGAACAAGCCAAGCTCCAGGAACTCGCCGCTCTCGTACAGCGTGCACTGCTCGCTCAGCCGCTCCTGCACGTAGTCCTGGAACCGCGCCGCCCGGGCGGGATGCACGTAGCAGTAGGCCAGCCGCGGTTCGCCGCAGAGCGGCAGCGTCAGCGCGTCGGCGATGACGGGATGATCCTCGACGCTGATCACCCGATCCGGCGCCGTGTCGATGAAGCCGTGATCCGCGGTAATGATCACCAGGGTGTCCGTACCGCGGATGGATTCCAGGAAGGCCGCAACACTCCGGTCGAGCGCCTCGAACAACCTCCCAGCCTCCGGGCTCTCAACGCCGTGCTCATGGGCGAGGCTGTCGAAATCCGGCCAGTAGGCATGAATGTATTGACGGGACTGCCCCTCGGACAGAATCCGGTGCAGTTGCGCGAAGCAGTCGGGCAGATCGCTATAGGCCGCGCGCACGGCGCCCTTGGATATGTGCATGCTGTACAACGAATCGGCGATGCGCTTGTGGGTCACCATATAAGACTGCACCGGCAGCCTGGCAACGACGGCCGGCTGATCGAACACCCTGGCGGCCGCGGCGGCGGGCAACGGAAATCCGCTGGCGCGGGTGCGAAAGGGCAGCACGGCAGTGATGCTGGCGAACTCCTTCAACCACATGAACCAGCCCGTCAGGCCGTGGCGTCGGGGCGCAAGCCCCGTGGCGAAGGTGGTGATCGCTGCGGCGGTGGTGGTGGGAAACACCGAACTCATGGACCCGCGCAGATGTTCGTGCAGCACGCCGCCGGCGCCGCGGCGTCGGAGAAACTCGAACCCGAGCCCGTCGATCACCAGCAGCAGCACGTTGCGCGCCGCCGCCACCTCGTCCGGCTCCAGCAACCGCAGCGGACCATAACCGGCATCGCCGCCTCCGAGCCCGAGCGTGATCGAGCCCATGAGATTGACGATGTTGCCGCCGTCGTATGCAAACTCCCTTGCCGTCAGCATCTCTCCGCGTACCCCGCAACTCTTCTAATCCACAACCGGTAGGTAGGGTGGGCACCGCCCACCATGCGCCGGTTGTTAAAGCATTTCTCGGTGGGCGATGC
>JBAYZB010000163.1:0-6638 GCA_041672765.1 Gammaproteobacteria bacterium | reverse complement strand
ACCTGCCGTAAAGGATTTTTGAACGCAAAGGGCGCCAAGAGCGCAAAGGCAAAAAAACACATATTGGCCTCCCGGCTCCGTCACGCTCTCCGGCCCGTACGGCAACCCGCCCAGACTGTCGTAATTCTCTAAAAATTCTTTGCGTCTTCGCGCCTTAGCGTTGACCGTTTTTATGCAGGCTCAATTGATGACACGCCCTAACCGGCCCGTGCTCAGCGGATGTCGTTGCTCACAGCGTCGGCGCGAACTTGTCGTCGAAGCGCTCATGCTGGCGCGCCAGACCGGCTGCAAACAGCAACACGCCCGACAGCGTCGCCACTTCGAACACCAGCCGACGGCGCAGCCGGATCGCCCTTCTCGATCTTCTGCAAGGTGGCGCGGGCGAACCCTTCGCCCGGCATTCCGCCTCCCGCGGCTGGTCGGTGACCGGCGTCGATCTCTCGCGGCGCATGCTGAAACTGGCCCGCAGGCACGTGCCCGGCATCGAGGTGATCCAGGCCGACATGTGCGCCATCGACTTCTCGTCCGGGCAGTTCGACTGCCGCAGTCTCCATCTACAGCCTCTTCCACGTCCCACGCCGGCACCATCCGCGCCTGTTCGCCACCTGTCACCGCTGGCTCCGTCCCGGCGGCCTTTTCCTGTTCACCTATGCCACCCGCGACTGGACCGGAGCCGAATGTTTCGACGGCTACAAGGAATTCATGGGCGAGCGGCTCTTCTACAGCCACGATCGTGTCGAAGACCTCGACGCCCTGCTCGTCTCCCACGGATTCAACGTCGTTGCCTACGACTATCAAGAAATCGGCGGCGAGCGTTTCCTCTGGGTCACCGTGCGCAAGCCGGACGACTCGGACAAGTGCGAGTAGCCCGATGCTCAACACCCAGCCCATATCTCCGGCCGGCTGGCAGTACGTGCCGCGGCGGTATGGGGGCGCTGGAGGCGATCCCCCGTTCTCATCGAAGGCCATGGCGGAAAAATTCGCCTGCGAGCACGGTGGACGTGTCGTTACGTTCGAGGAGATTCCGCATGACTATATCCCGGGTGATGCCGCTGGGTTCGCCGACGATCATGGCGGAGACGTGCATGATCTCGGGGTATCGCCGGCGAAGCCGGACTAACACAAGTAAGCGCAGGGTAAGTCAAATAGCTTGGTTTCCTGCTGCACGCGGTGCCCGTTTATCTCCATTCAGGCTGTCGTCCTCCTGCGTGGCATCGATGTCTTCCTGCCGCCAATGATCCTTGGAAGATAACTTGGGCAGTTCAGGAGATATTGAAATCGGCTGAGATTTTCGCCCAGCCCAAACCGGACTGACGCCCGCAACGCCGCGCTGGCGTTGTGTTTCCATTCATAATTTCAAGAACGATCATGGCGGCGCCGTCCAGCGTTTTCCGCTTGGGGGCATTACCTGGATATGAACGAGGATTTCCGACCTGCTTATCTGACTCTGCTGGATTCCGGAGAGCTGGAACGCCGCGTGCGTGCGGCCTACCGGCGGCTGGAAGACTGCGATCTGTGCGCCCGCTACTGTCATGTCAATCGCCGGGAGACGGTGAAGGGCGCGGTGTGCCGCACGGGAGAGCGCGCGGTTGTTTACAGTTATGGCCCGCACCACGGTGAGGAGGATCCGCTCCGCGGCTGGCGCGGCTCTGGCACGGTTTTCTTCTCCTGGTGCAACCTGCGCTGCGTGTATTGCCAGAACTGGGAGATCAGCCGGAAGGGGCTGGGACGGGAGGTGGAGCCGGAAGAGCTGGCCGACATGATGCTCGACCTGCAGGCGCAGGGCTGCCACAACATCAATCTGGTCACGCCCAGTCACGTGGTGGCACAGATCCTGGCGGCGGTCCCCATCGCCGCGCGCAAGGGGTTGCGCCTGCCGCTGGTGTACAACACGAGCGGCTACGACAGTCCCGAGGCGCTCGCGCTGCTCGACGGCGTGATCGACATCTACATGCCGGATATGAAATACGGCGATTCCGAGATCGCGCACCGTTACTCCCACGTGCGCGATTACTGCGAGGTCAATCAGGCCGCCGTACGCGAGATGCACCGCCAGGTGGGCGACCTGGTGCTGGACGAACACGGCATCGCGCGGCGCGGCCTGCTGATCCGCCACCTGGTGCTGCCCGGCGGACTCGCCGGCACCGATACGGTGCTGGCGTTCATCGCCCGGGAGATATCGCCCAACACCTACGTCAACCTCATGGGCCAGTATTACCCCTGCTATCGGGCGGACGAGTACCCGCCGCTGGATCGCCCATTGTCGGCCGACGAATACCGGCAGGCTCTCACGCTGGCCGAAAGGTACGAACTCAATCGCCTGGACGACCGCTCACTGCATTGGTCGTTATGAGCCGAGCGGGCGCCCGCCACCATGCACACGGTGGCCGGTCATCCGGTCCCCGGCGGTTTCCCTTTCACGAAGATGCCTGATTTCGCGGCCCAGCGCGTGAGTTCCAGTGTGTGTTCGGGAAGCGTTTCATGGGCGCCGATCACCAGCGCGCCGCCGGGAACGAGGACGTTCCACAGGCGGCTCAGCACGGCCTGTTGTTGTTCGAGATCGAAATACGTAAAGGCCAGGTTGCGGCACAGAATGAGATCGAACGAACCATCCGGGGCGGGTGTCCGCACGTCGTGGCACACGACATCGACACCGGCGCGATATTTCGGTTTCAGGCAATATGTCTCGTTCACTTGCTTGAACGCAAGGTCCCGCCAACCCGCCGGCAGTTCGCGCAGGCTTGCCGCGGCGTAACAGGCGCGCCTGGCGCGCTCGAGCACCGCTGTATCCGTATCGGTCGCCAGTATCCGGATCGTGACAGCGGGAAACCGCGCCTTTAACACCAGATGCCAGAGCAGCGCAAGGCTGTAGGGTTCCTCCCCTGATGCGCAACCCGCACTCCACATCCGGAGCATTCCTCGTCCGCGGGCCGCAGAGCGCACCGCCAGCGCCGGCAGCACCTCCGTCTCCAGGCACGCGAATACCTGCCGGTCACGGAAGAACCGCGAGATCGTTATCCTGCACAACCCATCCAGCACCTGCCACTCGGCGGGATGCGTTTCGAGATAGCGCCGATACGCCGCCACATCGCCGAGTTCCAGCGCACGCATGCGCCGTTCGATGCGCTTGCAGACCTGCCGGCGCACCTTGCGAAATCCCGCCCAGCGCAAGTGCAGCTTGGGCAATGCCCACTGCAGAAAGGCAATGCAGTCCGTGTCCTTCATCGATAAGACCTGAAAGATCCTTTTGGATCGACAACGACACCAGCATCGAGGCATGGGACTGCTTCGAGCTTCCCGTTCCCGCGTGAACGAACGATCCGCAAGCCGAGCTTGAATTCAGAGAAAAGCAATGGTGATTTCCTTTCATCACAGCTTCACGGCAACCATGAGCGGTAAACTCACCATAGCCCGTTTTAGCTTTTGTTTTAATAGCTAACCGACTCCAGCAGATGCTCCTCTCCTGCAAGCTCGCCCAACCACCGCCGTAGCCGGGAAATCGAGGCTAAACTGAATATTGGAATCCCGAGCGCACCTGTTTCACCGGGGCGCGATAGATCGCGCGCCTCTCCCTTAGCCACCCGATGCTCGAAGGCATGGCTTCAAACCGGAATGACGACATGGCGAACCTGACACAAGAGCAGATCGAATACCTCAGCCAACTCATGGATGAACGCTTGACTTACTCCCTGGACGAGCTGGAGCGCTCCAGCGACGAGCGCTACCGTGGAGCATTCGCTGGCCGCGCCCCCGACCAGCTCGACGAGGCCTTGACCGAGATGGCGCAGGCCATGGATGACGCCATCCTCAAAAAGCACATCGAGGACGTACGCGACATCACCGCCGCGCGCAAGCGCATCGCAGCAAGAAACTACGGTGTGTGCATAGACTGCGGCGGCGAGATCGGCTATGAACGGCTGCTTGCATATCCAACGGCCAAACGCTGCATACAATGTCAGCGCGAGCACGAAAAGCGGAAGGCGCTTCGCGAGGGACACACCATTCTCTGATGATGAAGCTCCGGCTCCGTAGCGCGCCTGCGAACGAATCGGATTACATGAGGGCAATGTTTCATGCGTGTCGGTGAAATATGCACTCGATCGGTCTCATGGTGCGAAACGGGCGCTTCCGTGATCGACGCGGCCAGGATGATGCGTGATGCACACATCAACAACGTCATCGTAGCCGAACAGTGGGATGGAGAGCGTATCCCTGTCGGTGTGCTGACCGATCGCGACATCGTCATCCAGATTGTGGCGAAAGAGGTCGATCCGAAGGCTGTCAGCGTGGGCGACATCATGGGCCGGGAAATATTCACGGTGGACGAGGACGAGCCCGTAAGCGAAACCATCGAAAACATGCGGTTCAACGGTGTGCGGCGGCTCCCTGTGATCGACAAGCGAGGAGCGATGGTCGGCGTCATCGCGCTGGAAGATCTGCTGCGCAACCTGGCCAAAGACCTGGCAGCGATCGCCGACGTGACGTCTCGGGCACGAGTCAAAGAAGCGCGGATGTACGACTAATGAATCACCGATTCTGTGCCATTTAGACGTAACACAGCGCAGAACCGGCATCCAGTGTCGATATGGGATATATGACCTGATCCCCGTCTGCGCCTGCCTTCGACCCCCGGTCTGGACGAACGCGTTTTCAAGTCGCGCACCAACGCCGCGCTCCGCCCCCGGCACGTTTTCGGTAGCCGGTCAACAAACTTTTGGCATGCAGCCGCACCCATGGGCGGCCTGCGCCGACTGTATACGCCGGCCTAATGCCCATTCATCAACCGGGCCGAACAGACAACCACCATGCGACGGAGGCGCCGATGTTCGATAGCCGCCTGCTCCATACTCTGCCGACGCTCGCTGAGCCCGTCCTGACCGTATACCTGGACACGAACCCAGCGAACCCCCGCAACCTGAGGCGTCCGCCGGGTGCCTCAGCCTGGGTCAAGACCCACGCCAGGGATCTCGCCGCCCAGTTGCCCAATGCGGATCCCAAGCTGATCAAGGATCAGGCGCAGCGCATAGACGCTTGCCTTGCCGGCCACCCGGCCCGCGCCAAGGGGATGATCTTCTTCGCCGGCCCTGGGAACTGGAAGATCATCCGGCTGCAAGTCCCGGTGGAAGACGAGATTTACTGGGGGAAACCTTCCCTGGGCCAGCTCCTCTGGATCCTGGACGAGCACCGGCCGTACGGTGTGCTCGTTGTGGATCGCAGCGGCGCCCGGTTCTTCCGCTACTGGCTGGGCGAGATCGAGGAACAGAAACAGGACCGCTTAGAGTTCGAGCTCGATCTCTCGCAGTGGCGCAGGCGGGAGCTGGTCATGGGCCGCGGGGCCGACCGGGACTCGTTCCAGCAGCGGGTCGACGCCCACTATGCCCGATTCTTCAAAGAAACGGCCGAGCGCTGCCGTGAGTGGCGCGAGCGCGAACGGCTTTCCCCGGTGTTCGTGGCGGGGCCCACCGAAGCGGCGGAGGCTGTATGGAACGTGCTGCCCGAGAGCTGCCGCGCGCAGAGCGCGCTGGTGAAGGGGCTGCCCGCGCGGGTCACTGGCCCCGAACTGCTGCGGCGGATCGAGCCCGAGATCGAGACCTGGAAGCGCGCCCGGGAATTGGAGGAAGTGGAGGCCATCCTTGCCGCGGGCGAAGGGGCCGGCACGGCGCTCGGCATCGATATGACCCTTGCAAGCATCCAGCAGGGAACGGCGCGCAAGTTGCTGGCGGCGCACGGGCTGCGGGGTCGGGTGCGCGTTTGCCGGCAATGCGGCTGGACGGACCGGAATCCGGAGGACATCTGCCGCCGCTGCGGCGGTGTGCGCGAAATGGAGTCGCTCCGGACCCTGCTTCCCGAGCTGGCCCATACGCGGAACATTCCCGTCGAGGTGGTCGCGGGCGAGGCGGCCGAGCGCCTGCGCTCGGTGGAAGGTCTGGCCGCCTGGCTGGCCTGAGCCCGGCAAATTACGCCTCGTGCGCCTCGTCCAGCCCGCCGTGCCATCCATCGCGCCGCCCGCGCATCACGCGAAGAGGCGTAAGGGATGGGCGCGGGATTCGACATCGCGCGGCGCCGTTTCATCCAGGCAAGCGCCGCAGTGGGCGGCGGACTGCTGCTCGGTTTCTACCTCCCCGGCACTGCGCACGCAGCGCCAACGGAAGCGGTTCCATCGGGACGGTCGGCGTACCCCCCAGCGAAGAACTGCATGTGAAAGTGAATGTCGAGGTTCCGCGCCGACCCAAAGTGCTGGATCGGGGTAACTGGCACCCGGGTGGCCGTCCTGGCCGCCGTATGGGGCATGATCCTACTGTTACCGTTTATCGATTGACTGCGGGATCTTGGAGAACTCAGTCTGTGATGCCGACCAGTACCAGTCACTCCCACTCGAACATCAATGGGAACTTCAATCGCATATAGATCAATGCGTTACCACGGCGAAAAGCACCAAATGCCATGAAAAATACCATAAGCTGCTGACTACACCACCGCCATCTCCCTAGCGGCGATGCCCCCCGCCAGAGCCCTCCTCTCTTTACAAACCAACCAGAAACTGGTCGAATACAATTCCGATGTGGGTCACGATACTGGGGTGCAAAGGTGGGGGCAACGCAAGGCAGCGTCCGGTGGGGCATTGAGCGCCGGCTCGA
>JBAYZB010000162.1:0-6646 GCA_041672765.1 Gammaproteobacteria bacterium | reverse complement strand
CATGCAGATTGATGTGGAAAGAGCCGGATGCCTTGACGGAGCGTGCCTGGCCTATTCGATGTGGGACGGGTATCTTGCGGACGAGAAAACCAAACTGTTCTTGAGATGGCTCAAAGGACGGGAGATCCCCATGTACAAATGCCACACGTCGGGGCATGCGTCGGTCAGGAGTCTACAACGTCTGCGCACAGCATTCGCGGGCGCCGTTGTGTGTCCTGTCCACACAATAGACCCCATGGCGTTCCCGCAACTGTTCGAAAATGTCAGGGTGTTGATCGACGGAGAACACTTCGACATCAACCGGTCGTGAAAGAGGAAGAAACGATATGAACAGACAGCAAAACGTTCTCGACAAAAGCATGAGCCTCCACGACATCAAAGATAAGATGCAGTTGCGGTTCGCGGAACAACAGGCGGACTTCATCTTCAATAATCTGGAGACGCTGATCGACAACACACATCGCGTCGCGCCGGTTCGCAGAGCAGATCATCCGTATACCCTGGTGCGCAGGGGTCGCCGCAATCTGACACCCAACGTCCCACCTCTTGAGAAACACTGGGAAGAGGCGATCTTCAGAAAGTGGAAGGAAGCTGATGATAACCTTGATTCTCGGATTCCTTTTAGAAAGGTCGTGAGCTACCAGGTGATGTTGCGTGATACGAATAAGAATAGTGGCTGGGGTGAGCTCGATCTTTTAGGTGCCACGGCAGAGAAGATCCCGGTTGCAATCGAGCTGAAGAACAACCCGAGAGAATATCTTCTGCGGGCGATCGTAGAAGTCCTGGCATACGGGGTCGCAATCCGAAAGGCATGGAGTGGGATCGATGGGTGTCCACTGTGTTCGCAGTGGGCCGGCGTCGTTGGCAAGATTGATAGCCTTGTTGATCTACCGCTTGCCGTCGTAGCCCCCGCCTCATATTGGCAGGTAGTTTTCAGCGACAGCCCCAAGCCGATACAGTTTCAAACACCACGACCTGTCCGCCAGAGCATCAAGAAACTCCTGAAGAAGATGTGTTACGTTAACTATCCGTTGACCTTCGTTGAGGTCAACGCAGAACAACAGCCGGGCGAAAGTGGGCTGCCAGTCATTATCAATGCTGTCATAAAAGATATGCCGATTCCAACCGGTTCGAGTAAATAGAGTAAATGGACGGTCAGTCGTTGACCGTTGACTGAGATAAAAAGAGGGGTCCATAAAAACATAAAAATATTGCCCAACAACCGCATCAACACGGACCGGCTTTTTCGCTGCGCTCCATTGCCAGCCGGTTATGCGGTACGTTATGTCGCCATAGAAGGAGATTTATGACTTGGTTTGAACGATTGACCGGCTTCCCTGAAAAATCCCCCCAGCAGGTTCGGGCGAATTTATCTGTAGACGGCAATACTTTGAAATCTCATGTAAATGGGAGAGTGTGGATTTGCGGTCAACTTGATACTTCGTCCCTATCAGTGTTAAGAGAACGCGTCCGGTCGAGCGCTCACACCACTGGAAGATTATCAGTGCGTGAAGTCGTTGCTAATGTCCAACATCTGCACACAGAAGAAACTAATACAAACGCGCTATTTCAGGTCGCTTCCCAGTTCAATCTCCTTGAGATGGTTTCTCCGAATGTCACACCTGAGCAGGGAGTGGGCATCTATGAGCATGATCATACCCAAGGACCAGCGTGCGCCATCGCAGCAGGCACCGGTACGATCTATCGCAATTATTTTGCCCTTGTAAATGGACAGGTCGGCCAATCCGCAAACAACCAAATCGATTGCCTTGCAGATATTGGAGCAACGTTGGGAAACTCCAGAAATCAACTGTGGGAGATGAGAAACGGCTATGCATTGGCGTCGCACAACGGATTGGTCGAGATTGCGAAAAGTCTTCAAACGTCAAGTGAGAAAGAAATAGATAAAATACGCCAAAGGCTACGAATTGGCATTCAGTGGAATACACAAGTAACGCTATACGATTGCAAACACCTGGTCTCGCAAGTTTACTGTTCTGCCTTACCGGTTGCCTATTCGCAACATTCACCGGAACTCTGGGCGGACTTTGCGCGGCTCATACTGGAGGCGGCTTATGAGGCAACACTTTGTGCTGCGGTCTTGAATACGGAAAGAAATGGCAGCAACAGAGTTTTTCTGACGTTGCTGGGCGGGGGGGCGTTTGGTAATGAAACTGATTGGATCATTGGAGCAATCCACCGTGCTCTGATCATCTACAAGAATGTCGATCTAGACGTAGCAATCGTAAGCTATGGCGGATCAAACCCATGCGTAAGAGAAATGGTAGATGAAGTACACCGCACGTAACGGCGACATAACAACCGCATCAATTCGGGACGGCAATTCCGCTGTACTCTATTGCCAGCCGGTTAGTCGGAGCGTTTCGGTATCAACTAAGGTATCGTTGTAAGTACAGGTGAGAATCATGAGCAAACTGCATATACTGCCTTGTCTCGATTCCGAGCAGATGGCCGCCTCCCGACGGCAGGAGTTAAACATCCTCGGAGATGTTGCTGCTGCACTCGGTCGGTCTGCGGTGGAAGCTGCTCACGCAGGTCGCTATGTCACCAAGGCTGGTCAGACAGTCGTTTGGCGTGACGCTGTGCAAGCTGCCTGTGTCGGCAAGCGGAGCATTCGTCCAGACGATACGCTGCCAAGTACTGAGCGAATCGCGTTCACTGAAACAAGGGTTCAGGTCACCAATGAAACAACGCTTGGAGCGTCACGACGCTTCGTTGAGCGCGTATTACGACCTCTAGTCCTGAATTTCGCCAACGGTATCCACCCCGGCGGGGGCTTCCTTAGCGGGGCTAGAGCGCAGGAGGAGGTGCTTTGTCGATCCAGCGCTCTCTATCAGACCCTTGTCGGTGATCCGATGTATAAGGAGCACCGAAAGCGGCCATTACCGGACTCTACGGATTGGGCGATCTATTCACCTGACGTTCCCGTCTTTCGCATGGATGACGGCGCGGAGCTTCCACAGCCTTGGCTCCTGAGCTTTATTACCTGTGCCGCCCCTTATGCGCCCGTCGTTGGCCAGCCACAAGCCGGGGACCTCTTGCAAAAGCGGATTCATCGTGTGCTCGCTATCGCACGGTCGTACGGACATGCCGCGCTAGTGCTCGGCGCATGGGGCTGTGGGGCTTTCAAGCATGATCCGTACCGCACGGCTATGGATTTTCGGCAGGCTTTGGAAAATGACTATAGCGGAGCGTTCTCCGACATCGTCTTTGCTATTACCGATTGGTCGACGGAGAGGAAATTTCTTGGGCCTTTCCGTGATGTTTTTGCTGCAAATGCCAATGAATAAGGCTATCCTGGGGTTGGACAAGCCCGCCGGGATTTGAGCGGTGTTCTTTTATATAAGCAGATATCTTTTTTTGAATGAAAGACGGTTTGAATCCTGACCGGATGGAAAACTTACCCAGAAACTGGGCCATGTATGCCGTTTCTGCTCGCATGCCTGCGCATTTCACGCAGACAGGTCGGCTCATCGCTTTTCGGTCAACAACGTGGGAAATGGTTTGCAATTTGGAGTCCCATCCCTACGCAGAAGAGCTTAAGCGTTACCTGAAATGAAAAACCAAATTCACAAAAATTGACAAGTAGTTGATATATAGACAATTTTCCATCGATTGAGATAGTTAGCTGCGTCTTCCATGCCGCTGAAGGAGGAATTCATGGTACCATCAGGCCCAAACCCAATGCGTGAGTTGCAGTCCGTTCTCGCAAACTACGACCACAAGTTCGACGAACCGGATACCGTTCGCTTTATTGCAGAGGTGCGTGAGAAGGGCATCATCGGCGACGATGAATGGCAGAAAGTGCTCCGGTGGCTCGATGACGCGATGGCTTGTCTGAAGAAAGAAATGCCACAAGACAAACACTGCGCGCTGATGATTGATGCCGACCCCCGTAATGCCGATTGGATCCAAATTGTCCGAGCCCGGCGCTTCGCAGGCTATCTCATACCGCACTGGGCCTCCCTCTGGCTTTGGTGGATCGGTCATGATAGAGAGGAAGGAACATATTGGAAACCGGTCGGCACCGTAGCGAAGGCTATGAGATTTCCACGGTTCCAGGAAGCTCGGAGGTAGCGCGCCGAAGGATAGACAAACGCGGCTAACCAACGGCTGAAGCTGACCGGGACCGCCATCCTGGTTTTTCGAGCTTCAACTTCCTTGCAGGCGGCACCGGCAGCTTAGCCTTGTCGTTATGAATGAAATGGGGAAAAGACTGGCATGCCTATATTCAAGCTTAAGCAAGAGAACAACAGTATTGAAAATGCAGTATTAGTTCCGGCCGCAAAAACCCCTCTTGAGCTAGAAAAGCATCTTGAAGGTTGGCTGGAAAATAGTCCTTGGGCTATTGCTCAGGAACCCTTGTTGATCATTGGACGTCAAACGACCGCCGTTGATGAGTACGGAACGATATTCCCCGATTTGCTTGGGATAGACAAAGATGGCAACTTGGTGATTATTGAATTGAAAAAAGGAAGAACACCAAGGGAGGTAATCGCACAGCTACTCGAATATGCTGCTTGGGCAAATGACTTATCGGACGAAAAAATCCATGACATTGCAACGCACTATATAAAATCGTCATGTAGTGAAAAAGACATCGAAACCTTATTTCTTGAGACATTTGAGATGGATGAAGTCCCAGCTTTAAACCAAAGGCTTCGTTTGTTTGTGGCCGCAGAGGAAATTTCTGCATCGGTTGCAAAAGTATGCCGTTTTCTTCGGCAGGTTCATGGCGTTGATGTAAACTGCATACAGTTCAATATATTCCAGACTGAATCGGGTGAGGTTCTTGTGAGTTCTGAATCATTCGTCGGCCTTGAAGATGTTGTGCCCCCCAAGAAAACAGTAACATCCGAGCGATGGACGGGAGAAAAACCTGTCAAACAGGTGGTGTGGGAAAGTGTCCAAGAGTTTACAAAAGGGGACCTTACGAAAATCTTCTCCCCAAAAGACATAAGTCAAATAATCCTGAAAAAATACCCAACTTTTAAAAAAAGTAACGTTGGTTGCGAGATCATATCTGGCAGTGTTAACCATACGTCTCGTCATCATTATCACGGAGGTGAGGATCGCTATTGGTGGAAAGAGAAAGGGAAGTATAGGTTATTCGATCCAACAACGGACAAAAAAGACTAAAGGTGTCAGTCTGTTGAAAGCAAAATTAATTATGAATAAGGATAGATCGTGAGAGCGAAGCGATCCACGATCTATCCTTATTCGATAGGCGGAGCGCACAGCGGTCCACCTATCGATCCCAATGGAACTGACTGCGGTGGTTGGCCGCTCGCATGTCTTCGTCATCCCGCGACTCAACCATCCTTTCAGCTCATCCGGCAGACGTTGGGCGCTTATTAAAGAGAGGCAAAATGATAAAAGATAGAATAGGTGCGCATTCCGGGGAAGTCGGCCGCCTGTTCCGGATGATTCCGGCCACCGATTCCGGAGGAAAGCGGCTGGGTATCGGAGCGAAGCGACGCTGGCTTTTTTATAGATCTCAGATTATGGTTTTTAAGTCAAATGGGTTTTCTTTTTTCGCATATGGAATTTTGGGGATTTCAAATATCTCAACAACTTGAACCTTTTTCTCTGTTTGATGTTTGGTCGAACTTGTGATTCGAAGGCGGGGCATACAACCAAAAAAAGCGAATATTCTCGTCCGTAATGGATTTTTATAAAAGGCCGAACAGCGGCATTAAGGGCGAGCGCAAAAAGCCGCTGCACCTTATGCCGGGCTTTGGGAATTGCGAGTTTTAAACCAAGCGTCTTGATTTATTGAGGGTGGTAGGTGGTATCCATTCTAAGCAGGAGATGGCGATGGAGGTAAATAAACTGATTGAATTCTTCCGAGACTCAAAGAATGCGCGGCCTTCGACAATCAAACAACTGAAAATGGAAAACTATGAAACTGGCCTGTACGCTTGGTATTCTGACTTGAGCCTGGTTCAAAAAGCAGGAATTGAGATTCCTCAGGGGCCATGGCTTATTAATGATAGCATTCTGCTGTATGTTGGAATGATCTCGGAACGCAAATCCTGCATGACCAGTAGACTTCGTTTTCATGCCTGCCGAGGGAGAGCCGATCAATCGGCAGTTTGCATGCGACTCGGATGCCTGTTGGCCGGGACACTTGAAATAAGCCTCCATCAAGTGCCTGGTCGGGCCAAGCAGTTCTTTTGGCACCAAAGAAATACCCTACCTAATTGGGCTCTGGGTCATCTCTACTTCAAAGCGTGTCAATGCTATCGTGCAAAGGAATTTGAGCCGGAAATAGTTTGGACGCTAATACCCTTGCTCAACAGGGACTACAAGCCACTCAATGATTTCGACAAAGTACTGGATAGGTTGGAAGACTTTCATACCGATCTTGCCCGGAGGAATCCACGCCCGCCTGAGAAACTGAAATGGAAGCTGGGGCATCTCGGCGACGCCCATTGATATATTGACATGAATCATTTCGGAACCTTGGGGTCCTTGTCTTTTACGATCTTTTCGCCCGGTTTGACCGATTCGGCGACCGTGGTTAAGAAACGCCAAGCCTTCCGGCCAGATCCACCGTGTTTAGGCCAGGTTCCCGCGCAGCCCGGCACCACAATGCGCTGCGGGGTGAAAAGCTTCCGCATCG
>JBAYZB010000161.1:0-6780 GCA_041672765.1 Gammaproteobacteria bacterium | reverse complement strand
CGGGCGGCGGTGAGCAATGTATGCAACTCTTCCGCCAGGACGAGGCTCGTGCGCGGCATCGGACTCGCATCGCTCCAGCCATAGCCGGCCCGGTCATAAGCGCAGACCCGCGTGTACTTGGCCACCTCCGGCTGCACCCGAGCCCAATCCAGGGAACTGCCGCCCAGGCCCGAGTCGAGGATGACGGTCGGGGAACCGCTGCCGACGCAGTAGATGTGCATGAGATGGTTGCCTACGTAAACACGCACTCCCGGCACGGGATGGGCGTTATTTTCCACGGCTGATACGGAGATGCCGGTGAGAAGCAGGGAAACGGACAACAGGATGCCGCCGATTTTCCGCATGGCTTTCATTGGAACTCCGGGACTCGGGCGCTTGAAATTGGCACTAGTTAAACTCGTTTAACCGCGAATCGGTCCGATGTCAAGTTGCATGTAGCTGGATGCAGTCAGGCGCGTGGTGGCAAGGAGCCGCATTGTCATATCCATGGAGAGGCGGAAACGGCAATTGCAAATGAAGCGGCAATGGACTTGAATCAATATAGGCAAAAATACACGCGGCTAACTGTATCTATACGGGAACATTTTTTGTCCTGACAGATCATAAACGTTCTTGGAATGGTGACGAATGTGCCGAATCATCTGGCGGTTGCGCAGGTGAAAAGGCACGGTGACGCTCAGGAGGGAACGAAAATGCAAGCCCGCACTATCTTGGAAACAGAGGCGCCGGCTGTCCGCAGATTGACCATTCCCATGATCCGCTGGAGCGCGATCATCGCCGGCTCTGTGGCCGGATTGGCGAGTTATCTGCTCCTGGCGCTGTTCGGCATCGCGGTAGGTCTCACCGCCATCGAGCCGCAGGCCGCGGAGCCGGTCGGTAACGTGCCTATCCTGGCCGGCGTCTGGTCGGGTCTCAGCCTGCTGATCGCATCGTTCATCGGCGGCTATGTGGCGGCGCGCATGTCGGGCCTGGAGCGAAGGTCGGATGGCCTGCTGCATGGTTTCGTGGCTTGGGCCACCATCATGCTGCTGCTGACATGGCTGACCACCACCGCCATCGGCAACGTGCTTGGTTCCACCTTCAATCTGCTGGGGCAAGGTGTGGCAGGAGTCGGGCAGGCGGCGGCGGAGCAGGGCGGCGTGACGCAACAGTTGCGATCGCTGATCACCGGCACGGAAGGCGGCGACGTGGCGCCGGCCGACCTGCGCGCCTTGCAGGACCGGTTGCAGGCGGGCGACCGCAACGGCGCCGTCAACGTTCTCGTTTCGCGCATGGGCTTCTCCCAGGATCGTGCGGTGCAGGTCGTGGATCGGGCCATGCCGTTGTTTGGACCACAGGGCGGGGAGCAGATACGCGAAACCGCGGGGCAGGTGCTGGGCACGGTCGCCACGGCCTCCTGGTGGCTGGTGATCACCATGATCCTGGGCTTGATCCTCGGCATCTGGGGGGGTGCAATGGGTGCACGCTCGCTTGCCGAGCGTACCGCGGAAGATCACACCGCAGAGCGGCACGTGAGGTATTACTGAGAGAAAAACCGGGAGCGCTCAACCGAGCGCTCCCGGTGTACGATTCGCAACCGCTCTTCAGTCGTGAATGGCCACGCCCCAGGGCGCTTCGCCGACCGGGATGGCGGCAATGACCTCGTTCGAGCCGGTGTCGATGACGGATACGGTGTCGCTGCCGCCATCTGTGGTGTAAAGGCGCCGGCCGTCTTTCGACAGTGCCAGGCCCCACACGCGCTTGCCCACGGGAATGCGGCTCTTAAGCTCCAGCGTCGCGGCATCCAACACCAGGATCTCCGCGGCGCGGCCGCCGGCCACGTACACGGTCTTTTCGTCCCTGCTCAGCAGCACCCCTTTGGGTTTGGCCTGATCGATCTTGGCAAAGGACTTGGTGAGCAAGACCTTGTAGTCGTTCAGATCGACCTTGCTGACCTCCCCGGCCACTTCCGCAGTGACGTAGGCATAGCGGTTGTCACTGGTGACGATCGCTTCGCGCGGCCGCGCGCCGACCACGATGTTGGCCAGGATCTGGTGCCCGGGCACGGCAATGACGTGCAGCATGCTGGTCGACTCGCTGGTCACCAGCACTTTCGATCCGTCGGGCGAAACGGCGACACCCTCGGGTTCGAGCCCAACGGGAATCTCCACGATGATCTCGCCGGTTTTCGGGTCGATGGCCGAAGCCTTGGCGGCATCCTCGTTGGAGAGATAAATGGTGCCGTTCGGATGCACCGCGAAGGCCTCGGGGTCGGAACCGGCGGAGAACTTGCGCAGCACCTTGAGATGCACGGGGTCCACCACCGCGATGGCGTTCTCTTCGCTGACAGCGACGTACAGCACCGAGCCGTCGGGCGAGAAGCCGATGCCGCGGGGACGCTTGCCCACCGGCACCGTCGCCTCCACCTTCAGCGTCTTGGGATCGATGACGCTGATGTCGTCGCTGCGCTCGTTGGTGACGAAGATGCGGCCGGTGGGTTGGGCGAGCGCCATGTTCGCCAGGCCGACCGTCAGAATCAGGGCTGCCAACAGATGCTTCATACAAAATCTCTCCTTGAGTGATCCATCTACAAATCTAGACGACGGCGTCCATGGCAACCGGGTTGTCAAGACGCGCACCGTGCCAAGCGATCCAAAACCTGACAGAAACAAGCCCGTGAATCGGCGCTTCCGGGCAAAAACCGAGAGCGCGGAGTCTGCGCACCGAAACGGGCGCCCTGACCAGATGGTATGCTCCCGCCCGCCAGGATTTTCCCCAACACCCTGCAATCGGCCGGGTCGACATCCGGGGCACGCGTACAAGCGCTGCCTGCCGGATCAGTCGTGATGGTTTATCGTCCGCCGCCGTTAACCGGAGCCGGCACAGGAAAGCGTGCCCAGGCTGTCCAGGTTTTCCACGTCCGTCACCCCGGCCACCGGAGCCTCGCCGACAATCTTGTCCTGCTGCACCAGAATGAGCGGCTGGCGCAGTTGGCCGGTAGGGGGCCGGAAGCTCACCGCCATGCCCTTTTGCGCATCGAAAGCCAGTTCGCTGCGCATGTAGGCGAGCACCTCCCGGGGTTGCGTCGTGCCCGAGCGCAGCACTGCCTCGCCGACGGCCTTGGCAGCGGCCCAACCGGCCCAGGCGGCGCTGTCCATGGGAGTTCCGTGGGCCTTGCGGAAGCGGTTGTTGAGATCGCGTCCGGCGTATTTCTGAAACGCCGGGTGCCACGCCACCGCGCGCACGTCGGCGCCGGGGTTCTTGCGCTGCCATTGGGCGACCGCGTCACGCTGCATGGCCAGGCTCGGAATGACGTGCAGCAGGTTCTCGTGGCACAGCCGGCGCAGCCGATCGTCCTGCGCCGTGACGTTCAGGATTGCCCGATCGCCGATGCGTGCCTGCACCCGCTCCAGCAATCCAGAGTCGGCGGCGGCGATGACCGCTACGGCATCGAGGTCCGCTACGCGGCCCATGTCATCGATCCCAAGCCGCTCCACCCGGTACTTGTGGCCGGTAAACCGGCCGAGCAGGTTCAACTCGTCCACGCCCTGTTGAACCCCGAGCCATGCGCTGGACTCCTGGCCGGCGATATACGCGATGACCAGGGTATCCGGCGCCGGCTGAGCCGCCGCCGCAGCCGCCGGGCCGGTCCATGGCATGAGGAGGAGCAGTGGAAAGAGAAGAGCGTGAATTCGGGTCATGGTTCGTATATGTCATGGGTGGAATCATCCATGCCCGATGGGGAGGCTTGACCGCCGTCTCAGGCATGCAGTATCTGCTTATAGGGTTAGGCGGTCTTGGGTCGGATTTCCACTATTTATGCAACCCAACAACATAATCGTGGCCACGCCGCGCGCCGCGTGCCGGGCGGGAAGGCCGCGCTAACCCATTGTATGCAAAGCACCTACTTCCAAACCTTGCACGCCGTGCGGGAAACCCGTTCGCACGGTCGCCAAAAAACAGGAAAAACTCCTATTGCGGCAGCGCTGACGGTCTCCAAACTTTGATTGGATTCAGGCGCCACATCGGTGTGGCGCATGTAAAAACAAATGACAATGCGGTGATACGGAGGTTGCGTAATGCATAAGAACAAACACCATGCGCAAGGCAGGCTGGTGGCGGCGGGCGTCCTGGCGGCGCTGGCAGCGACGGGAGCCGCCCGTGCGCAGGAAGAGCAGGAAGAAACGGTACGGCTGGAGGAGGTAGAGGTCGTAGGGGTGACGCCCATCCATGGGGTGGGATTGCCGCGGGAGTTGGTGCCGGTGAACATCCAGAGCGCCACGTCCGAGCAGATCGATGAGGTCGGAGCCTTGGACATCAGCGAGTTCATGAACCGTCGGTTGCCGAGTGTTCAGGTGAATCAGGCGCAAAACAACCCGCTGCAGCCGGATGTGCAGTATCGGGGTTTCGTCGCCTCGCCGCTGCTGGGCCTGCCGCAGGGCCTGTCCCTGTATGCCGATGGCGTGCGCCTCAACGATCCGTTCGGCGATACCGTGAACTGGGACCTGATCCCGGAATCCGCCATCGCCGACATCAACCTCATTCCGGGCTCCAATCCGCTGTTCGGCCGCAATACCCTGGGCGGTGCGCTGTCCATTCGCACCAAGTCCGGCTTCAGCCATCCGGGCACCCGCGGCGAGATCTACGCCGGCTCCTTTGACCGCAAGTTCGCCCAGGTGGAAACCGGCGGGTCCAGCAACGGGTTTGGGTACTTCATCACCGCGGAGTATTTCGATGAGGACGGCTGGCGCGATTTCTCCCCCTCGGAAGCGGCGCGCCTGTTCGGCACCATCGGCTGGCGGGGCGAGGGCGGCACGCTGGACCTGAGCCTCACCCTCGCCGATACGGACCTGATCGGCAACGGCGCCGCGCCGATCCAGTTGCTGCGGCGGGATCGCGAGGCCATCTTCACGCGGCCGGACCAGACGGAAAACGAGCTGATAGGGCTCAACCTGCGCGGCAGCCGCTTCGTGGGCGAGAACGTCGTGCTGGACGCCAATGTCTATTATCGGCGCATCGACCGTTCCACGCTGAACGGCGACGACTCCGACTTCGAGGAGTGCGAAGAGGCGGCGAACGCCGGCTTGTTGTGCGAAGAGGAGGATGACGAGGAAGAGGTGGTGCTGGATCCGAACGGAAACCCGGTCGCAGCGACGCCGGCGGTCATCGGCGGCACCGTCAATACCAGTGAAACCGAGCAGGATGCCTATGGCCTGATCGCCCAGGCCACGTTCCTGCAACCGCTGGCCGGGCGCGACAACCAGTTGATCATCGGCGTCGAAGCGGCGCGCAGCAAATCCGATTTCCGGTCGCAGACCGAACTTGCCTCCCTGGACGAAACGCGGCGGGCCATCGGCAGCGGGATACTGGACGGCGGCTCGTTCGTGAACGTCGAGGCAACGACCACGGATTACGCCATCTTCTTTACGGACACGCTCTCGCTCACCTCGAAACTGGCCGTGACCCTTTCGGGTCGCTACAACCATACCGAGGTGGAGCTGGATGATCAGTTGGGAACCGCACTGACCGGCGATCATACCTTCAAACGCTTCAATCCCGCCGTCGGCGCCACCTACCAGATCGCGCCGACCCTGAACGTCTACGGGTCGTACAGCGAGTCGAACCGCGTGCCGTCGCCGGTGGAGCTGACCTGCGCCGACGAGGATGCGCCTTGCCGTCTCCCGAACGCGTTCGTGGCGGACCCGCCCCTGGACGATGTGGTGGCCAAGACCTTCGAGGTCGGCGTGCGCGGACGCGTGGGGCAGGTGAACTGGAGCGCGACCGCGTTCAACACGCGCAATGAGGACGACATCATCTTCATCAGCGCCGGCCCGCTCACCAACCAGGGCTTTTTCGACAACATCGGAGACACGCGGCGCCGCGGCATCGAACTGAGCGCCAACGGCCGCGTGGGCAGGGTGGATTGGTTCGCCAGCTACACTTATCTTGAAGCCACCTTCGAAACGCCCATCACGATTGCCAGCGATCACCATCCGCTGGCCGTGGACGGCGAGATCAGCGTCGAGAAGGGCGACCGTCTCCCGGGCATCCCGCGGAATATTTTCAAGGCCGGCGCCACCATCGCGATCACGCCGAAACTGCAACTTGGCGGCGACCTCCTGTACAACTCCGACCGGGTGTTGCGCGGCGACGAGTCCAACCAGCTCGACACCGTGGACGGTTTCACCGTAGTGAACCTGCGGGGTCAATATCAGTTCAACAAGAACCTGTCCGCGTTCATCCGGGTGGACAATGTCTTCGACGAAGAGTACGAAACCTTCGGAGTATTGGGAGAACCGGACGAGGTGCTCGGGGATGAGTTCGACGACCCCAGGTTTCTCGGTCCGGGGGCGCCACGAGGGGGCTGGATCGGCCTGCGTTTGACGCTCTAGCTGGCCGGGTCATCCGGTGTGTTTTCCATGCCAGCCGCGCGCGGCGCCCTTTCCCGGACGCCCGCGCGGCGAGTTGGTATCGGCGGCAGGGGATTGCCCAATGAAGACGCGCCGCACACGAGATTGGCGGGATGGAGACACGCTCGCGACCACTGTTGTGGCCCTTGGTGGGTTCCCTGCTCGTGCACGGGGCGGCCGCCTTGTGCGTGGCGTTGGGAACCAGAGCCATGCCGCCGCCGCAGCCGCGGATCATGGTTGCCACCCTGATTACCGCGCCACCGGCCGAAATGATGGCGATGGAGCAGACTGCACCCACGCCCTCGATCGCGCAGACCGAACCATCGGTGCAGGAAGATGCGCCACAGGCCCGGCAGCAGCCGGAACCGGAGGTAGAGCGGGAGCCGGAGCC
>JBAYZB010000160.1:0-6882 GCA_041672765.1 Gammaproteobacteria bacterium | reverse complement strand
TGCGCCTCCACCACCGAGCGGACCACCCGGCCGGACGGGACGGGAATGCCGTAATCCCGGAACAGTTGCTTGGCCTGGAATTCGTGAAGGTTCATGGAAGTCTCATTCCATCGATGAGAGGGCATGGTATTCTGGCCGAAAGCGGGACGTTACGCAAAGCTGGCCATCGCGCGCGCCGCCCCACTTGTGACTTGCAACACGCCATCCCGAACGGGAAACTAAGATCATGAACTTATTACGCATCATTCTGATTCTGCTGGCCATCTGGCTGATCGCGGGAGTGGTCCGACGCATGTTGCGGCAGCGTAACGGACAGAACCGGCGGCGGCAGCGGGAACTCAGCACCCACAGCATGGTGCGTTGCGCCCACTGCGGGCTGCACGTTCCGGAGACGGAAGCCCTGCGGGACGGCGAGTTGTTCTTCTGCTCCACGGAGCACCGTCTGGAAAACCAACGGGCCCAATAAGCGGCCAGGACGAGAACACATGGCGGAAACGCTCAGGTTGCACTACACAGAATTTCCCGATCGGTCCGCATGATAGCTGTTCGACACGCCCCACCTTCCGAGAACTTGCCCGTCAGTGCGGACGCCCACACCTGGAAGCCCCTCCACTTCCTCAACCTGTACCGGCTGACCTTGTCGGGCCTGTTGCTGGTCCTGGCGGTCACGAACCCGGAACTTTCCGCTCTGGGCAAAACGGCCCCCCGGCTGTTCGAGCTTGTCAGCGCGGCCTATCTCGTCTTCAGCATCGCGGCGAGCTTCGCCATCCGCTGGCGCCTGTTCGGCTTCAGCACCCAGGTCTACGCCCAGGTATTCGTGGACATACTGGCGGTCACCCTGCTGATGCATGGCAGCGGCGGGGTGGCGAGCGGGATCGGCATGCTGCTGATCGTTGCCATCGCCGCCGGCAGTCTGTTGATGGCCGGACGCATGGCAACGCTGTTTGCCGCCATCGCGGCGCTGGCGGTGCTGAGCGAGCAGATCTATAGCCACCTGACGGGAGCGGCGGCGTCCGCCTCCAGCTATATGCAGACGGGGCTGCTGGGGGCCGCGTTCTTCGCGACGGCCCTGCTCGCCCGCGTGCTGGCCAACAGGGTCATGGCCAGCGAGGCCCTGGCGGCACAACGGGCCTCCGATCTCGCCCATCTGGCACGGCTCAACGAAACCATCATCCAGCGCATGCAGTCCGGGGTGCTGGTGATCGACGCCCAGGGCCAGGTCCGCTTGATGAACGAATCGGCCCGCTCCCTGCTAGGGACCCCAATCGTCGGCGCAGGCCAGGAACTGCAGTCCTTCGCCCCGGCGCTGGCGGAGCAGTTACACGCCTGGCGCACCGCCCCGCTCGACGAACCGCGCGTTTTCCGCAACCCGATGGCCTCGGCCGACGTCCTGCCCCGTTTCACGCAACTCGACCCCAAGGGCACGACCCTGATCTTCCTGGAAGACGCCGCCGCCATCGCCCAGCAGGTGCAGCAGGCCAAACTGGCCTCCCTGGGCCGGCTGACCGCCAGTATCGCCCATGAGGTCCGCAACCCGCTGGGGGCCATCAGCCACGCCGCGCAGTTGCTCGCCGAGTCCCCTTCGCTGAGCGAAGACGACCAGCGCCTGACGGAAATCATCCGCGAACAGTCACGCCGTGTGAACACCATCGTCGAGAACGTCCTGCAACTGTCCCGCCGCCAGCGCTCCAGGCCGGAGACCTTTGCCCTGGGGCCGTGGCTGGAAGACTTCGTGGCGGAATTCGCCCTAGCCGAGAACATAAGGCCGGAGCAGGTGACGATCGATGTCCAGCGGTCCGCGGACGTGCTGGTGCGCATCGATCCAAACCACCTGCACCAGATACTGTGGAACCTGTGCCAAAACGCTCTGCGCCACGGCGCCTCGGAGAACGGCCCGGCGCACCTCGTGCTGCGGGGCGGGCATGACCATAATCGGCGCAGCCCCTATTTGGAGGTCATCGATTCCGGGCCGGGTATTTCCCCGGAGATCGCCCAGCAGATCTTCGAGCCGTTCTTCACGGCCCAACCGCACGGCACCGGACTCGGGCTCTATATCGCCCGCGAGCTGTGCGAACACAACCAGGCCCGCCTGAACTATCGACCAAACCCCACCGGAGGGAGCTGTTTCCGGATATCATTTGCCAATCCTGAACAGCGCGTATTACAGGCATGACCCAGTCACTTGCATTAATCGTCGACGATGAACCCGACATCTGTGAGTTGGTGGCACTCACGCTCGCGCGCATGAATGTGGGCACGTACGCTGCGGGCAATCTCACCGAGGCCAAATCGCTCCTGCAAAAGCATCGGTTCAACCTGTGCCTGACCGACATGCGCCTGCCGGACGGCAACGGCATCGAGCTGGTGGAACACATCCAGCGCAATTGTCCGGACCTCCCGGTGGCGGTCATCACCGCCTACAGCAGTGCGGAATCGGCCGTACAGGCGCTCAAGGCGGGCGCGTTCGACTACGTCTCGAAACCCGTGGACCTGCAGGCGCTGCGCAACATGGTGACCTCCGCCCTCAAGGTGTCCGTCACCTACCCGGAACGCGACCGGCGCACCCGCCATACCCTGCTCGGGGACTCGCCCGAGATGCAGCGCACCCGGAGCCTGATCGGCAAGCTCGCGCGCAGCCAGGCCCCGGTGTACATCAGCGGCGAATCCGGCACCGGCAAGGAGCTGGTGGCACGCCTGATCCACGAAAATGGCCCGCGCGCCGACGGCCCCTTCGTGCCGGTGAATTGCGGCGCGATTCCCACGGAACTCATGGAAAGCGAGTTCTTCGGGCACAAGAAGGGCAGCTTCACGGGGGCGGTGGCGGACAAGGAAGGCCTGTTCCAGGCCGCCCATGGCGGCACCCTGTTCCTGGACGAGGTGGCCGACCTGCCGTTGCACATGCAGGTGAAGCTGCTGCGCGCCATTCAGGAAAAGGCCGTCCGCCCCATCGGTTCGCAGAAGGAGATACCGATCGACGTGCGCATCCTGAGCGCCACCCACAAGAACCTGGGCGAACTGGTCAAGGAGGGCGGCTTCCGCCAGGACCTTTACTACCGGATCAACGTCATCGAGCTGCGCGTACCCAGTCTGCGCGAGCGTCCGGAAGATATTCCGCAACTGGCCGGACACATCCTGGCGCGCCTGAGCAACCAGGCGGGGGAACAGACCTTCACCCTCGCCGACGACGCGCTCCAGTCCTTGCAGCAATACTCATTTCCCGGCAACGTGCGCGAACTCGAGAACATCCTGGAGCGCGCCATGACGCTGTGCGAAGGCCGTACGATCCGCGCCAAGGATCTGCACCTTCCCCAGGAATCCGCGCCCGAGACGGTGCTCCCGGGCAAGATGCCGCTGGAAACCTATCTCGACCACATCGAGAAAGAGGCGATCCAACAGGCGCTGGAACAGGCGCGCTACAACAAGACCGCAGCGGCCAAGCTGCTCGGCATCACCTTCCGCGCCCTGCGCTACCGGCTGAAAAAACTGGGCATGGAATGAATTTCCGATGCAACTCCGGCTTTCCGCATAAGCCCGTATGACGAAACGCAAGACCACCCCCGCTCCCGCCGCACCGCCGTATCAAACCGCGGGCCTGCTGCGCCGCCTGGGCGCGATCCTGTACGACAGCCTGCTGCTGCTCGCGCTGCTGTCCGTCGCCACGGCGCTGGTGCTGCCGCTCACCGGCGGCGAAGCCATCGCGCCCGGCAATCCCCTGTACACGAGCTACCTGTTCTTCGTGGGTTTTTTCTTTTTCGCCTGGTTCTGGATACACGGCGGCCAGACGCTGGGCATGCGTGCCTGGCGCATTCGCGTACAGCAGCGCAACGGCGCCCCGATCACCTGGGGGCAGGCCCTGCTGCGCTTCCTGGTGGCCATCGCCTCCTGGCTGCTGTTGGGCGCCGGCTTCCTGTGGGCCCTGTTCGACAAGGAGCGGATGACCTGGCACGACCGCTACTCCCAGACGGTGCTGGTGGTCGTCCCCAAGGACGCCGAGTAAGGCTTCGGCATGCGCAACCGTCAGCGCAGCCTTTGGATGGCGATCACCGCCGCCACGAGAAACGCCAGCGAGGGCAGCGCGGCGCTGAGGAACGGGGAGAGGTTGTAGATCTGCCCGATGTTCCCGAAGGTCTGATTGAGGAGATAAAAGGTAACGCCCACCAGCACGCCAGCGAGCATCCGCTGCCCGATGGCGACGGAGCGCAGCGGGCCGAACACGAAGGGCACGGCGACCAGGAGCATCACCAGGTTGGCCAGCGGCCCGACGATCTTCCCCCAGAACGCCACCCGGTAGCGGGCGGAATTCAGGCCATTTTCGCGCAGATAACCGACATATTTGTACAGATCGAAGGCGGACAGGCTCTCCGGCTTGACCACCAGCATGCCGAGCAGATCGGGCCGGAGCAGGGAGGGCCAGACCTCCTGCGGCACGTTGCGGACGGCGACCGAATCCCCATCGATCATGCTCTGCTTGAGCCCTTCCAGCACCCAGCCACGCTCGGTGTACAGCCCCGCATCCGCCTGCGTCATCGCGCGCAGCCGGCGCCGTTCGTCGAATTCATAGATGTAGACGTCCTCGATGCGCCCCCCGTAGTGCAACTGCCGCACGTTGATGAAATTGCGCCCGTCCCGCACCCAGAAACCGGAGCCGCTCTTCAGCACGGCCTGACCCGACATGGCCATGGCACGCTGGTTCTGGGCGTATTCCATGCTCACCGGCGCGATGAACTCGCCCAGGAGAATCGCCACCAACGCCACGCCGATCCCCACCTTGAGCACTGCCCAGATGATTCGCGCGAACGAAACTCCCGCGGCCCGCATCACGACCAGTTCGCTGTTCGACGCCAGCGTCCCCAGGCCCAGCATGGTGCCGAGCAGCGTCGCGGTGGGCAGCAACTCGTAGGTGCGCCGCGGCAAGGTCAGGAGCACGTACTGGATCGCCTCCAGCACGCCGTAGGTCCCTTTCCCGGTCTCCTCCAGTTCGGCCACCAGCGTGAAAAAGGTGAGCAGGGCAAGCAGCACGAACAGCGCAAGCAGCGTTCCCCGCACCACCTCGCCCGCGATGTACCGGTCCAGAATCCTCATGCGGGCACCGCCCGCGACCGGAACAAGACGCGCTTGACCCAAGGCAGCCCGGCTTGCTGCACCAGCAGAACGACGGCGCCGACAAACACCAGCCCGTGCACCCACCACAACCCGATGACGGAGGGAATGGTGCCGCGCTCGACCCAGACTTGCGCCACGCTGAGCAGGTTCACATAGACGATGTAGACCACGATGGCGACGAAGAGCTTGCCGTAGCGCCCCTGGCGCGGGTTCACCCGGGCGAGCGGCACCGCCAGGAGTGCGAGCAGCCCAGCGGACAGCGGCACCGACAGGCGCCACTGGAGTTCCGCCCGGTCCGCCGGATCGGACGACTGCCACAGCGTGGCCGTCGGGCGCGCGTCGCGCTTGTAGCGCACGGCCCCCTCCCGGTTTTCTTCGATGCGCACCGCGTGTTTCTCGAACTGCATGATCCGGAAATCCGCCTGCCCCGGCACCCCTTCGTAGCGGTAGCCATCCGTCAGGACGATGAAACGGTCCCCGGTCTCGGGATCCACGTATTGGTAGGCCGTCTCCGAGGAAACGATCCCGTGCCGGCCCTCGTCCAGGGAGTGGGCAAAGACGTTTTCCACGGAGCGGCGGTCCTCGGACAAATGTTCCACATACAGGATGTGCCGCCCGTCGCCGGACTCCCGGAAGCGCCCCGGACTCAGCACCGACAACTCCAGCGTCTTTTTCGCCCGGTCCTGGATCTCATAGCCGGCTTCCGCGGCCTTGGGGCCGACATACAAGGTCAGCACAGTCAGGCCCGCCACCAAGGGCAGCGCAAGAATCAGCAGCGCCCGGTAGATGCGTGCCGTCCCCACCCCGCAGGCGGCGAGGGCGGCCATCTCGCTGTCCCGATAGAGCCGTCCGAGGCCGAGCAGGATGCCGAGATACAGGGCCAGCGGGATCAGCAGCCCGAAATAGACGACGGCCTTCAGCCCGATCAGGGCGAACACCGCATCGCCCGGCAACTTCCCTTCCGCCGCATCGGCCAGGTACTGGATCAGACGGTTGCTGACGACGATCAGCAGCAACACGACAGTGACCGCCAGCAGCGTCTGCGCCACCTCCTTGACCAGATACCGATCAATGATCACGGGCCGTTATCCTCGCGCCGGGTTGCAAATGAAAAAACATGTACCATGAAGTAGACTACTGGGCTTCCCAGCCCGGGAGCCGAAGTCCCGTCCAGCCCGGCGGCTACGGTATACCAGCAGCGCGCCCCGCTGCAATCCACCGGCCACAGAAACACCAGGAGTTGTTCATGGAGTTCAGCGTCAAGAGCGGAAATCCCGAAAAGCAGCGTACCGCCTGCATCGTGCTGGGGGTCTACGAGCCGCGCCGTCTGTCCCCGCCCGCCGAACAACTGGACAAGGCCACCAACGGCTTCCTGTCCAACCTGCTGCGGCGCGGCGACCTGGAGGGCAAGGTAGGCCAGACCCTGCTGCTGCACAACGTGCCTGAACTGCTGTGCGACCGCGTCCTGCTGGTGGGATGCGGCCGGGAGCGCGACTTCAACGACACCCAATACCGGAAGGTGATCGCCCAGGCAGCCAAGACCCTCAACGACACCGGGGCCATGGAGGCGGTCAGCTATCTCACGGAGCTGCACCTCAAGGGTCACGACACCTACTGGAAGGTCCGCCAGGCGGTGGAAACCACCGAGGATGCGCTCTACCGCTTCGACCAGCTCAAAAGCAAGAAAGACTCGGAGCGCCGCCCGTTGCGCAAGCTGACCTTCAACGTCCCGAGCCGTCGCGATCTGGCAACCGGCGAACAGGCCGTGCGCGATGGTGT
>JBAYZB010000159.1:0-6893 GCA_041672765.1 Gammaproteobacteria bacterium | reverse complement strand
ATGCTGCGGGATCTGGCCGCCGTCACGGACCTGCGCTACGTCACCCTGCGCTACTTCAACGTGGCGGGCTGCGATCCGCAGGGGCGTATCGGGCAGTCGACGCCGGACGCCACGCTGCTGGTCAAGGTGGCCTGCGAGGCAGCCGTCGGCAAGCGCGCCGCCGTCTCCATCTTCGGCACCGACTATCCCACGGCGGACGGGACCGGCGTGCGGGATTACATCCACGTGGAGGACCTGGCCGATGCCCATCTGAAGGCCCTGCGCTATCTCCAGGCCGGCGGCGCGTCCGTTACGCTGAACTGCGGTTACGGGCATGGCTACAGCGTGCGTCAGGTCCTCGATGCCGTGCGGCGGCTGAGCGGCACGCGGTTCGAGATCCGCGAATCGGCGCGGCGCCCGGGCGACCCTCCAACCTTGATTGCCGGAGCGGAACGGATTCGTGAACTGCTGCAGTGGACGCCCCGCCACGACGACCTGGACGCGATCGTGGAGAGCACCCTGCGCTGGGAACGGAAACTGGCGCGCGGGGATGGCTACGGACACGGCCGGCCCACTGGCGCCACGATATCCCCGGGAATGGGTTCAGCCACTGCCACGAGTTCCGCTCGCCACTACGGCGCGGCTCCTGGCGCGCAGCCCCGTCAAACGCCATGAAACCGCATACGGTAGATCGGGTAGCGCACCACTTCGTCAGGAACGAAACGGGACAGCCGCATCCGACATAGGCCGCGCATCGGGTCACGGGCTGTCACGCCAGGCCGGCCTGGGCTCGCCATGCCGCCGAATCTTCCTGCAGGCCGCTCCACAAGCGACGAACCGTCGTTCCGCCTGCCTCTCATCTGCGGCAAACATCCCTTGAAGGAAGGTCGCGGCGCGATTCCGCGCATGTATCGAGCGGCAGAGCGGGAATCGCGTCATGTCAGGCCGCCGACACGCTGCCGCGCCGGCCTACACTCAGAACAGATCGCGTTGCTTGCCGCACCCCGCCGGGAGTAACCGTTGACGATGACCGGAGCCGCCGGCTATGCCTGGGCGCTGGGACTGCCCCTGATCGTGGCGTTGCCGTTTTTCGGCGCGGCACTGCCGCCCCTGCTGGCGCGCCGGGGACGGCGCGCCCCGGTCTGGGCGGCCGGGCTGGTGGCGGCGGCCGCGCTCGCGGTACTGCTGCGACTCGCCCCCGGCGTGTTCGCGGGCGACGTGCTCGTGGTGAGCTGGCCCTGGTTTCCGGCCATCGGCCTCAACCTTTCCTTCCGCCTCGACGGCCTCGGCTTCCTGTTCGCCCTGCTGAACCTGGGAATCGGCCTGCTGATCGTGCTCTATGCGCACTACTACCTGGCCAAGGACGAACCGGTAGGGCGCTTCTATGCCTTTCTGCTGCTGTTCATGGGCTCGATGCTGGGAGTGGTGCTGGCGGAGAACCTGCTGCTCCTGCTGATCTTCTGGGAACTGACCAGCCTCAGTTCCTTCCTGCTCATCGGATACTGGAAACACCTGCCGGAGGCGCGCGAAGCGGCGCGCATGGCACTCGCCGTCACCGGCGGCGGCGGGCTCGCCCTGCTCGCCGGCATACTGCTTCTGGGGCAGATCACGGGCAGCCTGGAACTGACCGCCGTGCTGGCCGCAAGGCCCGGTATCGCGGCCCATGCCCTGTATGCCCCGGCCTTGTTTCTGATCCTGCTGGGTGCCCTCACCAAGTCGGCCCAGTTCCCGTTCCATTTCTGGCTGCCGGCGGCCATGGCGGCGCCGACGCCGGTCAGCGCCTACCTGCACTCCGCCACCATGGTCAAGGCGGGCGTCTTTCTGCTGGCGCGGCTCTATCCGGCATTGTCCGGAACGGACCTCTGGTTCTACCTGGTCGGCATCACCGGGCTCGTCACCTTCGTGCTGGGGGGCTACTTCGCCCTGTTCAAGCATGACATCAAGGGGTTGCTGGCCTACTCCACCGTCAGCCATCTGGGCCTGATCACGCTCCTGCTCGGCTTCGGCGTCGCCGAGGCCGCCGTGGCGGGGGTGTTTCACATCATCAACCACGCGATCTTCAAGGCGTCGCTGTTCATGGCCGCGGGCATCATCGATCACGAAACCGGCACGCGGGACATGCGCCACATCAACGGGCTCTGGAGATACATGCCCTACACGGCGCTCCTCGCCATCGTGTCCGCCGCCGCCATGGCCGGCGTGCCGCTGCTCAACGGATTTCTCAGCAAGGAGATGTTCTTCACCGAAGCGGTGGGGTTTTCGCGCCTGGACAGGAGCAACTGGCCCATGCCGCTCGCGGCGGTGCTGGGCGGGGTCTTCAGCGTGGCGTACTCGGTGCGCTTCATCCACGACGTGTTCTTCAACGGCGAGCCGGTGAACCTGCCGCGCACGCCGCGAGAACCACCCCACTGGATGAAAGTGCCGGTGGAGGTGCTGACCATGCTCACCATAGCGGTGGGTGTCCTGCCCGCCGTGATCGTGGGACCGCTCCTGGCGATCGCTGCGGCGAGTGTGCTGCAGGGGCCGCTGCCCCCCTACAGCCTCGCCATCTGGCACGGACCCGGCCTGCCGCTGCTGATGAGCGGGATCGCGCTGCTGGGCGGCACCCTCGTCTACTGGAGGCGACGCCACCTGTTCGATCTGCATGACCATGTGCTGCCGCAGATCAGCGCCACGGATATCTACGGCGCGCTGCTGGGCCGGCTGCTCCGGTTCGCCGGCGGGATCACGCACTGGCTGCAGAACGGGGCGCTCAGGCGGGACCTCCTGTTCCTGCTCCTGGCCGTGCTGGCGGCCGGCATCTATCCGTTCGCCACGCAGCAATCCGCCGTGACCAACAGCGGCGCGTGGTTGCAGGCGCTCGCCTCCGCGACCGGCGCGGATACGCTCTCGCTCGGCATCTGGGTGTTGTCGAGCGCCGGCGCCGTCGGCACCGTGCTGCTGCACCGCCAGCGTCTCGTCGCCCTGGTGGTGCTGGGAGCGGTGGGGCTCGCCGTGTCCCTGCTGTTCGCCCGCTTCTCAGCCCCCGATCTCGCTCTGACCCAGCTCGCGGTGGAGATCGTCACCATCGTGCTGTTGCTGTTGGCACTGAATTTCCTGCCCCAACACACGCCGGCCGAACCCTCCCACACCCGCGTCCTGCGGGACGCGGGCCTGGCGGTGGCCGCTGGCCTCGGGGTGGGTGCGCTGACCTGGGCCGTTCTCATGCGCTCACCCGACACCATTTCGCCCTTTTTCCTCGCGCACAGCGTGCCCGGCGGGGGCGGCAGCAACGTGGTCAACGTGATCCTGGTGGACTTCCGCGGCTTCGATACCTTGGGGGAGATCGCCGTGCTGGCCGGCGCTGCGCTGGGCATTTTCCTGCTCCTGGATGGCCTGCACCTGGTACACCGCGCCGCCGATGACGGCGGCCGGCCCTGGGCCGCGGAGCGCCATTCCCTGATTCTGGCGCTGGCTACCCGGCTGCTGTTGCCGTTCGCGCTGCTGGTCGCCCTGTACATCCTGCTGCGCGGACACAACCTGCCCGGCGGCGGCTTCATTGCCGGTCTGGTCACCAGCGTGGCGCTGGTCATGCAGTATCTCGGAAGCGGCATGCCCTGGACGCAGCGGCGCCTGCCCATCGATTACACCCGCGTTGCCGCGGCGGGGCTGTTGCTGGCCCTTTCCACCGGGATGGGGAGCTGGTTCTTCGGCGCGCCGTTCCTCACCAGCGCTCATGGCCCTGTTCATCTGCCATTGATCGGGGAGTTCGAATTGGCCAGCGCCATGCTGTTCGATTGCGGGGTGTATCTCGCGGTGACGGGCAGCACGCTGCTGATTCTCGTCAAGCAGGGCCAGGTCGGCACCGCCCGCCACGCGGCCGCCGCACCGGCCGGCGCGCAGGAGGCGCAGATATGGAAATGATGGTGGCCAGCGCCATCGGCATACTGACCGCCTGCGGGGTGTACCTGCTGCTGCGCGGCCGGAGCTTTCCCGTGGTGGCGGGCCTCACCTTGCTCTCCTACGCGGTCAATCTGTTCCTGTTCGCCAGCGGACGACTGCAGACGCAGCAACCGCCCCTGATCCTGCCCGGCGCCACGGAGTTCGCCGATCCCTTGCCGCAGGCGCTGGTGCTGACGGCCATCGTCATCGGTTTCGCCATGACCGCCTTCGTGATCATCCTGGCCCTGCGCGCCAATTTGCAGTTGGGCCGCGACCGGATCGACGACCCGCCGCCGGGAGACGGGACATGAACCACTGGATCATCGCCCCGATCCTGCTTCCTCTCGCCGCGGCCGTCCTGCTGATGTTCAGTGCGGACCGCGGCCTGCGCTTGCGGCGCATCATCAACCTGGCCGCCACCCTGGGCGTCCTGGCGATTGCGGCAGCGCTGCTGGACAGCACGCTGGATGGCGCCTGGCAAACCTATGCCGTGGGCGCCTGGCCCGCCCCCTACGGCATCGTGCTGGTGCTCGACCGCCTGAGCGCGGTCATGCTGTTGCTCACGGCGCTCGTGGCACTGTTCAGCCTGCTCTACGCGGTCCAGGGCGCAGACGCCGCCAGCCGCCACTTCCACGCCCTGTTCCAGCTCCAGCTCATGGGCCTGAACGGGGCGTTCCTCACCGGCGACCTGTTCAACCTGTTCGTGTTCTTCGAGATCCTGCTCATCGCCTCCTACGGCCTGCTGCTCCATGGCGGCGGCGGCGCGCGGCTGCATGCCGCCATGCGCTATGTGGTGCTGAATCTTGCCGGTTCGGGCCTGTTTCTGATCGCAGCCGGCGTGCTGTACGGGGCGACCGGCACGCTGAACATGGCGGACCTGGCTCTGCGGGTCGCGGCGGCCGCGCCCGGCGGCGACGCCCTGATCCGCGCCGGGGCGTTGCTGCTGCTGGTGGTGTTCGGACTCAAGGCGGCGCTGCTGCCCTTGTGCTACTGGCTCCCCGAGACCTACAGCGCGGCCGCCGCCCCGGCGGCGGCCCTGTTCGCGATCCTGACCAAGGTGGGCGTCTACGCCATCCTGCGGATCTTCACGCTGGTCTTCCCAGCCGCCGCCGGCGACTGGCTGCTCGCGCTGGCGCTGGGCACGCTGGCGCTCGGCACCCTGGGCGCGCTCGTCAGCCGCAATCTGCGCACCCTCGCCTGCTATCTGTTGATTGCCTCCATCGGGACCATGCTCGCCGCCGCCGGGCTGTTCAATGCTCCGGGCATCGCCGCCGCGATCTATTACATGGCCCACAGCACGCTCGTCACGACGGGGCTGTTCCTGCTGTTCGACCTGATCGCCCGCCAGCGCGCCGCGGCGCGCGACCGGCTGGAACCCGCGCCGGCAGTCGCGCAGCCGGCCCTGCTGGGCGCGCTGTTTTTCCTGGCGGCGGTGGCGGTGGCGGGCGTCCCGCCGTTGAGCGGATTTCTGGGCAAGGTGCTGGTGCTGCAGGCGGCCCTGGCCGTCCCGGCCGCCGCCTGGGTCTGGGCCGTGGTGCTCGTGACCAGCCTGCTCCTGCTGATCGGCCTGAGCCGCGCCGGCAGCGCCATCTTCTGGAAGACCGCGGCGCCGGCCGCGCTTGGCGCCGCCCGGCTGCCGCCGGCCGCCGTCCTGCCCGCCGCCCTCGCCCTGGGCACGAGCGTGCTGCTGGCAGTCCTGGCGGGTCCCATCGGCGCGTTGGCCGAGGCGACGGCGCTGCAGTTGCTGCAGCCCGCGGGTTACATCGAAAGCGTTCTGGGTTCCGACCCGATGATCGCCGTCACCGGCACCGGGAGGTAATGCGCATGATGGCCGGCGGAAAATGGCTGCCCCACCCGATTCTGAGCCTGGCGCTCGCCGCATTGTGGCTGTTGCTCAACAACACCGCGGCGCTGGGCCATGTCCTGCTCGGCGTCGTACTCGGACTGGCACTCCCCCTTGTCATTCGCCGTTTCTGGTCGGGCCGGATGACAGTGCCCCGGCCCGCGGCGCTGTTCCGGCTCCTGCCCGTGGTGCTGGTGGATATCGTGACGGCCAATCTCGCCGTGGCCGCGCTGATCCTGAACCCGGTACGCACGCCGCAGCCGCTGTTCCTGCGCTTCCCGCTGGAGCTGGAGGACAGATACGCCATCGCCCTCTTGGCCGGCATCATCACCCTCAGCCCCGGGACGGTGTCGGCGGAACTGTCCCCCGATCGCAGATACCTGCTGATCCATGGCCTGAACATCCCCGATGAGCAGGCCGCTGTCGCGCACATCAAGGCGCGCTACGAAGCGCCGCTCAAGGAGGCCTTCGGATGCTGACCGTCGCCGTTTCCATTGCCATGGCCATGCTGGTGGCCGCCCTGCTGCTCAGCCTGTGGCGCCTGCTGCGCGGCCCGGCGATCACGGACCGCATCCTGGCGCTGGATACCCTGTATATCGATACCATCGCGCTGCTGGTGCTGTTCGGGATCGGCCAGGACACCCCCCTCTACTTCGAGGCGGCGCTGCTGATCGCGCTGATGGGCTTCATCAGTACGGTGGCGCTGTGCAAGTACCTGTTGCGCGGCGACATCATCGAATGAGGTCATTACTTCAATGATCGAAATACTCGTTTCGCTGTTCCTGCTCATCGGCGCCGGGTTCGCCCTGATCGGTTCCCTGGGGCTCGCCCGCTGGCCGGATTTCTTCATGCGCCTGCACGGCCCCACCAAGGCCACCACCCTGGGGGTGGGCGGGATGCTCATCGCCTCCTCCTTGCACTTCAGCCACCGCCTCGACGGGATCAGCCTGCACGAGGTGCTCATCACGCTGTTCCTCTTCGTCACGGCCCCGGTCAGCGCGCACCTGCTGGCCAAGGCGGCCTTGCACCTGCGGGTCCGCTCGGTTTCGTCCCTGCCCGAGGCAACCGACGGAACCGGACGCTGAACCGCCCCCACGCAAGCCCCAGTTTTTGATATTTTCCGCTGCCAAGATGCTTCGATAGGCCTCCC
>JBAYZB010000158.1:0-6938 GCA_041672765.1 Gammaproteobacteria bacterium | reverse complement strand
TTTAGCACCGGTGCGCGTGAGATGTTTATCGCTCATCAAGCGGGCTATACCAAAATCCATCACCTTTACATTATCATTGCCATCAATCATGATGTTGCTGGGTTTGATGTCTCGATGGATAATGCGCTTGTCATGTGCGTAAGTCAGTGCGCTAATCAACTGCCCAAATATCTTAAGTGTCCGATGCTCAGGAATAGGCCCCGTAGATAGAATCATTTGTTTTAACGTAATTCCTGAAGCATATTCCATTACCATATAATAGACTTCATTCTCAATAAAGAAATTGTGTAATGCAACAATATTTGGATGAAGCAGCTTGGCCTGAATCCGCGCTTCATTGATAAAGCGTTCCGAAAATTGGGGATCTTCGGTCAGCAGGGGGTTTAAACGTTTGATCGCAACCTGCCTACCCAGCAAAGTTTCCTCTGCCAAGTACACTTCGCCCATGCCACCTTCACCAATAGCCTCAATAATTATATAATTCTGCAGCTTAGTTCCTTTAGCTAGTTTCATGTTGTTCACCTCATTTTTTTGTTTAGAACAATGCGGGTCAAGAAGATAAATGATACACTCATAATCAGAATCAAAACCAGATCAATTGGCAGATTATTAGAGTTAAATCCGATCCTATCTGTAAGGAAACTACTGTTTTCCAGAACAATCAGGAGTTCAAAAGCCCAGCGGCTCAGCATGAATCCGGCTAAGATATTCACTCCTTCTGGGATGCTCCCGAAAGGAACTATTAAACCTCCCAGAATCACTTGTGGTATCAAGGCAACGGGTACAATGGCCATAGCGGTCTCGCCTGTTTTTACCACAGCAGATAGTAATAGACCCATAGTTAAGGCAGCAATGGAAGTCAAGCTAAGAGCAATAAATAGCAGCCCAAAACTGATATTGATGCTTACAGTAAGTAAGGTAAAAAGACTTAATATAAGGCACTGTAGCATGCAAAGCATGGATAGTACACAGATTTTTGACCACAGATAGGCATCAAGACTCAAGCTGGCTTTTTGTTCTCGTTTAAAAATCGTTTGTTCAGAAACAATTTCTCTTGCGGAATTGGAACAGCCCAACCAAATAGCAGCAACCACCAGAACGAAGTATAAGGCTTGGAAGCTTTCAGACGATTTGAAAACTAAATAGATAAACAGCCCAATGATTGGAGCCTGCAATAGCAATACTGCAGCACTGAAATGATCACGACATTTTACCAGAAAAGTACGTTGACACAACACTAAAAACTGGTGAAAAGCGTCTGCTTGCACTGAATGCACTACATCCGCTCTGGAGTCAGTTTTCGTATTTGACTCATTAAATTTTATCATGCGCGATTGTATGCATGCTTGATAATAATTACTTTGCAAGTAGTTTTGTTGCAAATGCCCACTCTCGGTACCCTCTAATACATCAAATATATCTTCAGGTCTGCTAACTCCAAAGTATGGTACCGCATCACAGGCTGGGCCGAAGTAAGCCAATTTTCCGCCGGGGCTGAGTATCAGTAGATGAGTAAAGATTGAGAAATTTAGAGCATCAATCTTATGAGTAGTAAGAAGTACTGCATGCCCGCGCCGTGTAAGATCACTTAAAAGCTTCATCACCTCCTTGTCACTCCGGGGATCAAGGCCGCTGGTGGGCTCATCCAGAAAATAGAATAGTGGCTCAGTCACAAGTTCTTGAGCCATATTTACTCTTTTACGTTGGCCACCGCTTACTCCCTTTTTCTCAGGAGAGCCAATTAAGGTATCCTTAACCATAGTCAATCCGAGGGCATCAAGGATCTGAGCAATTTGATGAGACCTTTCATGGTCTGTGATATTATCTCCAAGCCTGAGCTTGCTGGTATATAACAAGGATTCCTCAACTGTTAGTTCCCGGTGAATAATATCATCCTGAGGAACATAGCCAATTTGACCTTGGAAAGCCTGAGGGTTATGATGCAGGGAGACGCCATTTATATACACATTCCCCGAGCTGGGTTTTAAATATCCATTCAACATCATCATCAAAGTAGTTTTACCACATCCGGAAGGACCTATCAAACCAATGAACTGCCCCGGCTGCAGGCAGATATTCAAAGGTTCCACAATTGTTTTATTGCCAACTTTAAAACTAAGATTTTCTCCGCTTAAGTTGAGATCGGCACTCCAATCCGGGAGTTCACGACTAAACAAACTAATCAAATCAAGCGGAACACCACCAACGGTTATACTGTCTTGCTCTGAGATTATACTGTTCTTTACTCGGATCCCGTTTACGAAGGTTCCATTAGCACTATCAAGATCGATTATCTGCCATGCAACGCCAATTCTTTCGAGGCGTGCATGATGCCGAGAGACCCTTATGTTGCTGATCCGAATATCATTATCATGATCCCGACCAATATTGATCTTATCCTTGTTTATAAGCCCTGTATTTGGCTTGTGCACAACTTCAGAATCAGAATACGTTTGGGATCTATCAGAGATTAACGAACCAATATCCAGTATAATGCTTTTACCCAGACTTACTATATCATCAACTTTAATTTTGCGCTCCGCTATTCGTTCTCCATTCACAAAAACACCATTAGATGAGTCCACGTCTTTGATCGATAGCTTGCCCATTGAATCTACATGTAACTCACAGTGATGTAGTGATACTCGGGGATTGTTTAGAACATGGTCATTGTCAAGCGCCCTGCCAATACGAATTGTCTCAGAATCAGTTTTGGCAGATTGATTTACCACCTTGGCACCGCAGAAGACGCAAAATTGAGAGTCGTTATCAATGGATTTATTACATCGGAAACAACGCATACTCTTTCCTTAAGTTCTTCGTACTTTGAATTCCGAAAGCCTCGGCGCTAATCTCGCCCTCAATGATTACTCCTTTCAAGGCCAAACCAGAGATGATTCTTGTAATTTCACGAAGCTTCAAACTGTCCTCAAGTTGAACATGCAGGGATAAATTAGCCCTGGAAAGGCTGCTTACTCGGGTCACATCGGAACAATGTATCTGAGCAATCGAGTAACCCGATTTGACCTTAAGAGATAGACTGAAGGGTTGTATTTTGAAAGGTATCAGAGACGGATTTGTTACGATAACATTCACAGAATCAAGACGCGTGATATTCAGGCTTGAAACATCAAGCTCTGCATCGATGTCACTCAGTTTATTCACATTGTATCCCAAGCCCACTAAAAGGATGGCGACTATGACGCAAATTGTCAAGAATATTGTTTGTGGTCTTGAAAAAAAACAAAGGCCTCTAAGGAGTTGTAATTTGTTCAATTCTTTGCCTTCTTTCCACAGCTGTAGGATGCGTGGATATAAAATCGTTAACTGCCCTTAGATTTGCATTATACCACTTAGCTTCTTGTTTTTCAAGCGCCCTGAAAAAGGATACTGCTCCGCTCTTTTTGAATCCTGCTTTACACATCAAATGCACGGCATATTCATCTGCCTGACGTTCCTCTTCCTTAGAAAATGGGTGCTTATAGCTGCTATATGCAAGCTGCACGAGGGCTCCCAGTGTGGGCTGAATTTTTGAAGCATGATATGAATATTGGATCATATGTATACAGTGCTTTAGCTCGTTATGGGCAATTTCATGGGCGATCACAAAAGCCAGCTCATCCACATTGTTCAGGTTCTCAAGCAGGCCGGTGTTGAGGAATATTTTTCCACCAGCCACAGTATAGGCATTAAACTCGTCCTCTTTGATAATTGATGTATCGTACTTAATAGCCTTACGCTGACAATGCGGAAGAAGTTTTTGCAAAACATCAGAAGGCCTGTGTTTGTGATTGGTGCCGCTTTTGTTCTCGGCCAGAATCCGCCTCTTCAGGTTCGTTCCGATCTGGTTCTCTTCCTCGTCGCTGATAGCGGTTACATCAAGCAGAGTGTTGTCGACAGCAGCAATGGAATCCAATCCACTATTGAACAGTTCTTCGAGCAACTTACTGCTCCCTTTACCTGGTATAAGAATAATGATCAACGAAATAAGTTGAGCAATTCTGAGGGATTTCCGGAATTGAACGTACATTCCCATTCTCCTGAGGCATCTTTTGAAAAGACTAGTTTACCAGGCAGATTAGAGCTTGGTAGCAATAGAAAAGGTCTATTTAAACTGAAGGCAAACTCAACTACATAGTAGTTTTTCTCCTCGTTCGTATAGCCTTCATTGATAACCTCAATCTTCTTTACCTGATAGTCTTCACCCAATGTCTTTGTAACATTCTGTTTAAGTATATCAAACTGCTGGGTCTTTAGTCCGCTAAATTTAGTGCTGCAAGCTACAAAAGTCAAGAGGATTATACAATAAATAGCGAAGATAATCTTCGTTCGTGAAGCTTTCATCTATCCTCCTCTCCAGAATATCCCGTATCTATAATTACACCTATCTCGCTTGTGTTCGAGGAGCTGCTTTCTTGCTGGGGTTTGTCTTTTCCCGTTTCTTTCTTGGGTGGGCTTGAAGAATTAGTAATCGAGAATATAAAATACAGCGAAGATAAAAACAAAATGGAAAAAGCAAAGAAGACAACTACTATCCATTTGAGTAACTTAGTAGTTGACAAAGAAGCCGTTGCAGACTTTTTGCCTACATTAGATTTAACAATCTGCACTGTCATATTATCGTCACTGCCATGTTGGTTCGCAATATTCATAAATGTTTCACAGGCTTTTTGAGGGTCCTCATTTAGTATGGATGAGATTTCATCAATAGTGAAGTATTGATACAATCCATCTGTGCATAGCATAAAAACATCAGCTTTATTTAAGGGGTGAGGGCCGCTGATATCCGGCATGTACTTATCTGTTCCTAACGCTTTGGTGATAATGTTTCGTTTAGGATGTTCAGCAGCCTGCTCCTCGGTCAGTATTCCATTATCAATCATACCTTGAACATAGGAGTGATCCTTAGTAAGCTGGGTAGTTTCCCCTGCTCTTTTCAAGTACAATCTGCTGTCTCCCACATTAGCAAACCAATATGAATCCTCAACTATCAGCATTAAAACAGCCGTGGTGCCCATGCTTTGGGTTTCGGGGTTTTGGTGGCTATATTCTTTAATTCTATGCTGCGCTACCATGAAGGATTGCTTTAATTCATAGTGGGCATCATAATGATGGCTGAGCTTTACGAAATGATCAGCTATAGATTCTACGGCCAACCTGGACGCTATAGCGCCTCCTTCATATCCACCCATGCCATCACAAACAATAATCAATTGACCGAAGCTTCCGCTGTATCTGCCGTAATAGTCTTGATTCTCTGTCCGAACACGACCCACGTCAGACATGTTCCCATAGATTAAGTCTGCTCTTTTCCTTTTCATCAATACTCCTATAACCTTGTGAGTGTCCCTTCAACCACACCAATTTTGAAGTTGCAACTGCCTTCCAGCCTGTATATTCGCGTTTTATTACCGTTGACGAACACGCCGTTGGTTGAATCAAGATCTTCAATGATAAAACTCCCGTCCGTGAAAGATATCTTTGCATGAAAAGATGATACCGTTTTATCCGGGAGCACGATTTGATTGCTCTCGTCACGACCTATAGTGGCTCCAGATGCATCTATTGTAAATATCTTGCCAATCCCGCTACCCAGCAAAATCTCCATTCTGAGTAAACCAGTACCGGTTTCAGATTGAGTAACATCAGTACCATTACTGATGATCGTGCGCTCTCTATCCGGTGTTATATGCTTGAGACCATGATCCGGGGGCAAAGAAACAGATGCTTCTGGTTTTTTTTGCGTAGAACTATCTTCCTCCGCATTCTCTATCTCAGCTTGCAGCTGTATTGCTTGAGCCTCAGACTTGCGTTGCAATTCAGCTTGTCTGGCTAGTTCTCCTTCCCTGATTTGACGTTTTCTTTGAGCTTTTCTATGCAGCAATATCCATACTGCGGCAAATATGGCCAGGGCAGCGGCAATTCCGGCCAACAAAACCGGATTAAGCTTTTTTGTGGCTATAGACTCGATGGAATGATGGTAGGCAGGTCTTCCTGCAGGAGCTACAAATTTGGCGTTCAAATCTCTGGTACCCGCTGCTGCCTTCACCTGTATACTAAGATTGTGCTCCGCTCCATCCCCATTCAATCCTACCACAAAGTAAGTCAGGAGATGAATGTTCATTATCTGCCTGAATAACTTATCGAATTGATCTGTAAGATAGCGAGATTGTGGAGCGTAATAGTAGGTTCCACCACTGCTTTCAGCCATGCGTTCCAGAGATTGTAGATACACTTGTTCTACATTGGTGTAGCCGATAGTAAAAATGGGGATCCCATTATCTCGGGCTAAGGTGATTACATCGTTTTCAGTGTATGATCCAGCCGGGTTTTCGTCTTTACCATCACCCATCAATATCAGTACTTTCCCCGTTTTATCCTCATTGGCAATCAGGTGTTGCAAAGACTTGTAAGCACCGTAGTATAAGGACGTATACATCCCCTTGGGCTCAATTGACTGGATTGTGCTTTTCAAAAGAGACTTTTGGTTGGTAAAGTCGGTCAATAACTGATAGTCATCTGAATATGAAGTTACGGCAACCCGATCAACAGAACGGCTTTTCTCAATGAAGGGGATGGTGGCATCCTTTATGGAGTTTATGGGCGATCCCCGCATGGTTCCGGATGCATCAATGCATAAGACGACATGTAGTCCCTGTCCGGTCTTTTCGTATGTTGTGGTACGTAAGGAATCTGTATCCTTACCATCTACCATCAGTCTAAAATCTGCTGCTGTCAATTCTTTTATTGGCTCATCAGAGCTATCCAGTACCTGCACTGAGCTGATCATTAATGGGAAGTTCTGTGTATCCGTGTTAATGTAACGAGCAGTTACCTGCGATGCCGACAAAGCTGACCCCAGGGCAAGTAAGGCAGCGATAAATATCAAATGCTTCATATTATCTCCTTAAGGCTCTTGATCGGTATCAGCCCCTAAA
>JBAYZB010000157.1:0-6975 GCA_041672765.1 Gammaproteobacteria bacterium | reverse complement strand
CGGCGCGGATTCGGTGACGGTGCCACCGGGGGCGCTGGCGCTGGCAGGGGCTGGCGTGCGGATCTCCTCAGAGCACGGGCACCCCGGCGGGACGGTGTTTCCGTCGCGCGCGGATATGATGGTGGCGTGGAGACTGGGCGGGCTGGCGGGGGTGAACACGCAGGCGGGGAGAATCGCCTATCGGATACTTGATCGGTCGGCGGCGTTCGGAAAGAAGCTGGAGCGGTTTGCGGGGCGTAAGTGGGGCGCAAAAACCTATCTGGAGTGGGTGGACTTCTTGCGCAAGTCGGAGCGTGCGGGTAAACTCCAAGTGACATGGGAGGTGCGGGATGCAAAAGGTTGATGCTCTTTTTGAAATGGGCGGTCTGGAGATGTGGCTGCCGCCACGGGCGGGTGACGACCCGGCAAAGGACACGCGGTTCTTGGCGGCGGTGCGGTCGCGCCGTGACGCGCTGGAGGCATACGTGTTCCGCGACGGGCCGGAGCCGGATGCGGCATGGTCGCTGGATGATGCGCTGAAGTTGCGGGTGAAAGGTGACCCGAAGGAGCCGCGCGAGATTCCTTCGGTACTCAGAACTCACGGTGTGCCGTGAGCGCACGGAGGGAACTCGATGGGCATGATTGAGATCAATGTGCGCGACTTGATTTCGCCGGGGCTGATCAAGCTGGCGAGCGACGCGACGATGAAGAAGGCGCTGGAGGCGGGCGGCACGGTGCTGGCGCGGGCGGCGCGGCTGAGCTGGCCGGAGCCCGCGCGGCGCCCGGAGCCGTGGGCGCCGCTGGCGGCATCCACGGTGAGGCGCAAGGGGCACGACAAGCTACTGTATGAGACCGGGCATCTGGGCGACAGCATTACGTTAGGTGACGTGACGTCTCGCGAGGCGACGGTGGGTACGGACGCGCCCTACTCGATTTTCCATCAACTGGGAACTAAGAGGATGGCGGCGCGCCCGTTCATCCCGGTGGACAGCAAGGGCGCGCTGGAGCTGACGGCGGAGGTGGAGATCCGCCGGGCAATGGAGGGGGTGATCGAAGCGGCGGTGACGTGACGCGGTGTAAACACCGCTCACAGGACCTGACCCCGCACACGGAGGTGCGGGGCTACGAGAGGGGGCGGCCCCGTCGCACAGTGCGCAGGCACGAGTGCGGCGGGGCCGCCCTTTTTTTATGATGCGGGCACATGGATGGGAAACCGCAACAGAAGATCGGGATGGTGCCCGCCGGGCCGGAGAGGCGCAAGCGCTTCAAGGTTCTGGATTGGGGGCTGAACCCGAACTACAACGGGAGGCGCGTCCATGTAGGGCAGGTGCTTGTGGATGAGATGTCGCGCCCGACGTATGCGTTCAGGCTGGCTCCGCTGGACTATGAGCACAACACGCAGCCGGGGACGGCGGCGTATCAGGCATCCAGCGAGCCGCGCGTGATCGCGGGGTACGGCACGGTGGAGGTGATACCGGATGACGGCGTGTGGATGGAGATGATCCTCTGGGCGGCGGAGCCGGACGGCTGGGCGGCGGCGCACACGTTCGCGGACGTGAGCGCGAACCCGGTGGTGAACAAAGACGGCGAGGTGATCGCGGTCAAGTCCGTGGCGCTGACCCGGACGGGCGCGACCGACAAGCACTTTCTGGACGTGCCGCTTTCGGCGGATGCGGGCCGCAGGGTGCAACAACAAAAAGGAGTAACAATGGACTGGAAGAAGTTGCTCATCACGGCGCTGGGTCTCGCGGACACGGCGACGGATGACGAGATCAAAGCGGCGCTGGATAAGCGCCTGGCGCAGAAGGCTGATCCGGCACCGGCACCGCTGGCGGCGGAGCCGAAACCGGAGGCGCAGACCGCGCCGCTGGCGGCACAGATCGCCGAGAGCGTGAACGCGGCGGTTGCGCCGCTGGCGGCGCAGGTGAAGAGCCTGGGCGAGGCGGCGCACCGGCGCGACGTGGACGCGGTGCTGGAGCGCGCGCGCATGGAGGGAAAAGCGGTGCCGCTTTCGGCGGATCAGGCGTATGCGCTGCCGATGGAGACGCTCAACGGGATCGTGGAGAAAACGCCGGTGACGGTGCCGCTTTCGGCGCGCACGCCGGAGCATGTTGCCGACCAGCCGTTCGCGCAGGGGCCGACGGACGCGCAGCGCGAGATCGCGCTGAACTGCGGCATGGACCCTGACAAGGTGTTCGGCAAGAAAGGAGACAAGTAACATGACGAAGAACAAAGTGTTTGCGGCGTTTGCGGTGCTGGCGGTTGCGGCTGCGGCGCTGGCGTTGGATCGCAACACCCCGGCGCGCACGGGCGAGACCGTGGCGGTGGCGGCGGGCGAGAATCTTGGCGCGGGCTGGCTGTGCGGCATCTGGACGAACGGCCAGGCGTACGCGGCCACGACGGGCAAGGGCCTGCGGATCGTCGGGCGCTCTGAGTTGCGCGCGGCGGCGGGCGAGTCGGTGGTGCTGCGGCGCGGCGTGTTCCGCTGGGACGCGGCGCCGGGCGAGACCAACACGGCGGCGGACATCGGGCGCACGGTTTACGTGGCCAAAACGAACTCTGCTTATACGGTGAGCGTGTCGCAGCAGACGGGCGTGACCACGAACAACGCGGCGGGGACGATCATCGACGTGGACGCGGAGGGCGTCTGGGTTCGGAGCGGTTTCTAAGGAAAGGAAAAGAAAATGGTAATCAATCAGGCGAATATGGACGCGCTGTTCCGCACGTATTCCACGGCGCTGGCGGAGGCGCAGCAGGCGGCGCGTCAGAGGGCGTTCCCGAATCAGTTGATCGTGGGGGACCTGGCGCTGGAGATGACGGCGGGCGGCGCGGCGGTGCAGCATGCGTGGCTGAGCCAGATCCGCGGCATGCGGAAGTGGGTGGGCGACCGCGTGATCAATAATCTGGAGACGGGGACGATGACGGTCGTCAATGACTCGTTCGAGAACACCGTGGGCGTTCCGAGGACGAGCATCGAGGATGACCAGTACGGCGTTTTCACGCCGCTGATCGCCGCGCTTGGCGCGGATGCCGAGCAGTTGTGGCTGCGGCTGGCCGTGGCGGCGCTCGTCGGCAACGGGGCGTGGGCGGACAAAAATCCGTTCTTCTGCTCCGGGCGCAAGCTTGGCTCGGGCGGCACGATCACGAACGCGGTCAAGACGGCGTTTTCCAAGGCGGCGGTCGAGACGGCGCTCAAAGACATGCGCGGGTGGAAGCTCGCGGGCGACGAGCCTGCGGATGTGACGCCTGACCTGCTGCTGGTGGGGCCGGATTTAGAGGGCACCGCGAAGAGCATCGTGGAGGCGGACATCGAGGCGAACGCGGCGGGCACGCTCGCGGTCTCCAATGTCTCCACGGCGCGGATGCTCAAGGTCCGCGTGGACGTGCGCATCCCGGAGGGGCGCTGGTATGTGACGGCGCGGAAAGCGGGCATCGCCTGCACCGCCGTGCAGAAGCGCAAGACGCCGAAGCTGACGCGCATGGACCGCGACACGGATCAGAACGTGTTCATGAGCGACCAGTTTCTCTACGGCGTTGACGCGCGCGGCGCGGCGTTCTGCACGTTGCCGTTCCTGGCCTACGCGGGCGGGTTTGCCGAGGTGCCGAAGTGGGACAAGGCGCTTTTGAATAATGTCGCTTAAGCGGAAAGGAACCACTCATGGACTGGATGGACTTGGCGGGGGAGATGCCGCTTGAGCAGATTGTTCAGGCGCTGGACGACAATCGCGACGGCGAGGTCGACGAGGCGGCTTGGGAACGGGTCAAGGCGGCTGCGACAGAGCGGCTGAATGACTGCTTCGGCGGTGTCCCTCCCGCCAAGTTCGCCGGTACATGCGGGTACGCGCTGAAGGTGTTTGTTTTGGAGTCGCTCTACACCCGGCGCGGTTTCACGGGCAGGGAAAATCCGTACGCCCAGAAGGCTATGGACGCGGAGCGGAGGCTGCGCGCGCTGGCGGGCGGCGAGGAGAGCGTGGACGCGGGATCGGCGACGGGTTTTGTGGTGGATCAGCCGCTTTCCGGCACTCCGGTTCACGGTTTTTTAGCTTGAGGCGGCGGACAGGCCGTGCACCGGTGGTGCACGGGGGGTAATTTGCGTCGGCGTTGTTTTTGCGCTGGCACGATTGCTAAAACACGGAGCGCGTTGTGCGCGATTTTAGAGCGGTTTCCGGCGGAGGTGTGAAAATGAGGTTTTTACGGTTTTTTGGTTTGGCGGGGCTGGTTGTTGCGGCGGGTTGCGGGACAGTCAACCTGCCGACGCAGGCAGAGGTTGACGGCGCGGTGCAGACGATCCTGCACGCGGCGGAGCAGGGCGTGGTGACGTACTACCAGATACAGGCGATCAAACACGCGGCGAAACAGGCGGAGCAGTCGATGGAGACGGAGGTGGCCGGGACACCCTGCGGCGAGGCGGGCGCGGCGGCACCGATGATTCCGGCGGCGCAGGACACGCAGGTTGTGATCCACGGCCCGTCTCCAGACGGTCGTGCGCTGGTGGTGGTGCTGGGCGACCGTCCGGCGTGCGGGTACTGTACGCGGCTGTGGGTGCCGGGCTTTGAGCAGAGCGTGGAGGCGCTGTTGCCGGGCGTTGACGTGGTGGACGCGGACAAGAACACGGCGGCGGGATGGTACAAGGCCTATCGACCGACCGGCGGGTTCAGCTATCCGCTAGCGCGGGTGTATGACACGGGCGGGAAGCTACGCGGCGAGTTTGTGGCGCGGAACATGACGGCGGCGGCGTTCGCGGCGAAGGTGCGCGAGATCTGCCCGGAGTGCGTGAGCCCGCGGTGGGTCGCGGGCGACGGTGTGAACACCGCCCACAGAACCGGGGCGGCGGTGTGCGTGGGCTTGACGCGCGTTGATCCGGCGCGGTACGGGGGCTGGCGCGGGGTGTGCCCCGGCTGTGATGTTGACGCGCGGGTGTTCGCGGACGCATGCCGGGATCACGGGTTGTCGACCGTGACGCTGCTGGATGAGGCAGCGACGTGGGAGAATGTGCTGGCGGCGGTGGAGATGCAGGCGGGTACGCTCGCGCCGGGCGGCCTGTTGACGGTGTTCGTGGCGGGGCACGGCGGGCAGGTGGCGGCGGGCGCGGATGAGAGCGAGGCGGACGGGATGTCTGAGACGATCTGCCTGTATGACGGGCCGCTGGTGGACGACAAAGTTTGGGCGCTTTTGCAACACGCGCGGGCGCGGGGGATCCGTGTATGGTTTGTGACGGACACCTGCAACGCGGGGTCGAATTACCGGGCACCGTATGAATACGCGCGCGGAGTGGACGAGCGGACACCGTTCTGGCGCAGTGAACCGGACATGCTGCACTGGGGCGGATGCGCGGACGGCGAGAGTTCATACGGGACATCGCAAGGCGGGAGTTTCACGACGGCGCTGGTGGACAGCTATGCGCCGGGGCAGAGTTACGCGGCGTGGTTCGCGGCGGCGGCGGCGCGCATGGGGCGCGGACAGACGCCGGTGTGCGAGTGGACGGGGCGGGACTTCCGGCACAAGGAGGCTTTCAAATAATGCGAGCGGCGGGGATGGAAGGGCCGGTCATTCAGATTGTGAACGGCAGCCGCGCGCGGGTCTGCAGGCACTGGCAGTGTACGCTGATCAACGATGCGGTGCTGACGGTGCGGCGCGGGTTCAGTTTTGACGGCGCTTCCATCCCTCGCCTGTTCTGGCGGGTGGCCGGGCACCCGTTCCAGATGCCGCTCCTCGTAGCGGCGACGGCGCATGACGCGATGTACTCGGCGGAGCTTTTCAGCCGTGGCGAGTGCGACCGGATTTTCCGCGAGCTGATGCGGCGCGCGGAGATCAACCGCGTGAAGCGCAACGCGGTGTATTACGCGGTGCGCTGCGGCGGCTGGGCAGTGTGGCGCAGGCATACGCCGGAGAGCGTGGCGCGGGCGCGGGATTTTTGCACGATTGAGGTGGTGGCGTGAATACGCGGGCGACGGATATTCTGCGGGCGTTCGCGGCGCTGGTGGATGAGGCGTTCGCCGTGCCGCGCGGTGTGCGGGCGGTGGTCGCGCCGGATCCCGGACGCGCGGTGGAGCTGTTGACCGCCGGGCAGATGGGCGGGCTGGCGGTGGTGGTGTTTTACGAGGGCGACACGGCGGCGGGCGAGGATCATTGGGATCCGCGCGTGCAGGCCACGCTGCGCGCGGTGATCTGGCGGCGGCAAGGGATGGGCGCTGGCGGGCGGGATTATGAGGCGCTGGCGCTGGCGGAGGAGCTACGGCGGGCGGTGCGCGGCGCGGACATACCCGGCGCGCTTGGCGGTCCGGCTTACATGGGCATGCAGCCGATCCAGACGATGGAGGGGCGGCTGCTGGAGGGGTACAGTTTGAGGTTTTCCGTGTTGTACGCGGATCTGGCAGGCTAACAGGAAAGGAACGGGGCTATGGAAAAAACGGCGGTGAGAGGCATGGAGGCGCCGCAGGCGCGGGCGGGCGAGACGTATACGATCAAGGGCGGCTCGCAGGTGATCTGGGGCACGTCGCCCACGTTTGACAAGGGCACGGTGATTGCGCACGATGTGGATCACGATGCGAAGTATGAGGTGGTCGAGAACGAGGCGGGCGCGGTGACGGGCATCGTGATCTATGACACTGAAACGCAAATCAAATTGACGATCATCGCGAAGAGCGGCTCAACCGAGCCGGAAATCGGAACTACATTGACGGTGGGCACTGTGGAAGGCGTGGTGCTGAAGTCGGCGTTGAGGGCGGCAAACAAGCAGCTCACGAAGTATGAGGTGACCGCGCACAAGTGGGCAAACCTGAGCCTGACGTAAGGAGGGGCGGCATGAGCGGGAATCCGAAACGGGCGCTTGAGGCGCTGACGGCGGGCGGAGTTGAGGTGGACGGCATCACGGTGCGCGAGCTGACGCTGGGGCTGGCGGCGGTGCTGGAGCGGATCGGCAGTCCGCTGGTGACGGCGCGCGCGAAGGGCGAGGCGCTGACGCTGCGCGACATGCTGCCGACAATGTTTGCGATG
>JBAYZB010000156.1:0-7084 GCA_041672765.1 Gammaproteobacteria bacterium | reverse complement strand
ACGGAAGCTGCTCGACTTCATCAAGGGTGAAGGCCAGCAGTACATCGCGTACTGAGCAAGAGCGCGGCCACGTCCTTATCGGATAATGCCCGGACCTCGGGTTGGCACGGTTCACCAACCGCGAAGGTGACGGGCGCTGTCAAAAACACCGATCATGCATGGAGAACCCGGCACGACCACCGCGAGGCGGTGCGTCCCCGTACAACACGAGATAGTTGTCCTATGCCAACACGCGTTTCGACAACCTCATCGCATCATCAGCCGCACCTGGATTCGTCGTACCCGGCGGCCGCCGACGGATCGCATGCCGGCGCCCCTGTTCGACAGCGCTCGACCAACCTCTCCATGACCGCGACTTCACTGACCGATCAGGAATTCCTCCAGTTCCAGCGACTGCTGTACGAGATCGCGGGGATTTACATGACGCCCGCCAAGAAACCACTTATCTGCGGCCGTCTCGCGCGCCGCCTGCGCCATCACAACCTCAGCACCTATGGCGAGTATTACCGCCTGATCACCAGCGGGCAGGACGCGGGCGAACTTCAGATTGCCATCGATCTGCTGACCACCAACGAAACCTACTTCTTTCGCGAGCCCCAGCACTTCGATTTTCTGCGCGATTATGCGGCCACCACCTACCGCCGCGGACACCAGTTCCGGGTGTGGAGCGCCGCCTGTTCCAGCGGCGAGGAGCCGTACAGCATCGCCATGGTGCTGGATGCCCATCTCCGGGACGGCGTGTGGGAGGTGGTCGGCTCCGACGTCAGCACCCGCGTACTGGAGAAGGCGCGCACAGGCCTCTATCCCATCGAACAGGCCAAACGCATCCCGAAGCCTTTTCTGCAACGCTACTGCCTCAAGGGCATCGGCTCCCACGAGGGGACGCTGCTGGTGAACAAACAACTGCGCAACCAGGTGCAGTTCATGCAGATAAATCTCAACGAGCCGTTACCCAGGCTGGGCACGTTCAACGTAATCTTTCTGCGCAACGTCATGATCTATTTCGATGCCGACACCAAGCGAAAGGTCTTGTCGCGCCTGATCCCGCTGCTGGCCTCCGGCGGCTATCTGCTGATCGGGCATTCCGAAAGCCTCAACGGCCTCGATGTTCCATTGATCGCCGAAAGGCCCAGCATCTACCGCAAGCCCTGACCTATGACATCCCCCTGGACAAGACCCGTCTCGCTCACGCCCCTGCCCGCGTCATCGCGTCGCGAGCTGCCGTTCGGCCTGCGCAGCCGGACAGCCCTGCCCCGGCATACCAGGACCGTTGCCTGTGCCATCCCCTTTCCCACGGCGCCACCGTTTCCACGCCGGAAACTCTTCGACACCCGCAAAACGGTCCGCCCGGGCCGGCAACTCCAGGATCAGCAAACCTTAGAAGTGCATTGACAGAAAGAGAATCCATGAAACGAACCAGCGTCTTGATCGTCGACGACTCCGCCGTCGTGCGCCAGGTCACCTCCGACATTCTCGGCTCCGCCCCCGACATCGAAGTGATTGGCACCGCCTCGGACCCCATCTTCGCGCTGAACAAGATGGAGAAACGCTGGCCCGACGTGATCGTGCTGGATGTGGAGATGCCGCGCATGGACGGCATCACGTTCCTGCGCAAGATCATGAGCGAGCGGCCAACGCCGGTGGTGATCTGTTCGAGTCTGACGGAACGCGGTACGGAGACGACCATGCAGGCGATATCGGCCGGCGCCGTCGAAGTCATCACCAAGCCCAGGATCGGCGTGAAGCAGAGCCTGCTGGACGCGGCGACCGAACTCACCAACGCCGTTCGCGCGGCCGCGGCGGCCGACCTCCGGCGTCTGCGAAAAAAGACGGCGCCGGCACCCGCCGCGGTGGCCCCCAAACTCAGCGCCGATGCCATCCTGCCTGCCGCGACGCATGCCATGGCCCAAACGACCGATCGGGTGGTGGCCATCGGCACCTCCACCGGCGGCACCCAGGCACTCGAAGCGGTGCTGACGGTATTGCCGCGGGTCTGTCCCGGCATCGTCATCGTGCAGCACATGCCCGAGAAGTTTACCGCCGCCTTTGCCGCACGTCTGAACAGCGTTTGCCAGATCGAGGTCCGGGAGGCGGCGGACAATGACCGCGTATTGCCCGGCCGGGCGCTCATCGCACCGGGCGGGCGCCATCTGCTGCTGCGCCGCCGCGGCGCGCAGTACCACGTGGAGGTGAAGGACGGCCCCCTGGTCAATCGCCACCGCCCCTCGGTGGACGTGCTGTTTCGCTCGGTGGCGAAATACGCCGGCAAGAACGCCGTCGGCATCCTCATGACGGGCATGGGCGACGACGGCGCCCGGGGGCTGAAGGAGATGCGCGACATGGGCGCCTTCACGATCGCCGAAGCAGAGGAAACCTGCGTGGTGTACGGCATGCCGAAGGAGGCGGTAAAGCTGGGGGCCGTGTGCGAAAGCGCGCCTCTGCACGCAATCCCGCAACTCATCATGCAGCGCGGCATGCAGTGAAAAACGGGAAAATGCCTTGGTAACGGCGCTTAAACGCAAAGGCGCCAAGGGCGCAAAGACAAGAAGGGCTTCGCCCTGCGCGGGTTGACCTCCCCGTTCTTACGGAAGCCCGCCCAGGCTGCCGTAATTCTCTATTGAATGCTTTGCGCCTTCGCGCCTTTGCGTTGACCGCTGTCGCGCAGGGCGGGTAGGCACCGACGGCCGCCATCTTTACCCGTGGGGCTGCGTAGCCGTTACAATGGGTTAGGCCGTCTCGGCTCCGTCAGGGCGACTATCCCCCCAATGCAACGACTGGCCGAGCATTTCGGGCGTGATCAGCGTGACGCCGTTCTCGGTCACGTAAAACCGTTTCCGATCCTCGTCCGGATCGAAACCGACCCGCAGCCCATCCGGGATCCGGCACCCCTTGTCCACCACCACTTTGTGCAGGCAGGCGTGCCGGCCGATGTCCACATCGGGCAGTACGACGGAATCCGTGACCGCGGCGTGGCTGTGGGCAGTGACGTTGGAAAACAGCAGGGAGCGCCGCACGGTCGCGCCCGACACGACGCATCCGCCCGACACCAGGGAATCGGCCGCCATGCCGCGCCGCACGTCGTCGTCGAAGATGAACTTGGCGGGCGGCAACTGCTCCTGATAGGTCCATATCGGCCAGCTCTCGTCGTACAGATTCAGCTCGGGCGTCACCCGTGTCAGGTCGATGTTGGCTTCCCAAAAGGCGTCCACCGTGCCGACATCGCGCCAATAGGGCTTGCCCTGCGCCATGCAGACGCAGCTATCCTCGAAGCGGTGCGCGAAGACACGGTAGCGGCCGACCATCCACGGTATCAAGTCTTTGCCGAAGTCGTGCGTCGATTGGGAATCCTGGGCGTCCTGCAGCAGGCATTCATAGAGCAAACGCGCGTTGAACACGTAAATCCCCATGCTCGCCAGCGCCTTGTCGGGGTTTCCCGGGATGGGCCGCGGGTGCTGCGGCTTTTCCGTAAACCCGATGATCCGGTCGTCCTCGTCCACCCGCATCACGCCGAAGGCGCGGGCATCCGCCAGCGGCACCGCCATGCACGCGATGGTCAGGTCGGCGGCATTGCGCACATGGCATGCGAGCATCTCGCCGTAGTCCATCTTGTAGATGTGATCCCCCGCCAGGATCAGCACGTACTCCGGATCGTAGTTGCGGAGGATATCGAGGTTCTGGTACACGGCGTCGGCCGTCCCCTTGTACCATTCCCCCTCAATACGCTGCTGGGCCGGCAGCACCTCGACGAACTCATTGAACTCGCCGCGCAGGAACCCCCAGCCGCGCTGGATGTGCTTGATGAGGCTATGCGCCTTGTATTGCGTGATGACGCTCACACGGCGAATGCCCGAGTTCATGCAGTTCGACAGTGGGAAGTCGATGATCCGGAACTTGCCGCCGAACGGCACCGCGGGCTTCGCCCGCCAGTCCGTAAGCTGCTTCAGGCGGCTGCCGCGCCCTCCCGCAAGAATAAGTGCAACCGTGTTCTTCGTCAGCAGGCTGACGAACCGTGGAAACGGCCTACCCAATGCTTCCCCCCTTTCAGTCGTGGATTTCCCGGCAACGTGCCTTACGGCGTGAGCTTCTTCAGTACATCGTTTTTTCCTGCGCGTCCCAGTCGTCGGGATCGGCGTACTCTTCCTTGATGCCGACGATCTCCGGCAATACCTCGCGAAACCGCTTGACCAGAACCGGATCGAATTTGCGTCCCGCGTTGTCGGTGATATAGGCAATTGCATCCTCCACCGGCCATGCCCTCTTGTACGGCCGTTCGCTAGTCAAGGCGTCAAAGACGTCACAGACGGCTACGATCCTGCCTTCCAGCGGAATCTGATCCCCTTTCAGCCCGTTGGGGTAGCCGCTGCCGTCCCAGTATTCGTGATGGGTCAACGCAATGACTCGCGCCGTCTCCAACAGATCCGAGTTGTGGCCTGACAGGATCTCGGCCCCGATGGTGACATGCGTCTTCATGATTTCCCATTCCTCCGGGTTGAGCTTGCCCGGCTTCAGCAGCACCCGATCCGGAATCCCGATCTTGCCGATATCGTGCATGGGGCTCGCGTGCAGCATGATGTCGCACTGCGCATCGCTCAAGCCGTAAGCCCGGGCCAACGCGGATGCGAACTTGCTGATCCGGATGATGTGCAGTCCCGTTTCGTTGTCCCGGTATTCGGCGGCCCGGCCGAGACGGCGAATGATCTCCAGCCGGGTATCGAACAGCTCCTGCGTCCGCTCCTTGACCTTCTCTTCCAGCAACCGGTTCTGGTTGCGGATCTGGTTGTGCATCAAGCGAAACTCCAGCAGGTTGCGGATGCGCGTCAGCACTTCCATCTGTTCGAACGGTATGCCGACGAAATCCCGCGCGCCGGATTGCAAGGCCCGCACGCGCGTCTCCACATCGTTTCTCGCGGTCAGCACCAGCACGGACAAATAGCTGTCGGCCTCGATGAAACGCAGTTGCTCCATGACCTGAAAACCATCCAGATGCGGCATGTTGAGGTCCAGCAGAATGAGGTCAAACCGATGCTGCGCGTGCAACAGCGCCACCCGGCGCGGATCCGTCGTGCCCAGGATGTACGTGTATCCGGCACTCTGAAGGATCTTTTCGAGCAACATCACGTTGGACTTCTGATCGTCGACGACCAGAATCTTTGCACTGGTTATCTCCGCAGGCAGCATCCGCTAATCTCCACGCTTGACGTCCGCGTGCATGCACGATCCACGTAACGAGCCGAAGCGCCGTGCCGCAAGGCGCGCGATCCCCGGCTGCGCATGGCTCCCGTCTTCGCTTGCTTCATGGGTGCTGGTCCAGACGGAGTGGAACATTCAAGCGTCGTTCCGCCGCTCTCCCGGTCCGCGGTGGCGGCCGGGGATGCGTCAATTGAGCGTGGGGCGTTGGTCGGCGCCGCGAGAAAAGCGCCCCTCCAGGTACGTGAGCAGATTGCTCTCGATGATCATGTGGCGCGATTCCAGCTCCCACAGCAGCAAGGCCGCCTCGTTCAGGCTCCCCCGTTTCGCCGCGTCTTCTATCTCCTTGGCAAGCCGGTACACGTCCCGTATGCCGAGATGCCCGCTGGACGACTTGAGCGCGTGCGCGTGCCGGCACAAAGCGGTGGCATCCCGTGCCCGCAGCGCCTCCCCCATGCCGGCGGTCAACGCCCGATAGGACTCGCGATACGCCTCCGTAACGTCCAGCAGGCTGGTCCCCAGAACCGTTCCGATCTCGTCCAGCATCTCCGCATCCAGGCCGGCCGAATCTCCGATCCAGCGTTCCAGCAAGCCCTCCAGCTCGTGCGGCTTGATCGGCTTTACCAGACAGTCATCCATCCCGGCATCGAGGCAGCGCGCCCTGTCGGCCGCCGCACCGGAGGCCGTCAGGGCGACGATACGCACGGGCCGGTCGCCGGCGCGCGTTTCCCACTGCCGGATCAGATGGACCGCTTCAAGGCCGTCTATGCAGGGCATTCGCACGTCCATGAGCACCAGGTCGTATCTACCGTTCAGGGCGGCCTCCACCGCCTCCCGCCCGTTCCTCACCACGTCCACGGTCACGCCGAGTTTCTGCAGCGTCGTCCGCAGGACCCGTGCCGTCACCTGATCGTCCTCTGCCACGAGGACACGCCCGCGGTAATGTTTCATCATTCGCCCTCTACATTCTTTCCGTTACACCGTTTTGCTTGTGTTGCGGCCGCCCGCGCGAAGACGCGCCACGCCCAGTTCCGACGAGACGATCGGCACCCGGGCCAGGGCGGGACTGTCGCGCTCACCCATCGGCGCCGATGGCTCCGGCAGGCTCACTGTGAACCAGAAGCGCGATCCCTTTCCGGGACGGCTGTCGACGCCGATCCGCCCCCGCATCATTTCCACGAGTCGCCTCGCGATGGCGAGCCCCAGGCCCATCCCGCCGTATCTCCGCGCGATGGAAGAATCCGCCTGGGCGAACGGTTGGAATAGCCGCGCCTGCGCCTGCCGTTCGATGCCGATGCCGGTGTCCACCACCTCAAAGCGCAGTTCCAGCCCATCGGGTCCCTTCGCACCAGTCCGTACCGACACCGCGACCTCGCCGGCATCGGTGAACTTCACGGCGTTGCTCACCAGGTTGGACAGCACCTGGCGCAGCCGCAGCCCATCCCCGTGCATGTTGCGCGGCACGTCCGGAGCGACGAGGCAGCCGATCGCCACGTTTTTCTGGCGGGCGACCGGGGCAAACAGCAACACCACCTCTTCCGCCAGCGCGCCAGGGTCGAAGTCCAGCAACTCCAGTTGCAATCGGCCGTTCTCGATCTGCGCGAAATCGATGATGCCGTTCAGGATCGACATCAACCCCTCCGCCGCAGCGCGGGCGGCGGCGACATTGCGCGCCTGCTCATCCGTCAGGCCGCTGTCGGCGAGAAGCTCCAGCATCCCTACGAGGCCCACCAGGGGCGTACGGAGCTCATGGCTGAGGGTTGCAAGGAATTCGTCCTCCACCACCAGGATGCGCGCCGCCGCCCGCTCCGCCCCGCTCATCCGCCCCCGGCCTCCCCCCGCGCCGCCGCCCCGCGCTCCTGCAGCCACGCCCCCACCGCCGCCGCCGCCAGCGGCC
>JBAYZB010000155.1:0-7127 GCA_041672765.1 Gammaproteobacteria bacterium | reverse complement strand
GGCCGAACGGCTGTGCGATGAGCTCGTGATCATGGATCGCGGCGTCATACTGGACCGGGGTTCTCCCGCCGCGCTGATCGCCCGGCACGTGGAGCCCGAAGTGGTGGAACTGCGCGGCAACGCACGGGCCCTGGACCGGCTCGCCGTCGACCTGCCCGGCCTGCGCAGCGAGATGGTCGGCGATACCGTCTATTTCTACGCACACCACGCGAAGCCGCTTGTGGATCGGCTCGAACGCGTCCCCGAACTCGTGTTCCTGCATCGCCCCGCCACGCTTGAGGACGTGTTTCTCAAGCTTACCGGGCGCGAGCTGAGGGATTGAGCCGCGATGTCCGATCTGCGCCTGCCGCGGCTGAGTTGGCGCGCCCTTGCGGTGTGGAAACGCAACGCGCTGGTCTGGCGCAAATTGATCGCCCCCGCCCTGCTGGTGAATCTGGGCGAGCCCTTTCTTTTCCTGCTCGGTCTCGGCTACGGCCTCGGTTTCTTCATCGGCCACATGGCCGGCATGCCGTATCTGACCTTCCTGGCCTCGGGCATCATCGCCGCCTCGACCATGAACACCGCCACCTTTGAAGGTCTGTATTCGGTGTTCACCCGCATGGTGCCGCAGCGCACTTACGAGGCGATCCTGGCCACGCCCCTGGACGTGGACGACATCCTGGCGGGCGAGATGTTGTGGTGCGCCTCCAAGAGCCTGCTCAGTGGTGTGACGATCCTGGCGGTCGCCACCCTGCTCGGCGCCGTCCATGACTGGAGCGCCTTGCTCGCCACCCCGATCATGTTCCTCATCGGCCTGTGTTTCGCAGGACCGGCCATGGTCATGAGCGCCCTGTCACCGAATTACGATTTCTTCAGCTATTACATGACGCTCTTCATTACGCCCATGTTCATCGTCTGCGGGGTCTTCTACCCCATCGAGACGCTGCCTGCGCCGTTGCAATCCGCCGTTCAGGTCCTCCCGCTCACCCACGCGGTGGCACTCGTGCGGCCGCTGGTCGCGGGTGGAGCCGTGACGGATGTCGCGCTGCATGTATCCGTTCTGCTCGCGTATACCGTGGTCGGCTATTACCTCGCTGTCGTGCTGGTGCGCCGCCGGCTGATCTTCTGAGCCCCCGCGTTCGCGCGACGCTGCCCGCCGCGCCCGACCGGGCCCGTGGTGTTAGTGCGAGCGCGCCGCCGGGTCTTCGCCGCTGTGGCCGGTCAGCGGCAGCACCACGCGGAATGTGGTTCCCTTGCCCTCGGTGCTCTCCACCTCGATGCGGCCCTGGTGTTTCCGCACGATGCCGTAGGCGACGGACAGCCCCAATCCCATGCCCTTGCCGACGGGCTTGGTGGTGAAGAAGGGATCGAAGATGCGGTTGATCCGATCCGGCGCGATTCCCTTCCCGTTGTCCTCGATCTCGACGACAGCCGAATCGCCCTCGGCACGGGTGCGAACGGTGATGACGCCCTCCTTCCCGACGGCCTGGATGGCATTGAGCAGAATATGCATGAACACCTGATTCAACTGCGGCGGCAGGCAGCGAACCGGCGGCACCGCGCCGTACTGCTTGATCACCTGCGCCTTGTGCCTGAGTTCGTTGTGCAGCAGATTCAGCGTGCTGTCGAGTCCCTTGTGTAAATCCGCTTCGCGCCACTCCGCGTCGTCCCCGTTGGAAAATTCCTGCAAGTCCTGCACGATCTTCTCGACCCGCGCCACGCCTTCCTGCGTTTCCCCCATCAGCGTGATCACGTCGTCCTTGACGAACTCGTAGTCCATCATCCGCTTCATCACCTCGATTTCCTCGCCGTCTTTGGCCTCGTATGCGGCGATCAGGTGCAGCAGATTGCCGATGTATCCGGCAAGGGTATTGAGGTTGGATTTCACGTACCCGATCGGGTTGTTGATCTCGTGGGCGATGCCCGCCGCCAACTGCCCGATGGCCGCCATCTTCTCGGACTGGAGCAACTGCTGCTGCGTTTCTTCGAGCCGCGCGATCAGGGCACGCTGTTCCTCCTTTTCCTGCCGCAGCCTGCTGTTGGCCTTCATCAGTTCGGCGGTGCGTTCCGCCACTTCCTTTTCCAGACGGACGCGCGCTTCCTCCAGGACGCGTTCGGCAAGCTTGCGTTCGGTGATGTCAACGCAGGAACCGATGTAGCCGATGAAGCGGTCATGGTGCAGGTAACGCGGTACGGCGGTTTCCAGCAGCCACCGATAGCTGCCGTCTGCCGCACGCATTCGGTATTCGATCATGAATCGCTGCCGCTGCGCAGTGAAGCGCTGGTGCGCTTCCATGGTGGCCTTGTAGTCGTCAGGATGAATGCCCGCGGCCCAGCCGTCGCGCTGCAGTTCCTCAAAGGAACAGCCGGTGAATTCCAGCCACGGTCTGTTGAAAAAGAAGCGGTGCTGGTTCGGATCGCTCATCCAGACGAGCACCGGCACGCTGTCCGCAAGCGATCGGAAGCGAACTTCACTCTCCCGCAGCGCACCGAGAAGTTTCTTCTTCGTCCCGTCCCGATCCCGCGGCGCGTCCGCCGCACCGGTCTGATCGGCGCCATCGCGCATCTGCAACAGGAAGCGTCCCGCCTCCTTGTCCAGGCCGAGCACATGTTCCATCAACCACTGCACCAGGTATTCGAGCAGCGACGCGGCAACGGCGTGCGAGACGCCGTTTTCCAGATTTTCACCGAAGCGCTCGAGCTGCTCGACGAATTCCTTGTGCTCGGCCTTGTGCCTGCGGTAACGCTCCCGATCGTGACCGCCCGCCAACATCAATTCCTCCTCCGTGGCGAAGTGGTAGACGGCATATTCGCGTAACGCCCGCAATAGGTCGACAACGATTTTGGTTTCTTCGCCACCGGACACAGCGTCGTCCAGACGGTTGATTATCTCCAACAACGCCCGGTGCTGATCGTCGATCTGCTCGATCCCGACACTGTAGCTTTCATCCCAGTGAAAAATTGCCATCCTATTCCTCGTCCTCAGTCAAGCGTTCGCAACACGGACCCTGAGCCGGTATCGTTCTGAACTCCTCGGCGGCGGATACGCATAGGCCCATGAGATATTCATCCATATGGAATGCGAGGGATTCAAGGTTTCTACCACCGGCGCCTGGACTCGTCAATGCTCGCGCCAAGGTGTTGGACCCCTGGACTGATGGACGCGGAAGAACTGGCATCGCAGATGCCGAACACCATAACACCATCCAGCGTCCTGCGGTCGCCATGTCCCGCCGCCCCAGGATGGGTGACATTGTGTTGCAATTTCGCATCATACTTGGTGTGCGCATCCGCCATTTCCGTCATGCCTGTCGTTTCTTGTCCCTGGCATAGCCGTTGCTTGCGCTTTACGGATATCCACGGCCTGCCTGACACCGCTTGCATGCACGTAAATCCAGCTAATATTGAAGAAACTGCGCCGGGTGTACTGGTTTGCACCGGGGTGCGAGTGCGCAGCGACAAGCCGAGCGGCCGGCTGCGCCCTGCGGGTCGGCCCGGCACCGGAAGCCAGAATCAGGATGGCGCTCGCCCGGAGTCCATCCACTCACGCGGGAATGGAAGCCGCATCTACGCTTACCCGCATTTGTTAGCAACTGCAATTCAGAGGAGGCTCGACAATGGCGGTAATTAATGGAGTATTGGTAGGCGAAGCTCTGGTCGGTGAAGGAAACGAGGTCGCCCACATCGATCTCATCATGGGACCGCGCGGCAGTGCCGCCGAAACCGCTTTCTGCAACACACTGACCAATCAAAAAGAAGGGGTTAACGGTCTACTCGCCGTGATCGGTCCCAACCTCATGACGAAACCGGCAACCGTGATGTTCAACAAGGTGACCATCAAGAACGCCAAGCAGGCCACGCAGATGTTCGGCCCGGCGCAACGGGCCGTCGCGATGGCGGTGGCGGACTGCGTCGAGGCCGGCACCATCCCCATGGACGAGGCCGACGACATCTTCATTTGCGTAGGCGTGTTCATACACTGGGATGCGCAGGACGACGCCAAGATCCAGGACTACAACTACGAGGCGACCAAGCTCGCGATTCAACGCGCCGTCGCGCGCGAGCCGCGGGCAGCGGATGTCGTGAAACAGCGCGGTACCGTCACGCATCCTTTCGCCGCCCACGCGTAAACCGGTAGCGCCGCCCCGGTCTCCATGGCCGGGGCGGGTCTTCCCTGATCCCTCCCGCACGGCCTAACCCCAGATATCCGTCAACCATATTCCGCTTTTTCACGCCGTAACGATCTGGACACATGGGAAAATCCCGATTCGTCGCGACCGCACACGCTCTGTCGCACCCGCACCACAGGGATGATCCTGACGGCAATCAGCGCTGCAATACAGGCACACGCCAAAACTCTGTGAGCTGCTGTTGGTGCGGCCTCCTGTTCGTAATCGTTGGAATTAACCAACAGTGAAGTTGCAATCTCAAAACGGCTGCTACACTGTTGTTGTTAGTCCACAGAAGCTGCGCGGCGCGCGGCGGCACCCGGCTGCCGCGCCTTGGCACGTGACGCAATCAACAGCAACAGGGAGAGTTTCCATGGAGGGATTCCACTTCGCACGGAACCGGCCTGAAGCGCGGGTTGGTTCCACATCCAGCAACACCTCCGCCAACACCCCTTCGTTTGCAGCGTGAATGTCTGCTGCGGCGAAAGCGGGTGCGCGCGAGCTTTGAAGCGCTATCGGGTTTGCTGCCTCCGGACCCGGGCGCGTCCTGCGAAACCCAGGAATGACCGGTACCGGACGAGGAAGCCTCCGCCGGTTTCCTTCACGGTGCCATCGGCAAGCAAGCATCGACAACACGCAAACAGGAGTGAGCCATGTACGGACACAAAAAACTCGCCATAGCAACGGCCGTCGTTGGGGCGCTGTTGGGCGCTTCGAACGCGAATGCGGCCATCGAAACCAAGATCGGTGATTGGAACATCCAGTTCTCGGGCAACGTCAACGCCTTTTACACCAACGCGAGCTGCGACGATACCGATGAAGTGGTTGCGGCCGGCCTCGCCTGCGTTGGTGACGATGACGACGTCAACGTGCGTACCGGGCTGCTGCCGTCCTGGTTCGGCTTCTCCGCGACGACCACCGCCAACAACTTCGATGTGGGCGTGACCCTGAGCTTCCAGCCTGGGGTGGACAGCGGACAGTTCGTCAACGGACTTGATCAGGCCCTGGGGCTCAACACCTCCAACTTCCGGCAGGTGTTTCTCACCATCGGCAACGAAGCCTGGGGTACGATCAAGTTCGGGCGCGACCTGGGCATCTTCGCCTCCGACGCCATCCTGTCCGACATGACGCTGCTCGGCGTAGGCTCGGGTGCGGGCGGCGGCGGCGGCAACACCACCCTCGGACGCATCGGCACCGGCTACATCTACGCCGACTGGAAGGGCCAGATCAGCTACACCACGCCCAACTTCGGCGGCTTGTCCATCACGGCCGGCATCATCGATCCCTTCGGGCTTTCGACGCTGGGAGCGGGCGCCGTGAGCGGTACGGCAGATGTGCTCAACCAGAGCAACGACAGCCCCGGCTTCGAGGCCAAGGCGGTGTACGAGTGGCAGGGCGCCTGGCCCGGCAAGGTGTGGGTGAGCGGGCTGGTTCAGGAGATCGATACTGCGGCCGGGGATTACACCGCCAACGGCTTCGACATCGGCGCCAAGGTCGGCTTCGCCGGCTTCGAGGCGGTGGCGTACTGGTATGTCGGCGAAGGGATCGGCACCACGGCCTACCTGTTCGATGCGGTGAGCCTGACCGGTGAGGAACGGGATTCCGACGGCGGTTACGTGCAGCTCACCTACACGGTGCCCGGCCCGAATACCAAGATCGGCGTGAGTTACGGCATCAGCAATCTCGACCGGGCCAGTGGTGAACCAGTCTCGAATCTCGTCGAGGAGAACCGGTCCTGGATCGTCGGCGTGTACCATCCCCTCAACGACTTCGTGCACTTGGTCCTGGAGTACACCCATACCGAATCCGAGGCGCATAACGGCAACGAGGTCGAAGACGACATCATCTCCATCGGCTCGATCCTGCAGTTCTGACGACGAGTCCCGTCACGGGCGGTGGAAGCGGCGTCGCGTGGCGCCGCTTCCTCTTTTTGTGTCTATGTCATGGAACGCAAAGACGCGAAGAGCGCAAAGGTCGCAAAGAAAAGTTATCCGTAGCGGCGCTCACCGGCACGCCAACCGTCCATGGACGCCCCCCACAGATCAACACTCTTTACCTGCTTTGCGTTCTTGGCGGCCTTTGCGCCTTTGCGTTAAACACCGAAAACACTGGCGGACGGGGCCTGCTCTACATAAACGGATCGATAAATTGAGCCTCATCGCAGCACGAACGAGATCGGCAACAGTATTTCCAGGCGTTCGCCGGCGAGGCCATCGGGCGCGGGCGGGAGCGGCTGGGCGTTTTTCAGCATGCGCTCGACCTCCCGGTCCAGGTCCGCGAAGCCTGAACTCTGGGCAATGCGATGGGAGACGACGCTGCCGTCCTCCCCGACGCGGAATCCCAACACCACGGTGCCCTCTTGCCGCAGCCGCTGCGCACGGGGGGGATAACGCTTCTGCCGCTCTATGAGCGTCCGCAGCAGGTTGTAGTAGTCCGACTTCGCCGCCTCCTCTTCTGGTGCTCCTGGCAGCGCCGCTTCGGGGTCCGGTCTTGCGACGGCGACGGCCTGCTCTGCTGTCGCGACTTGGTCTTCCGGGTTGGCCTCCGCCACGGGCGGGGGCGGGGTTGGCGTTTCCGGCTCCGGCCGCTGCGGGGGTTCCGCTTGCTGCTTGCGCGGTGGGATGGGTTGCGGTTTTTCCTCGGGCACGGCCGGTGAGGGCTCGACGCGCTGCGGCGGCGGTTCCGGTTCCCGAGGCGGTGCCGGCTCAGGGATAGGTTCAGGTTCCGGTTCTGCTACCGGCTCCGGTTCAGGCTGCAGTTGTGGTTCGGGTTCCGGCTCAGGCACCGGTTCCGGTTCGGGCGCTGGTTCTGGTTCGGGTTCTACTACAGACTCAGGCTCTGGTTCGGGCAGCAGTTGTGGCTCGGGTTCCGGCTCAGGCGCCAGTTCCGGTTCGGGCTCTGCCACGGGTTCAGGTTCGGGTTCGGGTTCAGGTTCGGGTTCAGGTTCGGGTTCAGGTTCGGGTTCAGGTTCCGCCACCG
>JBAYZB010000154.1:0-7273 GCA_041672765.1 Gammaproteobacteria bacterium | reverse complement strand
TCGCCGGATCGAAGCTGCGGCCCCAGACCCCGCCGCCCGCGAGCCGGGCCCGCTTCAGCTCCCGTTCCATGAGGACACGGATAGTGTCCACCTGCCGAACGAGACGCTCCTTCACCGACGGATGGGCGCGCATCTCGTCCTCCTCTCCCAATTGCATGAGCAGCATGAGCGGGGTCTTCAGGGCGTGAGCGAGGTTGCCCAAGGCGTTGCGGTAGCGTTGCAGCCGCTGCGCGGCGATCACCATCATACGGTTGATCTCCTGCACCAGGGGCCGCACTTCGGCGGGGACCCGGCTATCCAGTTGCGCGATCTCCCCCCGCTCCAGCCGCGCCATGTCGCGGCGCACGCGCTCCAGGGGAAGCAGACTGGTGCGCACGATCCAGCGCTGGATCAGGATGAGCAGAACGAGCGCGGCGAGAGAAACCAGCCCGTAACGCCACTGGAACTTGCGCACCCCCGCCTGCATCCGCGACAGATCTTCGGCTACGGCGATGGCGATGGGATGGCTGTCCTTAGTGAAATGGCTGACCAGCACCAGCAGCGGCTGCCCCTGGGGACCGAGGACATGCGACCGTCCTTCACGCCCGATGGGCGGATTCAGATCGATGTCCCACAAGGAGCGCGAGCGCAGCACCTGGCCGCCCACGGCGATGTGATAGTAATGACCCGAGAAGGGCCTGTGATAAACCGGCCCCACATGGGCCGGGTCCAGCACGGGCTGCCCGTCGGCGCCAAACTCCAGGGCCGCCAGCAGGCTTTCCGCGCCACGCTCCAGGCTGGAGGCCACGTATTCTTCCGTGAGGCGGTGGGCCGAAAGGCTTACCACGAGCCACTGGGCAAAGAACAACAGCACCAGGCTGAGCAACAGCCCGGCACCAAGTCGCGTCTGCAGCGAATACATCAGCGTGCCGCCTTGAAGACGTATCCCTGTCCGCGGCGGGTTTCGATCAGGTCCTTGCCGAGCTTCTGGCGCAGGCGGTTCACGTACACCTCGATCACGTTGCTGTCCTTGTCGGAGTCGAAATCATAGACATGCTCCGTAAGGCGCGTTTTGGATAGTATCCGCCCCGGGTGCAGCATGAAATAGCGCAGCAGGCGGAACTCGGTGCCGGTCAGTTCGTACACCGTGCCGTCCGCCGTGGTGACCGACTGGCGCTCCTCGTCCAGGGTCAGGCCGGCGGCCACCAGGGTGCCGCCTGGCTGCGCTTTGAGACGCCGGATCACGGCAGTGATGCGCGCGATGAGCTCTTCGACGTGGAAGGGCTTGCCGAGATAGTCGTCCGCGCCGGCCTTGAAGCCTTCGACCTTCTCATACCAGGCATCGCGGGCCGTCAGGATGATGACCGGGGTCGTCTTCCCGCCGGCCCGCCAGTTCTTCAGCACCTCGAGGCCGCTGCGCCCAGGCAACCCGAGATCGAGCACGATGACGTCGTACGGCTCCGCCATGCCCATCGCCTCGCCGTCGATACCGTTGTCCACGGCGTCCACCGCGAATCCCGCCCGCATCAGGTCGTCCTTCAGCTTCCGGCTCAACGCCGGATCATCCTCGACGATCAGCAGCCGCAAGCGTCAATACCTCCTCTCCATTTCCTCTTTCAAGAGCCGGCCGGTCTTGGCATCGAAGCGCATTTCCCACACCACGCCCTGGTCGTCCAGGATCTCCAGGTCGTAGACGTAGCTGCCGCGCCTGCTCTCCAGGTCCACTTCGAGCACATGGCCTGAATGCACCTTGCGCGCCTCCTCCAGAATCTTTTCCAGGGGCAGGATGTCGCCGGCATCCCGCAGGCGCCGCGCCAGTTCGTGATCGTCATCGGCCACTACCGATCCCATAGCCGTCACCAGCATGAACAGCGCGGCCAATCCCGCCAGGGTTGCATGTTTGACCTTCATCATAGTTCACATACCTCGCTCGTCATCCGCCACAGGGCGGATCATGTGGATCGTCAGGTTGCCGCCATGCATGGGGCATCGGGAGCACGCCCCAATGCCTATGGCGTGGAAACAATCTATCCTGACAAGCTGAAACGAGGCTGAAACGTTCGCCGGTAGGACTTGGACAGTAAACGGTAATGAGGAAAGCAGGGACAATTCAAGAAAAGGGCCGGACGAACCGGCCCTCTCGATGCGGGTACGAAGGTGTTGGTCAGTTACCGACGAGCGCGGCGAAGATGCGGTCGCGGATCTCCTCGACCTTGCCGATCCCGGAAACCTTGACGTATTTCGGCGCCGCGGCATCACCCGTCGTCGCCCATTTGGAGTAGTACTCCACCAGCGGCTCGGTCTGGGCGTGGTAGATATCCAGGCGCTTGCGCACGGTCTCTTCCTTATCGTCATCGCGCTGGATCAGGTCCTCGCCGGTTACATCGTCCTTGCCCGGCACCTTGGGTGGATTAAAGATCACATGATAGGTACGGCCCGAGGCCACATGCACGCGGCGGCCACTCATGCGCTTGATGATCTCGTCGTCCGGCACATCGATCTCAACCACGTAATCCAGCTTGATGCCCTGAGCCTTCAGCGCCTCCGCCTGGGGAATGGTCCGCGGGAAGCCGTCGAACAGGAAGCCGTTCGCACAGTCGGGCTGCTGGATGCGCTCCTTGACCAGGCCGAGGATGATCTCGTCGGATACCAGCCCGCCCGCGTCCATCACCTTCTTTGCCTCGATCCCCAGTGGAGTGCCTGCCTTGACGGCGGCACGCAGCATGTCACCGGTGGAAATCTGCGGAATATTGAACTTCTCCGTGATGTACTTCGCCTGAGTGCCTTTGCCCGCACCCGGGCCTCCCAATAGGATAAGACGCATGGCTGGCTCCTTATTTCTTCGCAAGATTCGTGTAAAGTCCGTCGCATTATGCCCTAGCGCTGTACTGGGGAGCTATTCATTAGAATAAATAGGGCAATGTAGCGCGTTTATGACAGGCACGCCCCCCAATCGTTCGGCACGGCTTTATACTTAGCCAGATTTAACAGTAGCTTAAGAAAATGACCGCCCTGAAAACATACACCCGTGGCCGTACTCAAAGAATATACATCGCATTGTGCTTGATGTTGGGCGGTTCGCTGTCGCTCGCCTGGGGCGCCTGCGACGATCCCCCCTCCCGCGCCGTCAACTGGGCGGCTTGCGACAAACAAGGCGCCCAACTCGGACAGGCGGAACTGCGCGACGCCGTGCTGACCAGGAGCAACCTGAGCGGCGCCGATCTGCGGGCGGCCAATCTCAGCGGCAGCGATCTTGGGATGGCCAGGCTTGTGGGCGCGGACCTGCGGCAATCGATCCTCATCAATGCCCGCTTTACCGGAGCGGACCTGACGCGGGCCGACCTTGCCGCGGCACTGATGTCCGGAGCGCGGCTGGACCGCGCCCGCCTGGTCGGCGCCACACTGCGGGACGCCAACCTGGAACAGGCACGTTTATACGATGCGCGCCTCGAAAAGGCGGATCTTTCCGGGGCCATCTTGAAAAAGGCCCATCTGGAGCAGGCACGGCTCGGCGGGGCGGATCTGAGCGGGAGCGATCTGACCGGCGCAGTGCTGAACCGTGCCGTTCTGGAAGGCGCCGTGTTGCAGGGCGCAACGCTGGAAAAGGCGCGCCTGGAGAATGCCCTGCTCGCGGGAGCGGACCTGCGAGCTGCGGACCTGCGTGGCGCGAACCTGGCGGGGGCGGATTTGACCAACGCGCAGCTTGCCGGGGCGCGGCTCGGCAATGCCATCTGGATCGACAGAAGACGCTGCCGTCCCGATTCCATCGGAAAGTGCGACTAAGCCCGGATATTTCACAAGGCAGCCGGCACCGCTTGCGGTCAATGGAAGAAGGGCAAGGTCTGCGGTTGCTTGCGTACCAGGCAGATCAGCCAAGGGGCCTGCCGGCCGCCGGCATCCGCGATCATTGATGAAGTTCCGGGCGGGAAGAGACCATTCAGGCCGCGAGTTGATGCACCAGGTGCTCCAATCCTTTACAGCGGGTCAGCAGCTTCTCGCGCACCCTCACCACCTGCGCCTCCTCCAGGCCGAGGCGCGCCAGCAGTTCCGGCGGCAACTCGGCGTCAGGCGCGTCACCGAGATTGCAGGCCTTCAGCAGGTGGTCCACCAGCAGAACCAGATTCGGATAGACGGCATGGTCCGCATCATACTGCGGATTGTGATGTTCCCGCAGGGTAATGACGATCTCCTCCGGCATGCCCCACGACTCCATCAGCCAGGCGCCGATGCGCGCATGCCCCAGCGACAGCACCCGCTGGGCATGGCCCATGCCCAACAGATGCTTTTCGAGCGTGGTGACCGGGATCTCCGGATGGGCCATCACCAGCTTGTTGAGCAGCGAGAACTCCGGAGGAAACAGGTGCCCCAGAAGCAGGAACCCGAAGTTGTGCAGCAGCCCGGCCAGGTAGGCCATGCCCAGGCTGGGCCGCGCCCGCGACGGCATGGCCTGGACAATCCCCTGCGCCAGGGCGGCGCTGTAGATGGCGTGCCGCCAGAACGCGCGCAACCCCAGCGGACCGTCCAGCGGATTCCGCAAGGCCTTGGCCGTGGCGAGCCCCAATGCGATGCCCATGACCGTCTCGAATCCGAGCACGCGGGAAATGGCGTCGCGGAGTGATCGGATGTTTCCCCGGTACCCGAAAAACGGTGAGTTTGCGTAACGCATGACCTGAGCCGCAAGGCTCGGGTCCAGTTCCACGATGGCGGCCAGGTCCGCGGCCGATGCCGTCGGCCTGAGCCGGAGTTCCAGAATGCTGCGTGCCATGCCTGGCATGGAAGGCAACTGATAGACCTGCTCGATACAGCGTCTTACATCTGGGTGCGACGTTGAGTTCTCGACGGCGTAGTGCATGGCGACCATCTCCTCCGTTCTCGTCCCTCATGCCCCTGCTCCTTGGTGCGGATCCCTGTTGTTCAGCACCCCGCCTGAGGAAAACTTCGCTACCGAAAATTCCCGACGGGAAAAGTATAGTTTTGGATCGGCACCTGTGCCCGGAAAGCGACAGTGGTATGACACCCCTCTCGGCTCACGTTCCGGACGGCTTCCCAGGATGTCCTGGTGACACGGACAGCCGACACTGCCGCATCGGCAGTATCGGGACACATGGCCTGAGCATGTACCGAAGCTAGGTAAAAAGACCTGCGGCAGGAAGTGCATGCTTCACAGATTGAATGAGACCGGGAGCACAACCCCGACAATGGTCTGTCTAAAGCAGCCGTGCGCTCAGCAGGTCCACGGCCGCAAACCCGTCACTGAGCCGGCGCAGCGCCTTGGTCCCCGCGAGTTGCTCGATTCCCTCCGTCATCAGTCCCTTCTCCAGCATGGCGACGACGAGTTCGAGCTTGACCGTATCCGGGGTGTAATGACGGCAAAGCCCCAACAGCGCGTTGGGGTGACCCTTGCGCACATGGGGCATCACGTAGGCGGTACAGTGCATCTGTTCCACGCGTACGCTGGAGAACACGCCGCGCAACCGCCGCCGAACCTCCCGATCGACGAACTCACACGAATAGCGCGCGACTTCTTGCGTCAGCGCCAACAGATCCGGATCGAGCCCCGGCGCCTGGACGAAGTAACCCAAGGGAGGGTAGTACCCCAGCCCCTCCTTCCGGACGTAATCGCTCACCTGGGCAGACAGGCTTTCGCCCAGAAGCCGCGGCGAGTAGCCAAGCTGCGTCTCGGCGATCTCATGGGAAAGTCTTATCAGGAGGCTCAGGCCCACACGAGCGACGCGAGCGGCCGGACTCATGGAGTCCTCGCGCTGCGCAGCACCGTGAACTGCTGCAGGAGCGGCCCGATCACCGGCTCCAGCTTGCGGCGCAGGAGCGTACCCACCGCGTCGGTGCGGGCGAAGACATGGGTGGCGAGCGCCTCACTGACATGCGCTAGCACCAATACCGCACGCACATCGGGAGCGAGCTGCGGACACGCGGCAAGCACCTGCGCCACATCCTCCGATCGGCGCTGCTCGCAGAGCGCATCGACTCGGCCCGTCAGTTCCCCGATATCCGCGGCCTCGCCCTCGAAGCATCGCGCGGCCCCGAAATAGCGGCCGATGGCGTTCAGCAACGCGCTGCACACGTCCTGATTGGCGGGCTTTTGCAACGCCTCGGCGCCGGTCCACAGAAAGGCCTGGCCGCGGCCATCGAGCGTTCGCACCAGCACGGATGCAATCGGGTTGCCCGCGGCGGACAGCGTTTCGAGCACATCCCGATACCGCTCCAGATCGCTCCGGGGCGGCTGGCCCTCCGGCAGGTCATCGGGCAGCATCTCCAGGAATGCGACCCGATAGACATGCCGGTGCCGCCCGCTCTCCCAGATGCGGCGGCGGGTGGCGGCATCCGTCAGTCCCGGCTGCAACACGAGCCGGACGGTGTTCAGCATGTCCACCGGCTCGGTCTCGAACGGCAGATACTCGATCAGATAATTGGCCAGCACTGGCCCCATGGCACCCCGCACCACGTCTTCACGGATCAGCATGAAGCGCGCGACTTCCGGGGTGGGCGCGGCCCACCAGGCCCGCCGCGCCAACTCGTCCGTAAGGCCCGGCGCGCAGGCCACAGCCACCACGGCCTCCGGCTCGCCCAGCATCAGCAGCTTTTCCAGAGGCGAGTTCTGAATCTGCCCCATGCGCACCCAACGCTGCAGGAATACCGGATAGCCGCGCGGCGAACCCAACGCCGCAGTGGACAGCGCCTCACGCACGCGGCGCAGATACTCCTCCGGACGGCAGTTGGGATTGAGTGGCACCTTGGCCTCGGCGGTCCCCGCCAGCCCGTATACGACCATATTCTGTTCGTCGATACGGACCGCCTCGGCATTGGCGAGCAACACGTTCAGGCGCAGGCTGTCTTCAGCGGATAGTTCCATGGATCTCCATCGATGTTGCGTCGTTGTTGGATATACCGGAAAAACACAACGTAAAGGCGCAAAGTCTTGAAAGTCGGGTTACGCATCGGTGGCCAGTGCTGCCCGACACGGCGCAATGTCATGTAGCTGCACAACGTGACCGCAGGGCTTATCGTCAGTTTCTTTGCGCCTTCGCGCCTTTGCGTTGAGCCGTTCGGTACGTGTCGACACGGTATACGGTCAGTTCAACTGAATGCGCTGCCCCCACGGCACGGCGGCCTTGCCCTTCACCAGCCAGAGCACCGGATAATCCGGCTCCTGCGGCGGGAACTCGCCCTGGGCATCGGTGAAGTACACCAGCAGGTCCGGCCGTCTGCCCTCCCGCTCCAGCCATTCGAAGACCGGCCGGAACGAAGTGCCACCACCACCCCGGAACTCCCGCGG
>JBAYZB010000153.1:0-7310 GCA_041672765.1 Gammaproteobacteria bacterium | reverse complement strand
GGAGACGCTGGCCGATCTGATGCAGGAGCGGCCATGACGCTGTGCGCTGAAACCCGGGGCGCGGGCGCCGAACTCGTCCTGCTGCACGGTTGGGGGCTGCACTCGGGCATCTGGGGCGGGATCGTCGACGACCTGGCGCGGCGCTGGCGCGTGACCTGCATCGATCTGCCCGGCCACGGGCGCAGTCCGCTGACCGATGCGCGCGACCTGGATGCGTTTGCCGGGCAGGTGGCCGCCGCCGCGCCGCCGCGCGCCATGTGGCTCGGCTGGTCGCTGGGGGGCATGGTGGCCATGAAGATCGCGGCGGCGCAGCCGGAGCGGGTGGAGCGGCTGGCGCTGGTCGCCGCCAATCCGCGCTTCGTACAGGGCGACGACTGGCCCTACGGCGTCGCGCCGGAGGTGCTGGCGCAGTTTTCGCAAAACCTGGAACAGGATTACCGCGGCACGCTGCTGCGCTTTCTTGCCCTGGAGGCCATGGGGGGCGATCGCTCCAAGGAGGAGCTGCGGCTGTTGCGCCAGGGCGTGTTCGAGCGCGGCGAGCCGCGGCCCGAGGCGCTGCGCACCGGGCTCGAAATCCTGCACGACGCCGACCTGCGGCCGCTGTTGCCCGCCCTGCGCTGCCCGACGCTGTTGATCTACGGCGAGCGCGACCGCCTGGTGTCGCGCCGGGCCGGCCCTGTGGCGGCGGGGACCATGCGGGATGCAACGATGCACGTGATACGGGGCGCGGCCCACGCGCCGTTTTTGTCGCACCCCGACGAGTTTTTGCAGGTGCTGGAGGAATTCCTGGATTCCGGTCACGGGTCATGTCATGACGGACGAGCATAGTTTTCACCTGGACAAGCAGACGTTGCGCCGCTCCTTCGAGCGTGCCGCGGAGGATTACGACGCCGCGGCGGTGCTGCAGCGGGAGATCGGGCGGCGCATGTTCGAGCGCCTGGACCTGATGCGCATCGCGCCCGCCTGCATCCTGGACGTGGGTGCGGGTACCGGCACGGCGAGTGCGGCGCTCGCCAAACGCTATCGCGGTGCGCGGGTAATCGCCTTGGACATCGCCCACGCCATGCTGCGGCAGGCGCGCCGCCGCATTCCCTGGTTCAGCCGCATGCGCTGCGTGTGCGGCGACATGGAGCGCCTGCCCGTGGCGGACCGAAGCGTCGACATGATCTTCTCGAATCTCGCCCTGCAGTGGAGCAACGATCCGGGGGTGGTATTCGCCGAGTTCCGCCGCGTGCTCAAGCCCGGCGGGATGCTGCTGTTCAGCACCTTCGGGCCGGACACCCTGAAGGAGTTGCGGGCGAGCTGGTCGCGGGCCGACGGCCACACCCACGTCAGCGCCTTCATCGACATGCACGATCTGGGCGACGCCCTGGTGCGCGCGCGGCTGGCCGATCCGGTGGTGGACGTGGAGCGCATCACCATGACCTACCCGGACGTGTTCGGGCTGATGCGTGATCTCAAGTGCATCGGGGCGCACAACGCCACCGCGGGGCGCCCCCGCGGCCTGACCGGAAAAAGGCGTTTGCAGGCGATGGTGGATGCCTATGAATCCTTCCGCCGCGACGGCGTACTGCCGGCGACCTATGAGATCGTCTACGGCCATGCGTGGGCGCCGCTGCAGGAGGACGCGTCGGCGGGTGTCCGGGAGGGTGTGGTGCGCATCCCGATCCAGCGGGTAGGCCGCAAGCTCCCAGGCACGGCATCATGAGCCGGCCTGCCATGCCCAAAGGGTTCTTCGTCACCGGCACCGACACCGGCGTCGGCAAGACCTGGATCACCCTCGGGCTGATGGCGGCGCTCCAGGCGCAAGGGCTCACGGTGGTGGGGATGAAGCCGGTGGCCAGCGGCTGCGCGCCCGGTCCCGCGGGCCTGCGCAACGAGGATGCACTGCGCATCCAGGCCCAGACTTCGGTTCCCGTCGATTACGAGTCGCTCAATCCCTATGCCTTCGCTCCCGCCATTGCACCCCATATCGCCGCGGCGGAAAGCGGCGTGCACATCGACATCGCGCGCATCCGCCGGGCATACGGTGAGCTTGCGGCATTGGCCGACTGCGTGGTGGTCGAAGGGGTCGGCGGCTGGAAGGTGCCGCTCAACGAACGTGACACGGTGGCGGACCTGGCCCAGGCACTGGCGCTCCCGGTGGTACTGGTGGTGGGTGTGCGCCTAGGCTGCATCAATCACGCGCTGCTGACTGCCGACAGCATTCTGCACCACGGCTGCATCCTGGCGGGCTGGGTGGCCAACGTGGTGGATGCCGGGTGCGAGCGCATTCAGGAGAACGTGGCAACCCTGGACGCGCGCCTGGCGGCGCCGCTGTTGGGCATGATCCCCCCTCTGGACCGTCTCGACGCGGATGCAATCGCCGCCCGCCTGGCGCTGGAGCCGCTGGCGGCGTCGGGCTGAGCCGCGCGGTTTCCCTGACAGGTTCGGTAGGGCAATCTCTCCATTGCTCGCTTTCCTGTTCCCAATCTGCTGATTAATAGGGTAAATTCTACCGACTGCCATCCTGTCGCCATGTTTTCGGGGAAGCATGGGTGTTCCGCTCGAGTGCGCGGTCCGCGACAGCAGGGGACGTCAGGAGAATTGAATCGAATGGTCATGCAAAATCGGTCTGCGCTTATGGGGTGTCCTTGCCGATCCAGCGGACACGGTGCATTCGGCCGGTTGCGCGTCTTGGTATTTCTCGCCCTCCTGTGGCCCTGGAGTATGCCCTCTCACGCGTACGATCAGGTGGTGAAAATCGGCGTGCTGGCCCTGCGTGGGCCGACCCAGGCGGCACGCATGTGGTCGCCGATGGCCGTTTATCTCACCAGCAAGTTGCCCGGCCACGTCTTCACCATCGTGCCTTTGGGGTTTAACGACGTCGTTCCCGCCGTAGAGGGGGAAAAGGTCGATTTCGTGCTCGTGAACTCCGGCATCTATATCGATCTGGCGGACCGTTACGGAGCGGACCGGATTGCCACCCTGCGCAACCGGGACCGCGACCGGTGGTATACCGAGTTCGGCGGGGTGATCTTCACTCGCGCCGACCGGGTGGACATCCGTATCCTGGGTGATCTGAAAGGCAAATCGTTCATGGCCGTCGACGAGACCTCCTTCGGCGGCTGGTGGGCGGCCTGGCGCGAACTGCGCACGGCGGGGATCGAACCGGAGCGTGATTTCCGCCCCATGCGCCACGGCGCGACGCAAGACGCTGTCGTGTATGCGGTGCGCGACGGCCTGGTGGATGCGGGGACGGTGCGTACCGACACGCTGGAGCGCATGGCCGCGGAAGGCAGGATCGATCTCAGCGACTACCATGTCCTGAACCGCCAGCACCACGAAGGCTTTGGTTTCCTGTCCAGCACCCGGCTTTACCCTGAATGGCCCATCGCCAAGCTCCGGCACACGCCGGAGGAACTGAGCCGGAGGGTGGCGGAGGCGCTGCTGCAGATGCCGCCCGACAGCGAGGCGGCACGGGCGGCGCAGAGCGCAGGATGGGCCGCCCCGCTCGATTATCAGCCGGTCCGCGATCTGTTGATGGAGTTGCGTGTGGGCCCCCCCGGCACGAAGGACGGAAAGATTTCGCTTCCGGCCCTGCTGCAACAGCACTCCCGCTGGTTCCTGCTCGCTGCGCTCGGTGTGCTGAGCCTGGGGCTCGCGGCCGCTTATGTCGTCACCCTCAAGCGCCGCCTGGGCCGGGTCCGGACGCAGTTGCGGCAGAGCCGTGATGCCCTGCAAGAGGCGAATCGCAAGATCGAGCTGGTGCACGCCCAGTTGCTGCAGTCGGAAAAGATGGCGTCCATCGGCCAGCTCGCCGCCGGCGTGGCCCACGAGATCAACAACCCCATCGGCTATATCAATTCCAACCTCGGCACCCTCGCAAACTATGTGCGGGATCTGCTCGGCGTGCTCTCCACCTATGAGGAGCTGGAAAGGGACTTCGCCCATGAGCCTGGCATCCAGGCGCGGCTACGGCATGTCAAGGTCAAGATGGACCTCGATTACCTCAAACAGGATTTGGCGGATCTCGTCCGCGAGTCCCAGGAAGGCGTCGCGCATATCAAGCAGATCGTGCAGGATCTGCAGACGTTTTCGCACGCGGACGATGGCGAGTGGCGGTGGGCGGATCTACACAAGGGGTTGGAAAGCACGCTGAACATCGTATGGAATGAGCTGAAGTACAAGGCCGAGGTGGTCAAGGAGTACGGCGAACTGCCGCGCGTCCACTGCGTGCCTTCGCAGTTGAACCAAGTGTTCATGAATCTGCTGGTCAATGCCGCGCAGGCCATCGAGGAGCGCGGCGCGATCGTCATCCGGACCGGACGCACGGGCGACGATTGGGTCTGGGTGGAGATCTCGGATACGGGCTGCGGCATCGAACCGGAGGTCCTCCCCTCCATTTTCGACCCGTTTTTCACCACTAAACAGGTGGGCAAGGGAACGGGACTCGGTCTCGCCCTGTCGCGCGGCATCGTCGAAAGACACGGCGGACGGATCGAGATCGAGAGCGAAGCGGGCAAGGGCACCACGTTCATCATCCACCTGCCCGTCGGTACCGAATTGGCGGAACAGCCACAAGAGAAAATCCTGGGGGCTGCGGTATCCTGATTCCCGCGCTTCCCGTCCCGCGGACCGATCCCGCACCCGCGCAAAAGCGGTTTAGATAAAGGTGCGGATGCGCAGGACTTCAACGCAAAGGCGCGAAGGCGCAAAGGATTCATTGGGAATGACGGCCGTCCGGAGGGAGTTCCGTAAAGCCGGGGAGATCAAACCGCGCAGGCCAACGCCTTTCTTGTCGTTGCGAGCTTTGCGCCCTTCGCGTCTTTGCGTTTAAGCGCCGCTCACACTCTTTCCCGCCTTGCGTTCAAGCGTCGGTTGCCAAGGCGTTTTCGGTGGGCGATGCCCACTCTACGGAAATTGCCGTAATTCATGACATGCGCTGAATCCAGCCGTCGTCATGGCGTCGCCCGCCGTTTTCCTTGCTTACCGCGGTCCCATGGTCTAGTTATTTCCTAAGTAAAACGCTAATGGATTGGCAAAAGAATGAACGGAGTGGGACAGAGGGCGATAAGACGGTGGTTACCGCCGAGCGCGATATTCTCGCACCAGACTGTCGCTTCATCATCCAGCCAGACCGTTCTCTATCGCCGCGTGGAATAGGGATTTTTTTCTTTGCGGTGTGCTTGCTGTCCATGGCGATAGCCACAGGCTTTTTGTTGTTAGGCGCCTGGATGGTGCTTCCCTACGCGGGCCTGGAAATGCTGGTCCTGGGAGCGTGCCTGTACCACATCGCGCGCACGGCGGGAGACTACGAGGTCATCGCCATCCGCGCCGACATGGTCGAGGTGCGCAAAGGTTCTTTGGAGCTAGAGCGCAGCCGGAGCAGTTTTCCCCGGGCGTGGTCGCGGGCGATCCTGCGCAGCCACGCCAAGGGCTGGTATCCGAGCCGCCTCACCATCGGTTCTCACGGCCGTGAGGTGGAGGTGGGCAGATGTCTCAATGACGACGAACGCGAGAAGCTGGCGCGGGGGCTGGGTGAGTTCATCGTGTTGAACCGCACCTACCACGCCTAGGCGCGGCAGTGCGGGCCGGAAACGTTGGTTGAGGCTGAGGAGGGATTCTGCATGTGGTTGTGCAAGCTGAAAAAAATGCTGCAGGCCGGCTTGGGGACAGGTGCGCTGCTGTACAGCGGCATCGTCCTGGCGCAAGAACTCCGGTACAACATGCCCAAAGGCGTTACGCCGATCAGCCGGGAGATTTACGGGCTGCACATGCTGATCTTCTGGGTCTGCGTGGCGATCGGCGTGGTCGTGTTCTCCGTGCTGTTCTATTCCGTTTTCAAGTACCGCAAGTCCCGTGGTGTGACGCCGGCGCAGTTCCACGAGCACACCTCGGTCGAGGTGGTTTGGACCATCATCCCCTTCCTCATCCTCATCGGCATGGCGATCCCCGCCACCAAGACCTTGATCGCCATGGAGGATACCAGCAATCCGGATCTGACCATTCAGGTCACGGGGTCGCAGTGGAAGTGGAAGTACGACTATCTGGACAACGGCGTGAGCTACTACAGCAACCTCGCCACACCCATGGAGCAGCGGGATAACCGCGCGGCCAAGGGCGAGCACTATCTGCTCGAAGTGGACCGGCCGATGGTGGTGCCCACCAATCAGAAGATTCGCATCCTCACCACCTCCACCGACGTGATCCACTCCTGGTGGGTGCCGGAACTCGGTGTCAAAAAGGACGCAATGCCCGGTTTCATCAACGAGTCCTGGGCGCTGATCGAGCAGCCCGGCATCTACCGCGGCCAGTGCGCCGAGTTGTGCGGCGTCGGCCACGCCTACATGCCGGTCGTGGTGCAGGCCCTGCCGCCCGCCGAATTCGCCGCCTGGGTCGATGAGCAGAAGAAGGCGCAGGAGGCCGAACTGGCGGCGGTTTCCAAGGAGATGAGCATGGACGAGCTCATGGCGCGCGGCGAGCAGGTGTACACCACGCACTGCGCGGTCTGCCACCAGGCCACAGGCCAGGGCGTGCCCGGTGTGTTCCCGGCGTTGCAGGGCGGTCCGATCGCCACCGGGCCGGTGGAGGGCCACCTCAACATCGTGCTGAACGGCGGCAGGCCGGGGACCGCCATGCCCGCATTCGCGCAGCAGCTCAGCGACGCGGACATCGCCGCCGTCGTGACCTTCGAGCGCAACTCCTGGGGCAACAAGACCGGCGACACCGTTCAGGCGAAGGACGTCAAGGCCGCCCGCACCAGCGCGGCGCGTTAATCGCGGAGGATTTTCGGCATGAGCACGGTTGCATCGGATCACGCGCACCATGATGAGCATCCCACCGGCATCGTGCGGTGGCTGACCACCACGAACCACAAGGACATCGGTACGCTCTATCTGTGGTTCAGCCTGACGATGTTCTTTGTCGGCGGCACGATGGCCCTCATCATCCGGGCCGAGCTGTTCCAGCCCGGACTGCAGCTAGTCGATCCGCACTTTTTCAACCAGATGACCACCATGCACGGGCTCATCATGATCTTCGGCGCCATCATGCCGGGCTTCGTGGGGCTCGCGAACTGGCAGATTCCGATGATGATCGGCGCGCCGGACATGGCGTTCCCACGCCTGAACAACTGGAGCTTCTGGATTCTGCCGTTCGCCTTCACCATCCTGCTGAGCACGCTGTTCATGGAGGGCGGGGCGCCCGATTTCGGCTGGACCGCCTATGCGCCGTTGTCCAGTAAATACGGCCCGCCCAGCACCGACTACTTCATCTTCTCGGTGCACCTCATGGGCATCTCCTCCGTGCTGGGGGCCATCAACATCATC
>JBAYZB010000152.1:0-7330 GCA_041672765.1 Gammaproteobacteria bacterium | reverse complement strand
CCCCCAATCGGGACCATCCGTGTATATGGGAGCGGCAGTTAGAGTATTTCCAATTGTAGAACTTGGGCTCTGCCCTTGCGGGAGAGGGGACGTCTTGCATGCCGCAGCGGGGGCAGTAACGGCGGTGAAAACCGAAAACAATCGTTCGGCGGCACCTGGGTCTGCCGTGCACAGGGTGCAGACAGGCCCGGGGGCAGCGCCGCTCCTTCAGTCCGGCCGCCCCCAGAGATCGTGCTCCCCGGCCTCGGTGATCCGGACCCGCACGAACTCCCCCGGCCGCAGAGACGATGCCCCATCGATGTAGACCCGCCCGTCAATCTCCGGCGCGTCGGCCGCGCTGCGCCCGACTGCACCCTGGTCGTCGACTTCGTCCACCAGCACGGTGAGCGTTCTGCCGACCTTGCGCTGCAACCGTTCCCGGCTGATGGCCGCCTGCAATTCCATGAGGCGCTGCCGGCGCTCCTCCTTGACCTCCTCGGGCACTTGGTCGGAGAGGGCGTTCGCCGCCGCCCCCTCCACGGGCGAATACGTGAAGCAGCCGACGCGGTCGAGCTCCGCCTCCGCCAGAAAATCCAGAAGCTGCTGAAAATCTCCCTCCGTCTCGCCCGGAAAACCGACGATGAAGGTGCTGCGCAGGGTGAGATCGGGACAAATCTCGCGCCAGCGGCGGATGCGTTCCAGGGTCCCATCCCGCTCCGCCGGCCGCCGCATGGCCTTGAGAATCCTGGGACTGGCGTGCTGCAAGGGCACGTCCAGATAGGGCAGGATCTTCCCCTCCGCCATGAGCGGGATGACCGCGTCCACGTGGGGGTAGGGATAGACGTAATGCAGCCGCACCCACACCCCCAGCCCGCCCAGCGCCTGGGCCAGTTCGAGCAGCCGGGTCTTGACGGGCCTGCCACGCCAAAACCCCGTGCGGTACTTGAGATCCACGCCGTAGGCGCTGGTGTCCTGGGCGATCACCAGCAACTCCTTCACGCCGGCCTGCACCAACGCTTCCGCCTCGGCCAGGACCTCCCCCACCGGGCGGCTCGCCAGGTCGCCGCGCAGCGCGGGAATGATGCAGAAGGTGCAACGATGATTGCAGCCCTCCGCGATCTTGAGATAGGCGTAATGGCGCGGCGTGAGCTTGATGCCCTGGGGCGGCACCAGATCCACGAAGGGATCGTGCTCGGGCGGCAGATGCTGGTGTATTGCCCCCATCACCTCTTCGTAGGCGTGCGGCCCGGTCACCGCCAGCAGGCTCGGATACGCCTCCCAGACCCGTTCCGCCTTCGCCCCCAGGCAGCCGGTGACGATCACCCGGCCGTTTTCCGCCAGCGCCTCGCCGATGGCCTCCAGGGATTCCTCGATCGCCTCGTCGATGAACCCGCAGGTGTTCACCACCACCAAATCGGCGTCCCGGTAGGTCGGCACGATGGCGTACCCCTCCGCCCGCAACCGGGTGAGGATACGCTCCGAGTCCACCAGCGCCTTGGGACAACCGAGGCTCACGAAACCGATTCTGCGGGACATGGCAGTCATGGGAAGTTCGATCGATCAGGAGGAAAAATTGGGGTGGGAAACCGGCAAGCCGGCATTATATCCCGATTCATCCGGCTTCGGAGGCGGAGTTTCCGGGCGACGTCTTATGCACACCTTTTGTCAACTGCGTTTACAGACAGGCCGGATCGGCCAGCAAGGCGCGCCCCAAAACATAAGTTATTGATTATTTAAACCATCGTCACTTTTGGATATTTAGTGGCCAGTTTGAATCCGGCCCAGTCGGGACGCGCGTTACAGGCGTTTTACCCCGCACAATCCACAAAGTTATCCACAGGTTTTGTGCACAACTTCGACTACTCCCGGCCAGATAAAGATTTGGCATGCCTACCTCGAAACCCTCTCAACTTGCAGCCCGCCGTCACACGCCTCGGCCCCGGCGGCAAAACCAGCGGCCGGAGCGGGCACAATCGGCGAGAACGATCATTTCCGTACCGCTGTGCTATGGTGAAAATACTCGCAGGAAGCGCGGGCGGTTGTGCGGACAAAAGAACGTGGAGGGAACCATGCCGGATTGCGATGCGTACAAAATCGATTTCGAAGAGTGGTCGGCACTTGCCCGGTCCGATCCCGACGCCTTCGAGGCACGGCGGAGACAGGCCATCGAAGCGCTCATTCAAAGCGCGCCCGCCCATAGACAGGAACGACTGCGCGGGCTGCAGTGGCGCATCGACCAGATACGCAGGACTTCAAAAACCCCCCTCGCCGCCTGCCTGCGCATCAGCCAGCTCATGTGGGACTCGGTCTACGGTCGCGGCGGGTTGCTGGAAACCCTGGCACGGCTAGGCGGCACGTTGAGCGGAGAAAAAACCTCGCCGCCAGCAGCCCGCATCCTGAAATTCATCCCGAGACGAGACTGTGGAGCACGTGCCGGCAGGTAGCGCGCTGTCGTCACCACATTGATTGGATCGGGGCCGCGCACATCACGAAGCCCAAGGACGGATCTATCCTGCAGAGAAGATTCCCGGTTCGCAAACGCCCCACCGCAGCCATGTTGCACGGCGACCTGGCAGCATACGGTATCAGATAACGTGGCCGCGCAACCTAACTATAACTAGCCCAACTTACTCAATGTCATGGGTCCTCTTCCATTTGAGCTCTCATCCTGACACCGCAGACATTTCCGCTTTAGACTCCGCCTTAGACAAAGTAAAACGTCACGTCTTCACCCAACACAAGCCTATTGACCGACTACTACCGCCGCAGCGGAGGTTTCCGGTTCGAGTGCCGCGACCTGCCGGCCGAGATCGAGGCCAGGGGCGGGCGAACCAGCGAGGCCACGCATCTGCTGTCACGGCCCCGCCCCCTGCGGCTGGTGATCATGGCCACCGACGCCCCGGCCCTGGTGGCCCACGGCAAGACCCTCTTCGGCTGCACGGTCCTGGAAGGCCATCACGGCAATCCTTTCCGTTGAAGCGCGCCGGCGGACGGGCTCATGGGAAGATCAGCATCGCAGGGGGAAGGACACTGCCCTGACAGGCTGTTGAAAAACTTCCTTTCCCCCTGGGAGCGGGCTGAGGTGAAGGGAGCCAATGGTGAGCAACCGCTTTCTCTCAACCCTTCTTCCTGACCTCCCCACGGAGAGAAAAGAAGCCAAACCCTTTTCAATAGCCTGACAAGCGAATGAAGCCGCTACGTGAAGAGCAAAACCGGGGCGGGTTCACGAAGATAACGGGGGCGTCCCTGCCCACCGATGCATTACTTGCTTTCCGGCTGCTTGAAGGCGAGCAGGCGGATATAGGCGATGACGCCATGGATCTCCGTGGGCGAGAGTATGCTCCCCCAAGCCGGCATGTAGGTACTGCCATTGATGATCATGGTGGCGAGCTCCTGATTGCTGAGCTGGTCCATGCGTTCCGCGTTGGTATGGTCGGCCGGCTTGACGGGAATCAGGGCGGCCTGGATGCCGTCGCCCTTGCCCGCTTCGCCGTGGCACACGACGCAGTAGTCGTTGTAGATGGTGCGGCCCAGCACCGGGTCTCCGGTGAGGCGATGTTTCGATTGCTGCAGGAAGCGCACATAGGTCAGCACCGCGTCGATGTCCGTCTTGCGGATCATGGTTCCCCATCGGGGCATGACTCTGCCGGGTTCGTGCTTATCCGTGCCCGCAATGAAGGCGCGCAGTTCCTCGTCGCTGCGGGCCTTGGTGCGCTCGGAGGTCAGATCGGCCGGATGCACATCCATTTTCTTGGTCAACGGGCCGTCGCCCTTGCCTTCTGGGCCATGGCAAAGGGAGCACAGGGACTGGAAGAGTTTCCGTCCCTCGAACGTCTTCATTGGATCGGCGCTGACCGCTTGAGAGAAGAGCACCGCACTCAGCGCGACTGCTACCGCAATCGGATGCATAACCATATCTGCTCCTTACGACTTTCAAACGACCGAATCATATCGGTGCCTATGCCTGAAAAACGCCAAACTGCTCACTCGATGCTCAACAGCGGTTGCCGCGCGCCGTGCAGCCGGACTCATGGACGGTGCAAGGGCCGGGTCAGGGCAGACCGCAGATGTATTGCGAAACCGCAATGATTTCCTCCTCGGTCATGCGCTCAGCGGTCATGCGCATCATTCTCGCCGCATCGTTGGCACGGGCGCCGCTCTTGAAATCCCGAAGCTGCTTGGCGATGTAATCGGCATGCTGTCCCCTCAGGTACGGATAACCGGCCTGGGGCATGCCGTCCCCACGGGCGCCGTGGCAACCCGAACAGGCGGGGACCGAGGTGTCCTTGCTTCCGCCAAGATACAGCCGCTCGCCCATGGCGACGACCTCCGGGCCCGCCGCAGGAATGTCCAGGGTGCGCTTCTGGGCGGAGTAGTAGGCCGCCAGATTCTCGATGTCCTCGTCGCTCAGAGCCATGGCCATGGGCGCCATGAGCGGGTCCTGACGCTCGCCCGACCTGAAGGCGATCAATTGCTTGATGATGTAGCCGGGAGCCAGTTCGGCGATTTTCGGAAACATCGGCACCACGCTGTTGCCGTCCACACCGTGACACGCGGCACACATGGCTGACTTCTCCTGGCCGGCCTTGTAGGCATCGGTTTCAGCCTGGGCCGCTCCGCAGCAGGCGACAAACATGATCGTGGCAATCAATTTTTTCATGCGTTCATTACTCCGAAACGATTGTTTGTGTTATCCGCCCTTCGAAGCCGTTGGCGAACCCGCCGCCGGTTCGCGGCAAAGCCGCTCCTACAATGATCTAGGTTTACCGACCGCTTCCTGGTACCTCCGGCTCAGAAGCGATAGCGCAGCGTCACCGCGACCAGATGAGCCGTGTAATCCGGGCTGTCGCGATCGAGCAGGATGAGATCGCCCACCCCGGTGACCCCGACGTTGTCCGTACCCCAGTCTTTCTCCTCATACCGTTCCACCATGTAGCGCAGGCGCAGCGCCATGCGCTTCGACAGCGTCCAGTCGCCATACAGGCTGAACATCTTGAGATTGCTCTCCAGGTCGGGATAGGGCTGGCTGGCCACCGTGGCGGGGATGACGTCCATCTCGCCGCAGGTCTCCACCAGCACGGCTTCGGCACCGAGTTTCAGCTTCTGCGGAATGACCGTGTACTCCCCGCCGATACCGACCATGAAGGTTTCGTCCTCGCGCTCGCCGGCCCAGGCGATGCCGTCGCCAAGCCCCGCCTGCTCCGACTGGCGGCTCTCGTAGCTGTAGAAGGCATAGGTCTGCAGCCGATCCGTCGGGAACCAGGAAACGTCCCAGGAGTAGATCACGCGGTCGGACGCGGTCAGCCCCAGCTCCGAAGCGATGTAATCGTCCTCGACCCAATCGACGCGCAGTCCGGTCTGCAGCGTGGCGGAGGGTGTGAAGCTGACGTGCACGCCGGCACGCGTGCGGTCCCGATCGGCGAGATAATATTTGCGCAGGGCCTCGGGCAGCGTTTCGCGTTCGAAGTTGGAGCCGCGCTGTTCCGCAAGGCTGTAGTACAGCATGACCATCCCTTTCGACCAGCGGCTGCGCAGGCGTGCTTCGTAGATCTCCTCTTCGGTGGTCTTGCGATCCTCGTAAGTCCGCTCGCGTTCGTCGTTGGTGTAGCTCAGCGACAGGAAGGTCCGGTCCAACAGACGGATTTCCGCCTCGCCGAAGGCGCGCCGCTGCTCGTAGCTGATGGGCCGGGTGGCGCATTGGCTGGCACTCAGACCGGCAGCAACACCGCACTGAAAGCCGATCGTGTAATTGACCAGCGGGCCGGCATCAACGATCAGCTCGGGCGTCTTGTTGTCGCGCTCGTCGTACCGATAGTTGGCGCGCAGGGTCAGGCGCTCGAAAGGCCGGGTGCTGGCCCGCAGGTTGACCACCGTGGTGTCGATCTCGCCGTCCAGAGAAGTCCGGATGTTGCCCGCCCGGTCCATCACCACGGCGTCGGAGGCGACAAAATCGCTGTCCTGGCTCATCCTGCCCACCTGCACATCGGCGCCCAGCCGCGTCGTCTCGCCCAGGGACCAGCCGACATTGGCGCTGATCTGGTGAAACTGGTTGTCGGGGTCGAGGCTGTCCTGGCGGAACGGCGCCGCGGACCAGTCGAGGGCGTGGGCATCGACGAAATTGAGCGCCTCGTCACCGCTTTGGGAGAACACTGAGAGCATGTAGCCGAGCCGGGTCTGGAAACGCTCGCCGTCGTAGGTCAGGTCCGCCTCGAAACGGGTGGTGTCGTAGTCCACCGGTTCGGGCACGATCGTCGCGCGCTGCAGCCCCCAGTGCTCGCCGATGCCGCGCACTTTGGTGCCTTCCTTGTGCTCGTGGTGCACCGCCATGCTGGCGCGCCAGCGCCGCGTCAGATTCACGCGCCCGCCCAGCCCGACGCGTTGACGTTCGGTTTCGATGTCGATCTCGTGCAGGTTCTGTTCCAGCGTGCCGAAGCCACCGTCGGGCGGCAGCGTGAGGTTGCGGCTGCCCACGCCCTGGTATGGCGTGCCCACGTTGGGATAAATCAGGTTAGGCAGTTCGCGGTAATAAAGAAACACGCTGTAGCGGCCCTGCGAGCCGCCATTCAGCAGCAGGCTCTGGGAGTCGAGGCCGAGGTTGCGGCCCTCCAGCCGCCAGAAGGAGGGGTTTTCGTCCAGATAACTGGAGCGGCTCAGGATCTCGAACGAGAGGTCGGGGAAGAAGCCCTCCTCCGTGATGCCGGTGAAGCGGCCGAGCCGGAAGGTGTCGTCGCTGAGATAACCGGCGCCGATGCCGACTTGGCCCATGGTTCCTCCCTCCTCGGCCAGCTTGGCCGTGGTCTTCTCGGCCAGCGCGCTGGACGGCGGCAGTACAACGGTGCCGATCGCCGCCAGGACGGCGAGTGTAAGGATGTTGCGCTTGTGCATGTTCTTCTTCTCCTTCATCCCAGCCGTCACCGCGTCAGGAAATTCCCGCGCGGGTGATTCGAGCCATGGACCCGCGAATGGCAGTTGAGACAACTCTGGCCCTGGATGCGGAAATCGGGCCCGGCGCCCACGAGCGCCTGCTGGGAATGCGAACCGAGATGGCACTGCTGACACAGCAACGGCGGCCGGCTGAGCAGCAGCGGACGGTGCACCGATCCGTGCGGGTCGTGACAATTGACGCAGTCGTCACGCGCGGGGTGGTGCTCCCACAGGAACGGCCCGCGTTTCTCGGCATGGCAGGTGTAGCAGGTCTCGTTGAGGGTGGCGCCGATGAGCTTGCGCGGACCGGTGGTGCCGTGCGGGTTGTGGCAGTCGGTGCATTGAATGAGCCCTTCCGGCACCGGGTGATGGGACGGCTTGAGAAAATCGGTGCGCCGATCCATGTGACAGGTGCCGCACACCTCTA
>JBAYZB010000151.1:0-7353 GCA_041672765.1 Gammaproteobacteria bacterium | reverse complement strand
TTTTTTTGTATGCAAGATGTCTTCACTATCCTGAATCCTCCGCCGGCAGAGGCTCGCAGCAAAGCCATGAAGCACAGAATCATTTACCTTTAGGCTTACATTGGCAGTCTTGCAGCCGTTCTCCCAGATTCTCTCTGCGCAAATTGAGATAAAGACGCTCACAAGTTTTCTTCAAACTTATACTCTCCCCCAGAGATTGTGCAATTCGATTGCCGATCACTGACTGACTCTTGGCTATCCCTAAACATATGTCAAATATGTTCTTATACTCAGGTAAAGAAAATGCATGCCTGAATTTATTCAGGAATTGATGAAGTTTTACTTGCAAAACTTTCCTTAGTTTTGATTTGCTGTCCATTATTCATGGGTGACTCCTTTAGGTTGTTTTTTTAGTATACGTACCTTATTATGGAGTCGCCTTTTTTGTAAAGCAAAATCTTTGACAATAATCATAGCTAACAGTATATCATGATATTTACTTATCCACACTTATCCACATTGTCTGCTCACGATTCCCGGAAATCTACCCAAGTGAAACTTAATTTTTCCAGAAAACTCCTACTTATCCACAGAAAAAAGTGGATAAGTAGCCAATATTGGCCTAAATCTCGTCTTTTTTCTATAAAACTGCCTTTTCAATTCGCATTTTCTCCCGTCGAGCATTATTTAACATTTTCAGCGATAAAATCGGCTTTAATGCCTCTGTATCAATTAATTACGCATGCACGTTATTAAATTTTGGGGGAATGCGTGGTTTTTTGGAAATGTGTGCTGTTGAATCCAACTTGGACCTGCTTTCGAATGCCACTTTTTACATTTTGATGCAACCCTTCGTCACGTTTTTTAGGTCCAATTCACATATACAGGCAAAAATTTCCATTGACAGTTTAGCTTGGATAATCAGGTTTACATCAGGTTTTGTCGTAAGAGAGAAATTTGATACACATGTATCTGATCTATCTCCGAATAAAGTCCTAAAAAATTATCCAGATACATTGACAGAAGAATGAGAATAGAGGAAGAATGAAAATAATCGATAATGTGAGTAAGTTTCAGAACAAGCACCCGGATTGGTTTTTCTTAATCAAATACACCTGCCTTTTTACCTTGCTTCTGCTTTCAATAGCGTCAATGGCGCTTAACAGAATAATCGCTACAGAATCAAATCCTTTCTTCTATGCAAACTTTTAAGTTCTTTTTTAAAAGACTTTTCCTGGTTGTAGTAGCCTTCGGAATTGCTTTATTAACAACCGAGATGGTGATTGCGCGTTGCGTAGCTTATCCTCCCTACGGAGTCGAATACAAAGCGTTATACATGCCACATGAAAGTAAGTGGATAAATATCAGGGAACCATATTCGAGGATATTCAATGTAGAGGGAAAGTCAATCACGTCTGTCAACAATTTGGGGTTTCCGGGCTTAGATATAGAATCTCTGGAAAATCCAATTGTAATTCTCGGGTCTTCATACGTAGAAGCTTTTCAATACCAACCGGATGAAATTGGCAGTTCTCTTTTTTGGAGTGAGTTAATAGAGGCAGGCTACCATCAGCCTGTTCTTAATCTGGGCTGTAGTGGGCATGATCCATATAATTCTTGGTTTAGAATAATGTTGCACCAGAAAAGACTTGATTTTAGCGCAGAAGACGTCATTCTCGTTCTTAATTCTGACAATGCAGATTGGTTAAATCGACATTCTAAGCCCTTTATTTTTGATAAGCCTAAAGGCTTTGGCAGAAAGGACAATTCCCTTAAAATAAGAATAGGTATAAAAGCACGCAACGCATCGTCATTAGTTGAAGTGTTATACAAGGGTCTTTTAAAGGGGGATGATGTTGATGAGCCTAGCCCTAGTAAAAATGGATATAAAGAACTATCACAAGAAGATTCTTTAGAATACTCCTTATCCCAAGATATGATTGATTGTTTAATAGCTTATTCTCATGAATATTGTGGCTTCAGCGTACTATCAATTGCTGGAAATCCAGATTTTAATTCGGCATTAAAAGAATTCTGCGAGCATCAAGACATCTCATTATATATAAAACCTCTTACGTATCCCAAGTATATGATTGGTGGTGCCGGACATTTAAATAAAGAAGGGAACAAAGCTTTGGCAAAGGCTCTTCTAACATTATGGAAATCAACACACAAAGCAATGTGAGGTGAAAAATGGCCTATTCAAACCAAACTCGTTTGTCATATCAGAACATCCTAAAAGAAATTGAGGATAATGGTCTTTATAAGAATGAACGCATCATCTGCGACCGCCAGGGAGCCGAGGTAAAGGTAGAGTTCCCGGCCGGCAGTGAGCAGAAGGAGCTCATCAATATGTGCTCCAATAACTATCTGGGGCTATCCAGTCATCCTGAAGTGATTAAAGCAGCTCATGAAGCCCTGGATCATAGGGGTTATGGCTTGTCCTCAGTTCGTTTTATCTGTGGAACTCAAGACATTCATAAAGAGCTGGAAGCCAGACTCAGTACTTTTCTTGGAACAGAAGACACCATACTCTTCAGTTCATGCTTCGATGCCAATGCTGCTGTATTCGAAACCTTGCTGGATGAAAAAGACATCATGATCTCTGACCGTTTGGTACACGCGTCCATCATTGACGGCATGCGCCTTGCCAAAGCTCAACATGACACCTACAAACATAGCGATATGAAACACCTCAGAAAGAAACTTGAGATGTATCAGGATCGTCCTCGCAAGATTATCATCACAGATGGCGTTTTCTCTATGGACGGCGATATCGCCAAACTCGATGAGATCGTCGCCCTGGCTGAGGAGTTTGATGCCATGGTTTTCGTTGATGATTCACATGCTACCGGCTTCATGGGTCAAAAAGGGAAAGGTGTGCATGAGCTTTGCGATGTTATGGGCAAGATAGACATTATCACGACAACCTTTGGCAAAGCTTTAGGCGGAGCTTCCGGTGGCTGCGTCTCGGGTAGAAAAGAACTTGTTGATATGTTACGACAAAGGGGCAGACCCTATCTCTTCTCCAATACTTTAGCCCCTACCATCACTATGGCAACCATGAAAGTGCTGGATATTTTGGAAGCCAGTACTGAGCGCAGAGATAAGCTGGAACACAACATGAAATGGTGGCGTAAAGAGCTCTCTGAAGCCGGATACATCATCGTACCCGGCGATTCTCCGATTGTACCCATTATGCTTTATGATGCCAAACTTGCTCAATTAGTATCGAAAGATCTATATCAGGAAGGAGTATTTGCGGTTGGCTTTTTCTTTCCTGTAGTAGCCAAAGGTCAGGCACGAATCCGTACTCAGCTTTCGGCTGCGCATGATCAGAAGCACTTAGACCAAGCTCTTGAGGCATTTACCAGGATTGGCAAGAAATACGATATCCTTGGTAAAACTAAACAAGACCTGATCGGGACTTAGGACGATAAATAAGTAATAAAAGAGGTAAGAAATGGAAGAGAAATTGATTGAATTCATCATTGACGAGTTTCTGGACGATCCGGATACTGAAATTACGCAAGACACAAAACTTATATCCAGCGGTCTGATAGATTCTTTCTCGCTGGTTTCACTCCAAACCTATATCGAACAGGAATTTGGCAAGAAGATCCCGGCTCCACGTATCACGGCTGAGAGCTTCGATACCGTTCGACAAATGGTAGAAGTGATAAATCAATTCTGAAAACTATAGTCGGTAAAGATATAGGAGTTCTATGATATCGATCCAGTTCTTTGGGATACTGATACTATCACTTTTGGTGTATTGGATTATTCCCAAGCAGTATCTCAGGAATGTTTTGCTGATTATCTCCAGCTTTGCTTTCATCTATCTGATGGATAAGTGGAGCTTGGCAGTAGTAGTAATTCTGACTCTGGTCAGTTACGCCTTCGGCAAACTCATTTATAATCATCCGAAGAAGAACTGGATACACTTATTCGGCGTTGTAACCGTACTGTCAGCCCTGATAGCTTTTAAGTACTTGGGCTTCTTGGGCGGGATCTTAAATAGTCTGGCAAGTTTTGTCGATGCGCTGCCACAGTTTGAGATTCGCAACCTATTACTTCCATTGGGCATTTCTTATATTGTATTCAAGCACATAAGCTATCTTACTGACATCAAATGGGGCTTAGTAAAACCGGGCAGGTTTATTGATTTTCTGCAATATTCCAGCCTCTTTACGATCTTTGTTGCCGGACCGATCGAACGTTTTGAGCGCTTCAAACCGCAAGTAGAGCTGAATAGGCTGCCATTCTTATGGGAACATATTGATTATGGCTTCATGCGCATCGTCTTTGGGATGTTCAAGAAGCTGGTGTTGGCAGATTGGATAGGGTATTTTATTGCCCCTATCTGGGCATCTCCTCATCAATATGCAGAGTTTATTCGACCGTTAGCATTGATCGGTTACTCACTTCAAATATATTTCGATTTTGCCGGGTACAGTGATATAGCCATTGGTTCTTCCAGATTATTTGGTTTCAAGATCATGGAGAATTTCAATAATCCGTACCTGGCACCTAATATCAGCCAGTTTTGGCGCAGATGGCATATATCTCTATCGGATTGGATCCGGGATTATCTGTTCTTCCCTTTGTCGAAGATCAGCAGCAAGAAAACATGGCAAATATTCTTCGTCCCGGTTATAGCCATGGCTCTCTGTGGGCTGTGGCATGGACCTGCCTGGCACTTCATGTTATGGGGTATCTGGCATGGGATAGGACTTAGCATTCTTCAAGTTTGGAATCAATATAAACGCAAGCACAAACCCTTGGCTAAAGCCACAAGGTCAAGCTGGTTTATGTATGCCGGAATTGTAATGAACTTTGCCTTTGTCACTCTTGGTTGGTGGTGGTTTAGATGAAGAAAGCTATACTACTGATGACTGCTTTTCTTATCAGTTTTATACTTACCGAATTTGTTCTTGGATCAGTAATTGGATTCCCACGTTACGTTCTTGGCAGTAAAAAATATCGCATGCATTCGTCTTTGGGTCCATATAATACTATTAGAATATTACCTCCCTACTATACATCATGGAATACTGAAGGTGGTTTCAAGATCACCAGACGAAATAATGTCGGTCTGCCCGGAATAGATATTCTCAACGATCAAGGATCTAGAAATGTAGTTCTATTGGGAAATTCATTCATCGAAGGAGGCCAATACCAAGGTAAATATATTGCTGCAGGTTATTTACAGGAGAAGCTTGTAAACATGAGTAAACCCTTATCAGTTGTTAATCTTGGTTCACTTCGAGTGGAGTAGATGCTGCGTATTCATACTGGAATCGATACAATAAATATTGGTTACAGGTTGAGGGTTCGCTCGATTACGTACGGCAAGCGATATCCGAGAAGTCAGTTAAAAAGTAATTACAGTGTAGGTTAGGACTGGTGTTTTAAGATTATGTCGATATCAACCAAGTTCCAGATTTTCTGTGATAATTTACGGATCACTGACGATAAAGTAACAAAGATCCAAACACGATACAAAGCAATAACTAGAAGAATCAATACAGATTATTGGGGCTGGGAATCAGAGACAGCAAATAGTCTGTATGTAGGGTCTTATGGTAGGGATACAGATATCCATGTCAGTGATATAGATATGCATGCCATACTGCCAGACGGAGTCTATACTAAGTACAAAAAATACAAATCTAACGGACAATCTGTTTTACTTCAAGACCTTAAACGATCAATCAAAAAGACGTATCCTTTATCGTATGTATCTGCCGACAGGCAGGTTGTTGTGATCCCTTTTACTGACGGTATCAAATTTGAGATTGTACCTGTCTTTAATCACACAGATGGCCAGAGCTTTGTATATGCAGATACTAAGAATGGTGGTGCATGGAAGATAGTAAATCCAAGAGCTGAGATAAAAGCAATAAGAGATATGAATCTCGCCAGTAACTACAATTTAAAAAGACTTTGTCGAATGTTGAGAGCATGGAAGGACAAGAACGCTTTGTCGATTGGTGGGCTTTTACTTGATACACTGGCATACAATTTTATATGCCAGTGGAAGCATTCAAACGAATCATTTATGTACTATGATTGGATGACAAGAGATTGTTTTGAGTATATAGGAAGTCAGAGTTTTCAACAGAAGCATTGGTTAGCCCCCGGATCAAATCAGCATGTATTTAGGAAGGGATTCTTTATAAGTAAAGCAAAAACTACTCATCAATTAGCCTTACAGGCTATTCAATATGAAGAAAGTGAAAGAGATCTGGCAGCAAATGTAATATGGAGGCAGATTTATGGAAGCAAATTCCCACTCAGAATGTCTTGAAGATCAAATTCGTGAGTACTATGGTCGAGTAGCATGGACACATAAGACTCATGAGAAACAAGCAGATATTTATTCACGCAGGGATTCATTGTTTAAGTGGTTGCAGATTGTACTAACTGCGATTACTACTTCAGGAATAATAGCATCAATTTTCGGTGCTAAACCATGGGTGCCAATTGTTACGGGAATAATATCTACTCTTTTACTGACATTCACTTCATACTTAAAGAACTATGATCTAGGCGAAAAGGCACAGTTACATGCATCTATAGCTATCCAAGTATGGGATGTCAGGGAGCGACTTTTATCCCTGATTACCGATATGAAAGCGGGAGTCATTACTAATACCGATGTCACAGTGGCTAGAGATTCGATACACCGAGATTTGCTTCAAGTGTATGAAAAGGCTCCAAGAACTTCAAACAAAGCATACTCATTAGCTTCAAAAGCACTTAAACAAATGGAAGAGTTAACTTTTTCTGACGAAGAAATCGATAAACTGCTACCCAAAATCTTAAGGAAAAATCCAAGTTAAATAATAGTCGAGAGACATATCAATACTTTTCACGAAGTACTGGGGATGACTCTAACGCTTTCCACATACGGGATTGTACAAATCTCTCAATTCCTGTTCAATCAACATTCTCCCTGTTGATTGTTTGTTAGGAGTATAAAGAACCGCAACATATAGCGTCCCCTTGCAGTTTCGTTTCCAGCAGTCAGCTCGATCATGAGTCTCTACTCTTGTTTTTACTGTTGCTGATTCACCGATATCTAATACGTGATATTTACCACTTACCTCACACAAAATAGCATAAATTCCAGAACTGTCCTGCAGAGAACTTGTGTGTGTATAGGGTCCATCAAACTGGTATTGACCAATTGTTATGCTCATCATACCTCCATGTTTCTTGCATAATAAGATTTATCATTAATTCTGACTTTTCAAATCTGTCAATCACAATTTCGGAACTCAAAAATCTTCAACAACCAAGGTGTTTGGACTCAAGACCCATATTTATGGGACGTACATGGTAATTACTATAGTTCGATGGGTGTAGTAG
>JBAYZB010000150.1:0-7484 GCA_041672765.1 Gammaproteobacteria bacterium | reverse complement strand
TTTCCATTTTATCTCCTTTGGTGAGATCCTCAGGCCGGTTCCCCGTGCCGGATCTGCTACCATCTAAAGGGAGTATAAAAAAGCCCCTGGACAGATCAGGGGCAGGGGATGTGATTAATTTCTTTTGTTGGACAATTCTTATGTTATCTCTCGTGTTACTTTTTGAGAAATCTGCTCACATGATTTGACACAAGCAGTGTATTCTTCTATCTCTTGTTCTTTGTTCTGCATTTCCTTCTTCAGCTTCTGAATCTCAGAAATGGATTGTTCAATCAATGTGTTTCCCAGTGTATCACGGATGATCTGCAGCTTTGCTTTGAAGTTTGTAACTTCGCTCTCAAGAGCCGCAATACCTTGAGAACTCAAATGACTCATCGCTTTTATCAATTCATATCTAAGCTTTTCAAGATCAGCACCTATCAGTTCAGGCTGGGAAAACATGTTCGCCAGCTCTTCTATCATACTAGAAGTATCTAACGCAACCCTCGGAAACTCAATCTGAGTGATAGTATCCTGTATGATGCGTTTGAATAAATCGGGATTGTACGAATCGTCTTCGGCATCAAGACTATCTCGAATCACCTTTAACAATGCTATTCGCATTTTTTTAGGTTCGATGATGTCACTGAACATTTTCTCAATTCCCTTTTCTGCAAATATCGCACCTGACCGCAGATTATCAAGTGCATCATTCACGGTAAGATAGCTATAGGTTACATTCCTCTCATAAGATGCATCCTCATATCTTGTTTTGCTGCAGGCACCACCGCCACTAACTGCGACTGTCTTTGTTACCCACTCCCGGCGGGTACCTGTTCTTTCGTCAATTCGCGAGAGTCCACTAGTCTCTTCTCTTATCTTTGCCCTCATTTCGATAGCTTTTTGAGAGCATGCCGTGATCATATCCCCGATTACTTCAGCAATGCCGGCTTTAACTGCTTCAACCTGTTTACGCAACTGCCTTTCCTGCCATTCCAGATCAGCTACTCCTTTTTGTTGGAGAATATCGATCGCCGTTTGTGACTTGTCCCTAATCTTTCGGATTAGTTCCTGCAGCTTCTGCGCTGCAGCAGGGGCCAGAGCTGAGACTTTCTGTTCCAGGATTTTGTGCTTATCTTTTTTTACAATCTCGTACTTTCCAACAATCGAGGAGAAATTTGCCAGCCTTAACAGAGTATCATTGTCCAAAGAGAAGTCCTGCCATTTATTCGATAATAACTGCAATCTTCCATATGTCCATGTTTCATTGTCATCCCATTTACTCCGATTCTTAATAGCGAAGTTCTGCATGATGGATGATATAAAGATCGGAGGCAGGCATCCGAGCAGCTTTGCTTTAACCTCAGCATTGATGTATTCATTGCCGTCGAGAAATCTCTTCAAAGTCCTATCTGCGTGACTACTGAGTTTCTGAACTTCAGTAACTGCCTCCAGCAGTGACTTAGCTTCAAGACAACCTTGCAAGGCGGAATCGTACCGGGACCCTATAAGTACAAAGTAATTGATACCTTCTGAAGGGAGCTGTGAGACAAGCAGATTTACATCATTAGCATCAAAAAAAGACCCGCCTGTTTGACTCAGAAAGAAAGCCACGTCGGTAGTCTTTAGTATCTCACGCGTCTTCTCTGTACGGGCAGGCACGGGATCGTTCAATCCGGGGGTATCTACTATCTCCAAGTCCTTCAGGCGCGGCTCATTCACATATAGATAAACAGCCTTTGTTACCGGTGTTAGCCTTCCATTTTCGCCGACGTATTCGTTTAACTGCTTCCTCATCAAGGTTAGATCTTCGAAGCTGATACATTTCCGTTTGCTTGCTATTAAAGAAGCAATGTCCAAGCCATTCTTTTTTGCAGTTTCCACCATTTCAAAAGCTGCCTTGTAACTGGCAACAACGGATGAATTGGGGTTTGTGGGTATGGATTTACCTTGTTTGTTACTGTCTGCCATCCAGATATCATACTTCTCTTTGATACTTCGATAATTGTCTGCCGAGGATATTAGGCGATCCCAGTCACTTTGGTTGTAGAACTCAATCTCAACTCTGCAATCATCATCGTGACGGATAATGGTTAGATTGGCAGTCTTGGGAGTTGCCGCCTTGGGAAGAACTTCCTCTCCATCAAAGAGGAAAGTGTTAAGAAATGAAGATTTACCTGCCTTGACTTGACCAATGATGGCAATGCGTAACCGCCTGTTTTCATTAATCGTGTTTTCATATTGTTTGCCGAAATCATCGCTGTTCTTGCGACATTCTTTTTGCATTTCCGGGAACTTAACTGAAACCGCTTCAATCTCTGAATAGAGAGAAGCTATCTTTGGGAGGAGATCATTATGTGTCATTTTATATCCTTCATTGTGTGAACGTGTTTTGTCTGTTGAGTAGGCATGAGCTTCTACCATCTGAGTTTTTGTTGTGATCATGGTTCGTTGTACATTTATGGAAGGTTGACAAACGTATGTCATTGCGTACGGGTTCAGAAAAATATAGATAATCTCCGCACCTAAATCTTTCCATCCAGAGTCCATTGCCTTGTATTGCAGTGTTCTCAATAAATCGACATTCTAAGAATCTGGTGTAAGGATCATTTTCTTCAGAACCCATTATAGTTACCCCACCACCTCTATTGGGGGCACTGCACTTTTCAAACAAGCATCTGACAAAGCGTAACTGCCGAGTATAAGACATTACCGCTCCACCAAAGTTTGCAGCCTCGCATCCTAAAAACTCCACATTTGTACTCATCGGAACCCCTATTCCATAATCACCTTTAACCAGAGATCTGAAGATTGGTTCTGGACCTTTATATCCGTGCTGTAACGTGAAAGTATCATGCACTACCATTGCTCCGCCATTGAGTCCGCTTTTACAATTGATAAACTTACTGTTCTTGATACCATATAATGATTTCCAAAAGCTAATCGCACCCCCGTCACCAGAGGCTGTGCAATTCTCGAAATGGCATGTGTCTATTATAATAGCACAATCCCTTATCAGTAGTGCACCGCCTTCCTCCTTCTCGGTGTTCTTAGGATCATATCCGCATGAGATGAACTTAGAATTCTTGATCTTTACATCCATGCAATTCGTCAGACTCATGGCGCGTTTATTAATAAGGTTTTCAAAGCTGACATCATCCAGCACAATGCAGGATGCCTTATCTGATACTATTCTAACATTATCAAACTTGCATTGGCTAATAGACAGAGATGATTCGATGCCACAGTATATGCCCTTCCCGCTGGAAACGCTGCAGTTACTCAATATCAGGGAACTCTTTTCGGCACAGATGATCCTGGCTTGACTGAGCTTCGAGCCAGTAATATTGAGCTTGGATTCATTTTCGACAGTGATGCTGGTGCCATCTGAAAAGACGAGATCTAAATTGTTTAGCTCTCGCTCACCGGATATCCTTACCGGTTTGTGTATGAAGTACTTACCGGTCAGTTCAAGACCTTCAGCAAGGTCTTCAGCAAAGGAAAGCTTTGCTTCGAACCATGGGCTATTGTATGCTTCGTGCAATGCATAGAAGGGGAAACCATCTGGCACTTCCGTAATCAACTCATACAGCAAAGCCTCATCTTGGCTTAGTATAATCGTGGCAAGTTTGAGGCAGAGACTGACTTCTTTGGGGGTCAACTTCAGAGAATCAGCCAGGCTTCCTAGAAGCGCGGATTCCTTATCTGTAATCTCGCTATCAAGACGGCATAGAATAAGCGCATCGATAAAGAGCCAAAACTTAAGGTTATTCTTTTCAATCACCTTTAGTGCTTCTTCAAGATGATCACCTATTCTGTCAATTCCGCTTATCATTGTTTTGTACTCAATTTCCTTGATGCCGTTACACAGAGCGTGTAAAAATCTTTTCTCCTTTTCTGATACCTTCCTATCTTCAAAGGCGATAGCAGCTAACAGATTCATATACAGTTCCTTAGTGTGTAAATCAGCTTTTGACAAAGCATGATTATCAATCTGCTGCAGTTTAGGGATCAAGTTATCCAATTGTTCCTCTAGTGGTTGTTTATCTTTCATATTCATTTCCTAACAGACTTCTTTGGTTTGGACTTAGTTTTCGTGATAGCAATATGCTCGCTAATCTGACTATCACTCCCAATAATCTGTTTCAAATACAGGCTATGGATACTTGAAGGTTTGATCGGTTGAGTCCCCTTCGAATACTCTTTCAGTTTTAGGGGGCTTTTACTGATTATAGCAGATGCGAGCTTGATCAATTCCACTACTTCTTGATAGCTTATTTCAATGCAATCGGCAAGTAGGCCTAAGAATTGTGATTCATGTTCCTTGATAGGACCATCAGATGACGCAAGTATCAATGCATCAAGGATAAGATATGGGGCTGCAGCTTCTTTCTTAACACTGCGAATTGCAGTTTCCAGCCTGCTTGCAGAAAGTTTAGCGCATAAGGTTAGGAAAAAGTCTATTTGAGCTATTCCCAACGAGGAAGCAATGTACTTGAGAAACTTGATCTCGCGGGGGTCTATATCATTATCTGCCCCTGCCATGGCCGTAAGCAGTAAAAAATAGTCATCCTTGAAAGCAGGTTCTTTGCGCTTCAAGGGGTGGATGCCCTTAGAGAGTTTTTCGTGTACTGCCTCCATGGCCTCCATCAGCTTCCCGGGTTGAATCACCATGTTAGTGTTGGTTTTCTTGGTTGGCATAGTTAAACCTCCAATTTGACTGTTTTGACGGTTAGTGCTTTGTTCATCGTATCTGAAAAATTCGGAACCTTAGTATTTGAATAAGCAAGGAAAGCCTGATGTAGATCGTTCAATTTTAGATTGTTAATCTCTGATAAATCCCACCTATCATTGAAGTTCGATGCACTCGATTGATACCAATTTACGACATCTCCCTGTAAACGATGTTCTTCAGACATGGCGTTAAGAATATACTCGTCAGTACTTGAGCTTTTTATCCCTTTATTCTTACAAAACTCACGTAGTAATGTCCTCAAATCAAGAGTATCGTTCGTTAGCATATCAATTTCATCCGGCTCCGGCAACTCGATTCCAACAAGACTACCAATATCTTTTATCATGCCAAAAAACTCTTTCTGATACGCACTCAATTCAGTTTTCAATCCTTGGAACTTATTCCTATGGTTCTTTGCTTCTAATATTATAGCATTTAAGAGCTCTGCTGTATCCTTGTCTGGCTCAACAACTGTTGCCACTCTCTTAGCGTTCCCAAGCCTTCGGTTTGCATCAGATAACTCTTGGTAATAGTACTGATGGTAATTATAGAACATATGTTTGAAATGGATAGGAATACTGCTTTTAGCCTTGGGAGTGTTTTTCTTTTTTAACCATTCAAGGATGGGATCAACTGGATACGGGCTATCATCAGCAGCGGAGAAGGGTATTACATCGTCTGCTTTTATGCCGATTGAAAAAAGGCTTTCAGTTACCTCCTGACGAACATTTTCTACTTCTTCGGGATTTAACTTTTCTGCCTTGGATAGAACCATAAGAATTGGCTTATTGAGAATCAGCTTTTGTAGAAACTCAATATCCGCTTGCTTGAGAGTCCCATTTTCAATATCCATCACCCATATTACATAATCCGTAGTTCGGAGTTGCTCCATCGCTACAGCCTCATCCGTTCTCTCTGAATAACAATTGCTATCTGCTTTACTGTAGCCCGGAGTGTCCAATAGGGTAAGATTTTCAAATGCCATCTTCGATGAAGAGATAAAGGCTCGCTTGATCAAATGTCTTATCTCAATGTGATGCTCGTCTGTAAACTCATAGCTGATGCTTGCGAAGTCCTTAATACTCATCCGGTTCCGAACATTGAAGATATTGATTACTCCAACTTCTTCTTGAGGAGAATGAATGATAAAAGTAGGTACAACCGTTGATGGGGCTATATTGATCGGCAACAGGTTTTCCCCGATGATGGTGTTCAAGAGCTTGGACTTCCCCGAACTGAAAGCACCCCCCACACCGATGAGTTGCTTGGACTCAAAAGCTGGGAACAATGTAAACTCCTCGAACCGTTCCAGAGAAAGCTGGAAAGCATCTACAAGTTCTGAGCTGTTATCAGGTGATGCACAGTTTAAGACCGCCATGAGTTTATCTCTCACAAATACGTCGAGCTTATCTACGGCTTTTACGAGCGTGCTATTCGCATCTTCCCGGACAGGGGATATGATCTTGCTAACAAGATTCAGTACTTGGTCTTTTTGCTCATGTGAGATATCCATAGCATTCCCTTACAGTCTCAAGGTCTGTCTGCCATTGTAGCTTTTGCTTTGTGAACGACTCAGCGTGGGCTTTGCGTTGCTCTTTTATGTCAGCAAGGGCGTCGCTAAACTGCTCCAGATTTGTGTTTAGAGCTTGCTCTGTGTTCTTGTTCATTTCCGAAATGCTCTCTTCAACTTTCTGTTTGATCTGCTCCTGCAAGCTGGATACCACTTTGGGGATGATTTCACTGCGGATTCTCTGCTCAATTTGTCTCTTTTGGTCTTCCTTGCTTGCAGCGCTTCCCTTTGAACCACCGAAGATAGCTTTGAAGATTGCTGCTAAAAATGGACCTATAACAGGTATGCTTTTGAGGATTTCTTCGATCATAACTTTGATTGGGCTATTATCCTGTTTTGGTGCTTTGATCTCCTGTGATTGATCAGAACTTGAAAATCCACTGCTGCCAACCTGGACATTCGCAACAATGCTCTCGAGTTTGGAACCGTAGCCCTTCAAGACCGGTAACACATATTGATTGTAGCCATCGATGAAAGCTCTGCGGCAGATGTGACCGATCTGAGACTGGAGATCACCACCCGCCATTTGGGTATTTGTCAAAGCGTTTACATTGCTTTCAAGGACTTGCTGGATATGCGCAACCCATCTTGCTCCGGCATTTTGAGCTTCCACTCTACTTTTTTCAGAGGCTCCGGCAATCTGTTGTTTAGCCGCGTCGATTTTGTTAACCAATTCTCTTTCATTGCGGTCAAGCTGTGTATCATCAAGCTCTGTATTCTCGATTCTGGTGATAATCGATCTTTCCAAGGCACTTAATAAGGATCGGAACCGATCATTGTAAGCTGCAGCCAACAGCTCTCCGGATCTGTCCTCAAGTTCATTTAAAACTCGTCTGAAGCCTTCCGTATCGGGTGTTCCTGCGGAGACTATATCAATCCCATCCGGGTTCCTTCCAAAGTATTGCAGTATTTGGTTTTGTACAGAATCCTTAACCTGTTCAAGTTCGGTGGGATCTTTCTTGTCTGACTTGGTGATCAGGCAATAGACCGGGACTGAAAAGGCTTGGAGCTCTTCCATAAAACGGATCAGATCTTCTCTCAAGAGAATCTCGGGATCAATGATCAGAAGGTATGCAGCACTTTTAGATATGTAGTTGTCAATCGCCATGGAGTGAACCTGCACGCCGGACTGCAAGCCGGGTAAATCTACGATAGCTAAATGAGGAAGGCTCTGTAAAGAGGGATTATTCAAGGCAACCC
>JBAYZB010000149.1:0-7568 GCA_041672765.1 Gammaproteobacteria bacterium | reverse complement strand
CCGGCGGTTCGCCTGCGACTCGCCCGCAAAGGCCTCCTTCAGATTCTGCTCGGTCTTGCTGCCTTTCAGTTCCATACCGTCCTCCAGTTGGATTAACTACCCGTTTTGCGAGTAAAACTTTAGCAAGTGGGATTGTATTAGAAAAATTGTTTGTTTCGATAAGGATGATAGGCAAAGACTATCATTGCAGGCATAATCAATCAGCGAATGCATACCATCCATCCCCGATTCGCTTCGAGGTGATCCACTGTGAATCTGCGTGACCTCAAGTATCTGATCGCCGTCGCCGAAAAGCGCCACTTCGGCCAGGCTGCGGAGGCCTGCCACGTGAGCCAGCCTACGCTGAGCGGCCAGATCCGGAAACTGGAGGAATACCTGGGGGTCACGCTGTTCGAGCGGACCAACCGGTCGGTGGTGATCACGCCCATCGGCGAGGAATTGCTGCGCTATGCGCGGGTGGTGGTGGAGCAGGCCGAGGCGATGGAAACCGTGGCCAGGACCTATCGCGATCCGACGGCCGGTCCGGTGCGGCTCGGGGCCATTCCGACGCTCAGCCCCTACCTGATGCCCCTGATCCTGCGGCCGCTGAAGACGCGGTATCCGCGGCTACGGCTGGTGCTCACCGAGGAGATTACCGATTCCCTTACCCGGCGCCTGCTGGAGCATGAGATCGACGCGGCCCTGCTGGCCACCACGCCCACGGCCCCGGAACTGGAGGCGCGGCCCTTGTTCGACGAGCCGTTCTGGCTTGCGATCCCGCGCGCCCACCCGCTCTACCACGCCATGGAAATCTCGGCGGATGACCTCACAACGCTGGACCTGTTGCTGCTGGCCGATGGCCATTGTCTGACCGACCAGGTGCTGGATCTGTGCCGGACCATCGGAAGCCCGAGGGACGGGGAGATGGGCGACCTGCGGGCGGCCAGCCTGGAGACGCTCCTGCAGTTGGTAGGCGCAGGGTTCGGATCGACCCTGGTTCCCGCTCTTGCAATCCGCGGCGCTTGGATGACCGACACCGGCGTGGTGGCGCGACCGCTCGACCTGCCGGAGGCCCGACGGCGCATCAGTCTGGTCTACCGCCGCTCGTTTCCCCGCCGGCCGCTGCTGGACGCGCTGGCCGAGGTGATCCTCGAACACCTGCCCAATACCGTGAAACCGGTCAAGGGCTAGGTAATCGCCAAGCAACCGTCCTCGATCCAGGCATTCCGTTGTGAGGCGAGGGGCGGACAACCACTCGGCGAAATCCGAGGAGATCGGCAGGACAACATCACTCGAATGTTAGTGCCGTCAATGCTCAACACAAATCTCTTGATTTTGTCATTGGGCGCAAATAATAATAATTCGCGTTTGCGATTTATAATGCCGATACCCAATATAGGGGATACCGTCATGCGTGCAGTTTCCTTCCAACGTCTTGCGCTCGCGCTGCTGCTTGCCGTCCTGGCGCAGCCTGGCGCTGCTGCTTCCGAGGTCAATCTCTATTCGTCCCGCCAGGAAAAGCTGATCAAACCGTTGCTGGAGGAGTTCACGAAAAAAACCGGCATCAAGGTGAATCTGGTCACGGGCAAGGACGACGCGATCATCAAGCGCCTGGAAACCGAGGCGGCCAACAGCCCGGCGGACGTGCTGTTCACGGCGGACGCGGGACGCCTGCACCGGGCGCAGGCACTGGGCCTGCTGCAGCCGATCCAGTCGCAGTCCCTGGAGGAGGCCGTGCCCGCGGCCTACCGCGACCCGAGCGGACACTGGTTCGGGCTTTCGCTGCGTGCCCGCCCCATCATGTACGTGAAGGACAAGGTTGATCCCGCTACGCTCTCCACCTATGAGGCGCTGGCGGAACCGCAATGGAAGGGACGGATCTGCATCCGCTCCTCGGACAACATCTATAACCAGTCCCTGGTGGCCTCCATGATCGCGACGCAGGGTGTGGAAAAAACGGAGGAGTGGGCGCGAGGCTTCGTAGCCAACTTCGCCCGCAGGCCGACGGGTGGCGACCGCGACCAGATCAAGGCCGCCGCGGCCGGCCAATGCGACATCGCCATCGCCAACACCTATTACCTGGCGGGCATGCTCAATTCAGAGGATGCGGCGGAACGCGAGGCCGCCGAGCGGCTGGCGGTCTTCTGGCCGAACCAGAATGGCCGCGGCACCCATGTGAACGTGAGCGGGGCGGGCGTGACCCGCTCGGCCAAGAACAAGGACAACGCCGTCCGGCTGCTGGAGTTCCTGGCGAGCGACGAGGCTCAGCGCTGGTACGCCGAGGTAAACCACGAGTATCCGGTGAAGCCCGGTGTGGCCTGGAGCGACACCCTGAAGGCCTGGGGCGAGTTCAAGGCCGATAGCGTCAATGTGGCGAAGCTGGGCGAGCGCAACGCCGACGCGGTCCGGCTGATGGATCGAGCCGGATGGAAATGAGCCGCACCACTGGGCCGTGCCGGTCGGCATCATGAGCACGGCTGTCACTGATATCCCCCTCGCGCCGCCCCGTGTCCCGACGGGGCGGCGCCGTCGTGTCAGCGCCTGGCAAACGGCGGTGGTGGCGCTCACGCTGCTCCTGGCGCTGCCGGTGCTCGTCGTCCTGGGCTACCTGTTCAACCCTTCCGCGGAAGTGTGGGCGCACTTGGCCAACACCGTGCTGGCCGACTACGTGCGCAACTCGCTGCTGCTCATGGCGGGCGTGGCGGTGGGCGTGCTCACCCTCGGCGTCTCCACGGCCTGGCTCACCAGCACCTGCGAGTTTCCCGGGCGGCGCCTGTTCGAATGGGCGCTGCTGCTGCCCATGGCGATTCCCGCCTACATCATCGCCTACACCTACACCGGCATGCTCGACTTCGCCGGGCCGGTGCAGAGTCAGTTGCGCGCCTGGTTCGGCTGGTCCTACGGCGACTACTGGTTTCCGGAGGTCCGCTCCCTGGGCGGCGCCGTCGTCATGTTGTCGCTGGTGCTCTATCCCTATGTCTATCTGCTGTCCCGTGCGGCGTTTCTGGAACAGTCGGTCTGCGTGCTGGACGTGAGCCGCACCCTGGGCGCCGGCCCCTGGCGCAGCTTCTTCACGGTGGCGCTGCCTCTGGCGCGTCCGGCCATCGTCACCGGACTGACGCTGGCGCTCATGGAAACCCTGGCCGATTACGGCACGGTCCAATATTTCGGCGTCAGCACCTTCACCACCGGCATCTTCCGCACCTGGTTCGGTCTCGGAGACAGCGCCGCGGCGGCCCAGCTCGCCGCGCTGCTCATGCTCTTCGTGTTCGCCCTGATCCTGCTGGAGCGCTGGTCGCGGCGGCAGGCGCGCTACCACCACACCAGCAACCGCTACAAGGCGCTGCCGCGCTATCGGCTGCAGGGCTGGCGGCGCGCCGGGGCCGTGTTGGCCTGCAGCCTGCCCATCGTCTTCGGCTTTCTCCTGCCGGGCGCGCAGTTGCTGCAGTGGACGCTGGCCACGGCAGGACGCATGGTCGATGCGGAGTTCGTGGAGCTGACGCTCAATACCCTGATGGTGGCGGGCATGGCATCCCTGCTGGTGCTGGTGCTGGCCCTGTTCATGGCCTACGGACGGCGGCTCCATCCCGCGCGGTCGACGGCCTTCGCGGTGCGTGTCGCCGCCATGGGCTATGCGGTGCCGGGCGCCGTGATCGCGGTCGGGGTGATGCTGCCCTTCGCCTGGCTGGACAACACGCTGGACGGCTGGTTGCGCGCGCAGTTCGGAATCTCCACCGGGCTGCTGCTGAGCGGAACCCTGGCGGCACTCATCTTCGCCTACGCGGTGCGTTTCCTCGCCGTGTCCCTGAATGCCGTGGAGGCGGGTCTTGGCCGCATCCGGTCCTCGATGGACGATGCCGCCCGCTCCCTGGGGCTCAGCCCGGGGCAGGTGTTATGGCGCGTACACGCCCCGCTCATGCGCGGCACCCTGCTCACGGCGCTGCTGCTGGTCTTTGTGGACGTGCTGAAGGAACTGCCGGCCACCCTGATTCTGCGGCCTTTCAACTTCAACACCCTGGCGGTGCGCACCTTCGAACTCGCCTCCGACGAGCGCCTGGCCGATGCCTCCAGCGCGGCCCTGGCCATCGTCCTGGCCGGGATCCTGCCGGTGATCCTGCTCAGCCGTTCCATCAGCCGCTCACGCCCCGGACATCATCATGCTGCTTGAACTCGATTCCATCGCCGTTGCCTATCGCGACCACCAAGTCATCCACGATGTTTCCTTCGGCCTGAAGCGAGGCGCGATCGGCTGCCTGCTGGGCCCCAGCGGCTGCGGCAAGACGACTCTGTTGCGGGCGGTCGCCGGATTTGAACCGGTGCTGGCGGGGCGCATTGCCCTGGCCGGGGAGACGGTGAGCGCGCCGGGCCGTTTGTTGCCACCCGAGCAGCGCAATGTGGGCATGGTGTTCCAGGACTTCGCCCTCTTTCCCCACCTTACGATCGCCGATAACGTGGCCTTCGGGCTGCGGGGCTGGGCTCGCGACATGCGCCGCGCCCGGGTGCGGGAGCTGCTGGAGCTGGTCGGCTTGCCCGAGGTCGGCGGCCTCTATCCGCATCAACTGTCGGGCGGACAGCAGCAACGCATCGCGCTGGCCCGCGCCCTGGCGCCGCGGCCGAAGCTGCTGCTCTTCGACGAGCCCTTTTCCAGCCTGGACGTGGAACTGCGCGAGGCCCTGGCGCGCGAGGTGCGGCAGATCCTCAAGCATGAGGGAATCACCGGCATCCTCGTCACCCACGACCAGCTCGAGGCCTTCACCATGGCCGACGAGATCGGGGTAATGCACGCCGGACGGTTGGCACAATGGGACAGCGCGTACAACCTGTACCACCGTCCCGCTGCGCGGATCGTCGCGGATTTCATCGGCCAGGGCGTGCTGCTGCCCGGCGTGGTGACGGACAACCGCCACGTGGATACGGAGATCGGTACCATCCGCGGCCCTGTTCTGGAGCAATGCCGCCCGGGCTGCCGGGTGGAGGTGCTGGTCCGCCCGGACGATGTGGTGCAGGTTGCCGACGACGATCCGTCCGCCGTGCCCGGGGAGATCGTCGACAAGGCCTTTCGGGGGGCGCAGTACCTGTACACCCTGCGCCTGCCGAGTGGCGCCCGGGTCCTGTGCCTGACCCACAGCCACTTCGACCGCCCCGTCGGCGCGCGGATGCTGGTGCGGCTCGAGAGTGAACATCTGGTGATGTTTCCCGACCAGACCAACTGATGAGGCATGCTCAGTCGGCGGGCGGCTGTTCCCGCAGCCGTACCCGCACGCCGTCCTCGATCTCGCGTCCGGGGTGCACGATCACCAGTTCGCCCGCCGCGAGGCCGGAAACCACTTCCGTGTGCAGCGCCGCGCGTCGGCCGGTCCGGACCGGGCGCAGGCGGGCGCGGCCGTCCTCCACCACGAATACCGCCCAGTCGTCGGCGTGGCGGAACAGGCTCGCAGTGGGCACGCGCAGCGCGTCGTCCGCCTCCCACAGGATGAAGCGGGCATTGACGCGGTAGCCGTCGCCGAGCCGCGTCCACTGCTCGGGCGGAGAGACGATGTCGGCGATCACCCACACGCGCTGCTCCTCCACGCCCAAGGCGGAGACCTTGGTGAAGGCCTTGGGCTCGATGTGCTTGACCCGTCCTTCCAGCGGCTCCGGGTGGCCCCAGCGCTCGAACAGCACGCGCATCCCGGGGGCGATGCGCACCGCGTCGGCGGACAGCACGTCCACCTCCACCTCCACCTCCAGCGCCGTCGGGTCGCCGATCTCCAGGATCGCCTCGCCGGGCTGCACCACGCGCTCGCTTTCGAAGCGGCGCGCGAGCACCTGTCCGGATACCGGCGCGCGCAGCTCGATCACGCCGGTCGCCTCCGGGTCCTGGCCGCTGGCGTAGGCGAAGGCGGCACGCGCCGCCTCCAATTCGGAACGGGCGGTGCGCACCCGGAACTCGGCTGAACGGTGCAGGGCGGCGGTGCGCTGCGCTTCGGCCTCGGCCTGATCGACCAGGGAGGCCGCCGCCAGCCGCTGCTCGCGCAGCCGGCTCAGGCGCCGGAATTCGTCCTGGGCGAAGCGCGCGGCGCTGCGTGCCGCCTCGGCCTCCTCCCGGGCGGTGGCCAGCGCCGCCTCCGCCGCTTCCACCCGGGCGCGCGCCTGGGCCATGGTGCGGACATCCTGAATGGGGGAGGGCAGCGCATCCAGGGTCACCAGCACCTGCCCGGTCTCGACCCGGTCGCCGACCTCCAGGGTGATGCGCCGGGTCTGGGCGGCGAGGGGGGCTGAGACCACGTAGCGGTCGATGACCCGGGTCTTGCCTTCGTCCTCCACGGTGACCGCGAGATAACCGCGGGTGACGGGTTCGGCGTCCACCAGTTCCGGCACGGGGCGGAAGGCGAAGGCCAGGCCCAGGACGACGGCGATGGCGATGAGATAGGGCAGCAGACGACGCCGCCAATGACGCGCTTCATTCATGCTTATTCTCGTGTCTTCAAAACCGCAACCAGATCGAGCCGCCGCAGCCGGCGCGCCACGATCAGGCCCGAGAGCAGGGCCGAGAGGGCGATCACGGTGGCGGCAAAGGCGAAGACGCCGGGCTCGAGCACCAGCGGGATGCGGTACAGGTCCGACTCCACCCCCTGGACGATGAAATAGGTGAGGCCCGTGCCGATGAGAAAGCCCATCGGAATCGCCGCCGCCGTGAGCAGCGCCAGCTCGCCCAGCAGGATATAGGCGATCTCGCCGCGGGTGAATCCCAGCACGCGCAGGCTTGCCAGTTCCCGCGAACGCTCGGTGAGGGCGATGCGGGCATTGTTGTAGACCACGCCGAAGGCGATGCTCGCGGCCAGCAGCGTGCTGATGAAGGCCTGAGTCAGCACGCTGCCGGCCATGGAGTCGTAAAAGCTCTCGATGGCCGTCAGCCGGTCGGTCACGCCCAGCACCTGCGGCACGTCGTTGAAGGAGGCGATGATCGATTCGCGATAGCCCGGCTGCACGGCGAGCAGCGCCCCGCTGATGGCGTCGCCTTCGCCCAGCAGGCGGTTCAGGGCGTCGAGTTCCATGTAGGCGGCCACGCCGGTGAATTCCCGGACGACCCCGGCCACCGTCACCTCGCGCACCTCGCGCCGCCCTTCGAGAAACTCCACGGTGATGCGGTCGCCGCGACCGGCGCCCAGATAATCCGCCAGGAAGTCGTTGAGCAACACCCCGGCGGGCGGCAGCTCGACGACGCGCAGTTCCTCGTCCAGCACCCGGCGCAGGTGGCTTCCCGCCTCGAAGCCCTGGAGCGCGGTGCGGTAGCTCGCGGTGCCCGAACGCAGCACGGCGCCGGCGACCCGGAAGGGTTCCGCATGATCCACCCCCGGCAGGGCGGCGAGTTCGTACAGCGCGCGCCGGGAGGTGGGCTCTATGAAGGTGACGGTGAGGTCGTCGCGCTGGGCGAGCCCGAACTGCACCCGGATCAGGAAATCCAGGGCGCCTTCCTGGAAGCGGCCCAGGGTCAGGATGCCGCAGGCGGTGGCGATGCCGATGACGGAGAGCAGGCTTTTGAGCGGGTGGCGCTCGATGTTGCGCAGGATCATGCGCGTGGGCTGGGCCAGATAGCGCTGCAGTCC
>JBAYZB010000148.1:0-7582 GCA_041672765.1 Gammaproteobacteria bacterium | reverse complement strand
CCGAGAGCATCCCGCAACGCCTCGAACCGGCTATGCATACCCGCCTTGCTGGCCAGCCTGGCCGCAAGGGCATGCTTCGCGTTGGTCACCGCCATCTGTACCCAGCGCAGGCGTTCGCCGCGCACCCGCTGCGCCACCGTCACCCGCCGTCCGGCCTGACGTCCCAGGACGTCCTCCAGCAGATCGGCATCGCTTAGCTCGTGACTGACCAGCACCTCGGAAGGCACCTCCTTGTCCAGGCAGTATTGCGGAATGAACGCCGCAAGCACCTCGGCTTCGTCGGCGTGCTCCGGCACCTGCGGGAAGTACGCGCGATTGCCGAGATTGCGTCCCCCGCGAATATAAAAGACCTGAACACAGCACATCCCCCCGCCCAGCGCGCAGGCAACGATGTCCAGGTCGCCCGACTCGCCGCTCACGTATTGCCGCTCCTGCAACCGGCGCAGACCTGCGATCTGGTCACGGTAACGGGCTGCCCGCTCGAACTTCAGGGCTTGGGAGGCGGCCTCCATGCGCTCGACCAGTTCGTCGATGATCTGATGGCTCTTGCCCTCCAGAAACAGGCTGGCGTGCCGCACGTGCTCCCGATAGGTCTCCTGGTCAATGAGCCCGACGCAAGGCGCCGTGCAGCGCTTGATCTGATACTGCAGACAGGGCCGCGAGCGGTTGCGGAAAAAAGCATCCTCGCATTGCCGGACCGGGAACAGCTTCTGCAGCAGATTCAGGCTTTCCCGCACCGCCCAGGCGCTGGGGTAAGGCCCGAAATAGCGCCCCTTCTCGCGCTTGGCGCCGCGATGGAAGGCCAGGCGGGGAAATTCCTGTTCGGTGGACAGGAATATATAGGGATATCCTTTGTCGTCCCGCAGCAGGACGTTGTAACGGGGCTGAAGCTCCTTGATCAGGTGGTTCTCGAGGATCAACGCCTCGCTTTCCGTATGGGTGACGGTGACCTCGATATTGGCGATCTGCGCGACGAGCGCGCGCTTTTTGGCGTTGTCCGAGCCGGTGAAATAACTCGATACCCGCTTCTTCAGATTGCGGGCCTTGCCGACGTACAGCACTTCACCCGAGGCGCTCAGCATACGGTAAACGCCGGGACGGCCGGTAAGCGTTTTCAGATACGCTTTTGCGTCGAAGGTGCTGTTGCTCTGCGTGTTCGCGCCCATGGAACCATTATACCGGTTGCAAGGAGATAAACGCGGTGGCTCAGGCGGTTCTGCCCGTCAGGCGGACGACTTGCCGGAAGACCTCATGGAACATCGCGGGCGTCAGGCGACCGGTCTGTGTGTTGTAGCGGCTGCAGTGGTAGGAATCCACCAGCGTCGTGCCGTTTTCCGGCGCATGGACGGCGCCGTGGCTGAACTTGTACGCGGTCAACGGCAGTCCCAACGCGCGCAGCACGGCACCATGCGCAACCGTGCCGAGCGCAAGGATCACGGCCCCCTTCCTAAGGTCTTCCAGTTCGGCCCGCAAATAGGCATTGCAGTTATTGACCTCGCTACCGGACGGCTTGTTCTCCGGCGGCACACATTTCACCGCGTTGGTGATGCGGCAACCGTACAGGCGCAGTCCATCGTCCAGCGCAATGGAATCCGGCCGGCTGCTGAATCCGAATTCGTAAAGCGTGCTATACAGCAATATGCCGGCATAATCGCCGGTAAAGGGGCGTCCCGTAGCATTGGCACCGTGCAGACCGGGGGCAAGCCCCACGATCAGCAGATCCGGATCAGGATCCCCGAACGATGGCACCGGCCGTCCGTGATAACCCGGATAATCACGCCGGATCCGCGCGAGAAAGGACACGAGACGAGGGCACCGATTGCAATCAATATTAAATTTCATGAAGTTGCTCACGATTCTAAACGTTGCTTCTCAGCTTGGTGGTCAACCACCTATTGACCGTCTCGCACACTTAAAGAATATCCCAAGCAACCGCTATCAACTTATTGATACAAAACAATAAACAAATAATCACGCTAGCGCTCTGGTGTCAGTGGACACCAAAACGGCCTTCGTTGCTGTGAGGGTAAACAGAGTCGAATTGAACTACAGGGAGGCAACCGCGCCACATCTTAACATGGGCGGGTAAACATGGTTTGAAAGGGCGGGCGAGCCGCTGCGATTAATCCGCCTTCTCCAGCATCCCGTGGCGCATGACCAGATGGGTCAGTTCCACATCGTTATTGGCGCCAAGCTTCTCGTAGAGGCGATACCGGTACGTGCATACGGTCTTGGGGCTCAGACAGAGCTTGTCGGAAATCTCCTGTGTGTTCAGGCCCTGAGTGACCATCAGCAGGATCTGCAGTTCGCGCTGCGACAGCCGGTCGATCGGCGAACGCTCCCCGCCCGGCAGCAACGAGAGCGCAATCTGTCGCGCGATGTCCATTCCGATGTAGCGGCGGCCCGCGTTCACCTCGCGAATCGCCGTAATGATCTCGTCGACGGCGCACCCCTTGGTCAGATACCCCGCCGCCCCGGCTTCCAACAACCGCGTGGGATACGGCTCGTGGGCATGGATGGTGAGCACAATCACTTTCACGTTTGGGTATTGCCGGCGCAGCTTGCGGGTCGCCTCCAGCCCTCCCATGCCCGGCATGCTCACGTCCATCAGGACGACATCCGGTTTGCGCCGCCGCCGCATGAAACGTAGTGCATCTTCCCCGCTGCCCACCTCTCCCACAACGGTTATCCCTTCGGCATCTTCCAGAATCCGCTTGATCCCTGTACGCACCAACTCGTGGTCATCAACCAGGAGAACCTTGATCACGCCGCCTCCCTAATTACGCTGATCTGGCTCCAGCCAGCCCACCGTAACATACATCAACAATAGGGTATTTTACAATTTGCAAATGGAACCGGCGCAGCCCGACCACCCGTAGCCGACCCCGCGCGCCGAGTACCGAAACCGTTGCTGCCCCAGTCAGCCTTCGCGATCAGAGATGATGTCCTGGCCGCGATTTCGGCAGTCACCGACACCGCCCCATATGGCACCTGCCCCACACTGGCTTGAATGCATTCTTGGCGCGGACTATACGTATTACGACAGAGACAACCCAACGAATAAAGTAGCGATAACAACAAACCTTATCCGCCAAGAATAAGAGCGGGATCATGGAGGATCTCATGTTGGCATTTCCTGTTGCTCCAGACACACGCCGGCTGCTTGCCATCGTATTGGCGCTCATCATGGCGGGTTGCAGTAGCAGCGGAGGTGGAAGCAGTACGACCACACCTCCGCCGGCCGAGACCAACATAACCGGCCGCATCCACCCTCTCGGAACGGAAATCACGGACGCGCAGGAAGTGATCGTATATGCGCATGCGCTGGATGAGAACAATGCGCCGCTGTCGGCAACCGAGCTTCAGGAGTTACTGGAGGAAGCGACTCTCTGTCAGAACAGTAGCGTCACCCCCATCGGATCGGAATTGGAGGAAGCGACTTTCTGCCAGAACGGTAGCGCCACGCCCATAGGGCCGGAATTGATCGAGGTGACCCAGTTAACGGATGGCGCCCAGCCACTGGATCCCACATACAGCGCTACCGGCAAGCCCCTCGTTTCGCTGAGCTTCATCACGGACTACTCCTACAGCATGCCGGAAGAGTCTCTGCGGACCATGGAGGTAATCTATACCGCTATTCTCGATAACCTGCCGCAGGTCTTCCAGGCACAGGTCATCGATTACTCCCAGAACTTCAGATATCGGACCACTGCGTCGGGAAACGCTGCCGAGGGAACCCTGGACCCCATTGTCGATCCGCCCATTTTTACCGGTGATCTGGAAACCCTCCGCGCGGCCGTGAAGTACATCCCGGATCCGAAAAAGGACGATACTAACGATCCCACGCGGTTTCGCACAGCCTCCGCGCTTTACAACGCGCTTGGTACCGCCTTTTTCGGCCCACGGGAGGTCCAGTCGTCGAATAGCGGACTTTTCGGAGAATGCACCCCAGTGCATGCGTTCATCCTGAGCAGTGACGGCGAAAACCGCTTGGACCAAGGTTCCAATCATTACACCCTGGATGGACTGGTCGCGGACATAGAGACCCATCGGGCATTTCCTGTCGTGCTGGCAACCGAGACCACCGTCTCCGATCTCGAGACCCTGAAGACGATCGCCGCGCGCGGCATCTATATATACAATCCCAGCCTGGACGCTATGACCGAGTTGGCGACCAATTATGCGCGATCGCTCGGCAACATCGTAAGGATACGGATCGACACAACAGGATTGGACATCGTGAGACCGATCGATCGTCAAAATGCCGCGCTGGAAATCAAGAGCAGGCTGAGCGACACCCCCCTGCGGATCGACCTGCAAGGCTTCTCGTGCGCGCCGCAATAGACCGGCGCGACCCAACCGTGGTGTGCCGGGATCGGACAGATCCTACACCAGGGCGCTACCCGATCGCCATTTTCCAAGCCCGTCCGCCGGGGGCGGGCCGTAGCGTTCGCGTTCAGGAGAAAAGAAGATTCCGTCCGCCCAACATTACTGCCGGAACAGGAGAATCGGCGAGTTTTCCACCACCTTCCAACCGGGCGGCACCGGGCCGCCCCCCGCCTCCCCCAGCCTCTGCACCGACATGAGGGAAACCGGCGGTTCCGGCGAAGGAAGAATGAATGCCTGAGGATTGGCGGAGAGGGAGGGATTCGAACCCCCGGACCCTCGCGGGTCAACGGTTTTCAAGACCGCCGCTTTCGACCGCTCAGCCACCTCTCCGGGAGGGGCATCAAGAATACCGAAAGGCAACTATATTGACCAGTGGAGGCTTTTTTTCGCGACCTGGCAAATCGTGACGGTACGCATTATTGGCTCCCGGTGAACTAACTGTTAGTCTACGGGTCTGATGGTGCAGAATAATTCCATGAACGAATTCGATCAGGAGGTTACTTGATGAATCCCTATCCGCGCGCAATCGCACGGCCAGCCGAAGCCGCGCTGGCCGCGAACAAGCTGATCCGCAATACCTATATCCTGCTGTCCATGACGCTCATCTTCAGTGCCGTGACGGCCGGGGTCGCCATTGCGACCAACGCCGCACCGCTCCCTTGGTGGCTCGTGCTGGGCGGCTATTTCGGACTGCTGTTTCTAACGAATGCCCTGCGCAACAGCGCCTGGGGACTGGCCGCGGTCTTCGCCCTCACCGGCTTTATGGGCTACACCTTGGGCCCCATCATCAGCCTGTACCTGGCCTTGCCCAACGGCTCGCAGATCGTAATGACCGCTATGGGCGCCACGGGTGTCATCTTCCTGGGGCTTTCGGGCTATGCCCTTACGACCAGGAAGGATTTCAGCTTCATCGGGGGCTTTCTGATGGTGGGCATCCTGGTGGCCTTCCTGGCGGGCATCGGGGCGCTGGTGTTTTCGCTGCCCGGGCTGGCCCTGGCCGTTTCCGCCATGTTCGTGCTGCTGATGTCCGGGCTGATCCTGTATGAGACCAGCCAGATCGTCCGTGGCGGGGAAACGAATTACATCATGGCGACCATCACTCTATACGTCGCTATCTATAACCTGTTCACCAGTCTCTTGCACTTGCTGGGCGCCTTCGGCGGCGACGAGTAACCCGCCAAGACCCACAGCAAAAAGCCCCGGTTGTCCACCGGGGCTTTTTGTTTAGGCTTCCCATCCAGGCCGGGGTTCAGGCGTTCATTCGCCCGTTTCCTTGGCAAGCGCCGCAGCGGCACCCTGGCCGCTGACGTCGCGCAACGCCTTGCGCATGGTCTTGACCGCCTCCGGCGCTTCGATATCGACAATATGTTCGATGACCCAGCGGTTGCCCTCCTTCGCCAAGACCGCATCCACCCTTTCGCCCAGGTACCGCAAAAAGTGATAGCCGGGTTCCTCGCCGTTGAACGAGAATGCCGCATAGTCATCCAGGCGAGCATTGAGCCGTTCGATCAACGGCCCGCGGTACTCGCCCGGCCCGAGCAGATCCACCTGGTTTTCCACCATGGTGTCCACCAGATGCAGGGCCAGCGCGGTCACCAGGTTCCGCCGCGTCTCCTCATCCATGCGCTCGTAGACCAACCGATCGACCACCTGGATCAGGAACGGCAGGAACTCTTCCATGACCTGCAATTGAACGGCATAAGAAGGAAAATCGAATCCTTCCTTCTGCATGTTCTTGACCGCATTCATGCCAATACGCCATGCGATGAACGCCAGAGTCGAGCCCAACTCTTGCGGCGTCCGGGTCTTGGCCTTGTTGTGCCAGCGGCTTTTAACGCGCACCGGGAGCCTCCTATAAATCAATCTCAAAGCACTATCATTCTGCGGTTCGGCATTATACGGCCGGTCAACCGGCGTTCCATATCGAAACCGTCCGCTAGCGAACATCTGCCGCCCATGCTAGGGTTAGAATAACCTAGAGCCATTCTATGATATTTTTTTGTCTTGTTGCAGCCACCCCGCAACCACTTCCAGGTGAATACATGTCAGCGCACATACGCGACCTGACCGCTACGGTACAGCAGAACTGTCATATCTCCGACGCGCGGTACGCACGGGATTACACCCTATGCATCTATCTGCTCAAGATGCGCGAGTACTACCGCTGGGAAAAAGGGTATGGCTATGAAGACCCCCTCCCGGCGAAAGACTTGGGGGACTGGATTCAGGAGCGGGAGCAGTTGTGGCAACAGGTGGAATCGAAGTCATTCCTTCCGATTCCAATCGACGGGCGCCAATACGATCCTTTCGACGTTGAAGGCATCAATCGCCGTTTATTGCCTCAGGGCTTCATATACAGCGCGGGTCTGGGGCGATACGCGAAGCCCCATTTTTTCGTGGGTCGGCTGTTGCGCCAGGAGTCCCGTGACGGACTCAGCGTTCTGATATCTTCCGAAGAACTCGCGCGGGATCTGGTTTCACCGCCCGCCGCGAATCTGGCACAGACAATCTTCATACGGCGCGACTCGATACGCCGCATGCTTTGGGAGAAGATCGAGGAATGGCGCTGGCGCAAACAGGAAAACGCGATGGCGCGCGCCGTGCACTGCTACGGTTTTGCTCAGGATGCGACCTCTGCGCTGGAAGAGATGACGAACCGCGAGACCGAATCGGTCGTGTTGCACGAACTCGGCGAAGCGCAGGCGGAAAAACTCCTCGGCACCGCCTGGCAGGACATGCTGGCGGCCGTCGCGCGTACCAAAGCGGAAATGATCGTACGCGCCGTGCGCGATCACCTTGCCGATTGCCTTTCAACTCTGCCTGCGCTGCTCGCGCATGAGAACGCGGCCTCCCTGCATTTTTATTTCGCCAACCTGGAAGGACTGCGCAAGAAGTTGTTTCCCGAGCTGACCACGGCGTATCAACGGTGGGTAAACGGGGCAGATCTGACCGTATTGATGCAGACAGTGGAACAGGGGCGGGAGCGTTGGTTGCGGACAGCACGAGCCATCATCGAGCAGCACCAAAACGGGCGCAGACACTGCGCCGCAGCGATCGAGGACTTGGTCCGAGGGTGTCAAGTAATCTGTGTAACTGATTTCAAACCGGCACCCGCTCGCCGAACAGAATGACGAACTGGTTGAGTGCCGCTGTCCAATCCCGAATGGGACGGGTCCACTTCTTGGCCACGTTT